>NZ_BAABIG010000019.1:0-198562 GCF_039542605.1 Streptomyces ziwulingensis
AGACTCTCTCAGGCTTTCCTCCGGGCGCTTCCCTTCGGTGTTTCCAACACTATCAGGATTTCCCGACCTCCCTGACCACCCTCCTGCGAGCACGCAGAAGCGGATCCAGAGATAGGATCTGACAGATTGGAGTTCCGCCAGGTCGGGATGCTCACTGGCACCGCTCAACCTCAGGCAGGAGTAAAGACTCTACACGCACTCCGGGAACAGGTGCAAATCCATGGCGAGTGTGGTCTAGACCTCTTACCGGGAGCACTCATGCGGAACCGGTACTTCCTATGACATACGCTGCTGCTCAGCATGCCGTCCGGGACAGGCAGGGACGGCCCCTCTGACTCCACTTCTCTGGGAGGCTTCCCATGACCACCGTGACGTCCCCGCTGGCCGGACGCACCATCGGACTGGCCGCCGTGCCCGATCCGGTCTTCTCCGGGGCCATGGTCGGCCCGGGCACCGCGATCGACCCCGTCCGTGAGCCGTCGGAGGCGCTCTCCCCCGTGGACGGGGTCATCGTCTCCCTGCACCCGCACGCCTTCGTCGTGGTCGACGAGAGCGGACACGGCGTGCTCACCCACCTCGGCATCGACACCGTGCAGCTCAACGGCGAGGGCTTCGAGCTGCTGGTGAACAAGGGGGACACCGTGACGCGCGGCCAGGCGGTCGTGCGCTGGAACCCGGCCGCCGTCGAGGCCGCCGGCAAGTCCCCGGTGTGCCCGGTGGTCGCGCTGGAGGCCACGGCCGAGTCCCTCTCCGCTCTGCGGGAGGACGGCGAAGTGAAGGCCGGCGAGAGTCTCTTTCTCTGGCAGTGACGTGCTGAGCCAGTGACGGCAGCGCCGCCCTGCGGCGGCAGGCAGGACAAAGCACCGCGGCGGCAGGACTCGCCGCGCTATCGGAGACGGGTGAGATGGAGACAACGCTGCGAGGCGTCGGCGTGAGCCACGGGGTGGCGATCGGCGAGGTTCGGCACATGGGGACGGCGGTGCTGGAACCGCCGGCCAAGCAGATCCCCGCACAGGACACGGAACGGGAGCAGGGGCGCGCCCGTCAGGCCGTCGAGGCTGTGGCTGCCGATCTGACGGCGCGCGGCAACCTCGCCGGTGGCGAGGCGCAGGCGGTGCTGGACGCGCAGGCCATGATGGCTCAGGACCCCGAGCTGATGACGGACGTGGAGCGGCGCATCGCCGTCGGCAGCAGCGCCGAGCGTGCGGTGTACGACGCGTTCGCCGCCTACCGTGCGCTGCTCGCCGGTGCCGGGGAGTACCTCGCCGGTCGGGTGGCCGACCTCGACGACGTGCGGAACCGTATCGTCGCCCGGCTGCTCGGGGTGCCCATGCCGGGTGTTCCGGACAGCGACGAGCCCTATGTGCTCATCGCGCGTGATCTGGCGCCGGCCGACACCGCGCTGCTGGACCCCGCCCTGGTCCTGGGGTTCGTCACCGAGGAGGGCGGGCCGACCAGCCACAGCGCGATCCTGGCGCGGGCGCTCGGCGTACCCGCCGTGGTGGCCCTCCCCGGCGCCGGTGAGCTGCCCGAGGGCACCGTGATCGCCGTCGACGGTTCCACGGGCGAGATCTTCGTGAACCCCGCCGCGGAGAAGAAGGCGGAGCTGACGGCGCGGGCCGCCGAGCGCAAGGCGGCGCTCGCCGCCTCGACCGGGCCGGGTGCCACCTCCGACGGTCACAAGGTGCCGCTGCTCGCCAACATCGGTGGACCCGCGGACCTGGCCGCCGCGGTGGAGGCCGGGGCCGAGGGCGTCGGTCTCTTCCGCACGGAGTTCCTCTTCCTCGACGACAGCAGGAGCGCGCCGGGTACGGAGAAGCAGGTCGCGGCCTACCGGCAGGTGCTGGAGGCGTTCCCCGGCGGCCGGGTCGTGGTGCGGGTCCTGGACGCCGGCGCGGACAAGCCGCTGGAGTTCCTCACCCCGGCCGACGAGCCGAACCCGGCGCTGGGCGTGCGCGGGCTGCGCTCGCTGCTCGACCACCCCGAGGTGCTGCGTGCTCAACTGACGGCGCTGGCGAAGGCGGCCGAGGGGCTTCCGGTCCACCTTGAGGTCATGGCGCCGATGGTGGCGGACCGGGCCGACGCCAAGGCGTTCGCCGACGCCTGCCGTGCGGCCGGTCTGCGGGCGAAGTTCGGTGCGATGGTCGAGATCCCGTCCGCCGCGCTGCGGGCGCGCTCGATCCTGCGGGAGGTCGAGTTCCTTTCGCTGGGGACCAACGACCTCGCGCAGTACACCTTCGCCGCCGACCGCCAGGTGGGTGCGGTCTCCCGGCTCCAGGACCCCTGGCAGCCCGCGCTGCTCGACCTGGTCGCGCTGTCCGCCGAGGCGGCGCGGGCCGAGGGCAAGAGCTGCGGGGTCTGCGGTGAGGCCGCGTCCGACCCGCTGCTGGCGTGTGTGCTGACCGGTCTGGGTGTCACCTCCCTCTCCATGGGTGCCGCCTCGCTGCCGTACGTCCGGGCGACGCTGGCGAAGTTCACGCTCGCCCAGTGCGAGCGCGCCGCGGCCGCCGCCCGTGCCACGGACAGTGCCGAGGAGGCGCGGGGCGCGGCGCAGGCCGTGCTCTCCGGCGAGTAGCCGTTCGCCGTCGCCGTCCCTCGGGGCGCCCCACCGGTGGGTGGGGCGCCCCCAGGCTTTTCAGTGGTGGTGCCCCGGGGGTGGTCCCTCGTCGCCGAGGTCCGGCGGTGCGCAGTAGTCGACGTTGGACTCCGGTGAGATGAGATCGCCGGACTGGGCGTCGGTGCAGTAGGCGTCGAAGACCTCCGCGGCGGTGAGGGCTTCGAGGCCGTAGCCGCGCAGGCGCCAGCCGTGGACGCGGTCCGGGCTGCCGGGGGCGCTGGTGCGCATCACGAGTCCGCCGGGGAGGTGGGTGGCGAGACCGAGCGCGAGAACGCTGGTGAATTCGAGCGCCTCGACCTCGTCCAGGCGCGTGGTGCCGTCGGTGTCCTCGTCGGCGTGGAGGACCGCGAGGAGGGGTTCCGGGGTTTCGGAGACGCTGCAGACGAGGTGCCGGTTGCCCGCGGGGGACGTGTCAAGGATGCGGGTGAGGAGGGCGGAGGCGCGGGCGTAGGCGGCTCGGCCGAGGTCCTGGCCGCAGGAGGAGCAGGAGCCGAGGCGGGCCAGCAGGGTGGTGGCGTACTCCCAGGTGGCCTGGCGGACGGCCTCGTCGACGAGGGTCGGCAGAAGATCCGTGAGGGGCTGGCCCTCGTAGGGGACCGTGGTGCCGGTGGCGGCCAGTTCGGCGGTGAAGCGGGTGCGGCTGGAGGGGAGGTCGGGGTCGAGGTCCGTCTCCGTGCAGTAGTCGGCGTACTCCTCCGGGTCGAAGAGGGCGATCGTGGTGTGGGTGCCCTGCGCGGCGCGGGTGCGCAGGACGGCTTCGACGTGGCGCAGGTATGCCGGGTGGTCGTCGAAGGTGAAGGTGCGGTAGTGCCGCATGGTGCGGAAGTCGTGTTCGTCGGTGAGCAGGCCGATGGTGCCGGCGATCTCGCGGTGCAGGACGCGTCGGACGGTCTGGTCGGTGTGCGCCATGTTTCCCCCTGTGCGCGGTCGATCAATGCTCACTCACAGTAACCGCGCCCACTGACAACGGGTCGGCCGAGGGGGTACCGGCCGGCCCGTACGGGGTTCGAGGTTCGGGGTTCGGGGTTCGGGGTTCGGGGTCAGGCTCGTTCGCGGGCGAGGTCCTCGTAGAAGCGGAGCAGGTCGAGGTTGTCGACGGAGCCGGGGTTGACCGCTTTGGCCAGGGGGGTTCCCTGGAGGAGGCGTTTGACGGGGACCTCGATGCGTTTGCCGGTGAGGGTGTGCGGGATGCCGGGCACTTCGATGATCTCGTCGGGGACATGCCGCGGGGAGAGCTGTTCACGGATGGTCCGCTTGACGCGGCCCAGGAGCGCCTCGTCGAGGGCGGCGCCCGGCGCCAGGTGGACGAAGAGGGGCATCCAGTAGCCGCCGTCGGGCTGTTCGACGCCGATGACCAGGGATTCCTTGATCTCGGGGAGGCGTTCGACGGCCTCGTAGATGTCGGCCGAGCCCATCCGGACGCCCTGGCGGTTGAGGGTGGAGTCGGAGCGGCCGTGGATGACGACGGAGCCCCGGGAGGTCACGGTGATCCAGTCGCCGTGCCGCCAGACGCCGGGGTAGGTGGCGAAGTAGCTGTCGTGGTAGCGGCTGCCGTCGGGGTCGTTCCAGAAGCGGATCGGCATCGACGGCATGGGGTTGGTGACGACCAGTTCGCCGACCTCGTCGATGACGGGCCGGCCGTCGGGGTCCCAGGACTGAAGGTCGGTGCCGAGGCCGGGGGCCTGGAGTTCGCCGATGTGCACGGGGAGGGTGGGGACGGCTCCGGCGAAGCAGGAGCAGACGTCGGTGCCGCCGCTGACGGAGGCGATCCACAGGTCGGCGCCGCTCTCGGCGAACTCCTCGTGCAACCAGCGGAAGCCGTCGGGCGGGAGGGGGGAGCCGGTGGTGGCGACGCACTGGATCCGGGAGAGGTCGTGGTCGCGGGCCGGGTGGACGCCGGCCTTGTGGCAGGCCATGACGTAGGCGGCGGAGGTGCCGAAGAGGGTGGCGCCGGTGCGTTCGGCGATGCTCCACTGGGCGCCGATGCCGGGGTGGCCGGGGCTGCCGTCGTAGAGGACGATCGTGGTGCCGGTGAGCAGGCCGGAGACGAGGAAGTTCCACATCATCCAGCCGGTCGACGTGTACCAGAAGAAGCGGTCGTCGGGGCCGAGGTCGCAGTGCAGGCCGAGCTGTTTGAGGTGCTCGATCAGGATGCCGCCCTGGGACTGGACGATGGCCTTGGGCAGGCCGGTGGTGCCGGAGGAGTAGAGCACCCACAGGGGATGGTCGAAGGGCACCTGTTCGAAGACGGGTTCGGTGTCGGCGGAGGTCAGGGCCGACCAGCGCTGGGTGCCTTCGGGGGCTTCGGTGCCCAGCAGCGGGATGTGGACGACGGCGCGCAGGGTGGGCAGTTCGCGGCGGAGTTCGGCGACGGTGTCGCGGCGGTCGTGTTCCTTGCCGCCGTAGCGGTAGCCGTCGACGGTGAACAGGACGACGGGTTCGACCTGCTGGAAGCGGTCCAGGACGCCGCGGGCGCCGAAGTCGGGAGCGCAGGAGGTCCATACGGCGCCCACCGCGGCGGCGGCGAGGAGGGCGACGACGGCTTCCGGGATGTTCGGGAGGTAGCCGCTGACGCGGTCCCCGGGGCGCACGCCGAGGGAGCGCAGCTCGGCGGCGAGGGAGCCGACCTGGCGGCGCAGCTCGGCCCAGGTGACGGGGCGGGGTTCGTGGGTCTCGTCGACGTGGAGCAGGGCCGGTTCGTCCGCGCGGGTGGCCGCCGTGCGCAGGGCGTGCTCGGCGTAGTTCATGGTGGCGCCGGGGAACCACTGCGCGCCGGGCATGGTCCGGTCGCCCAGCACGCGCGCGTAGGGGGTGGAGAACCGGATGTCGAACCACTGGGCGACGGCTTTCCAGAAGGTCTCGGGTTCGTCGACGGACCAGCGGTGCAGGGCCGCGTAGTCGCCGTCGGCGGGGGCGCCGTGGTGTGCGGCGGCCCAGGTCCGGAAGGCGGTGATCCTGGCTCGGGCGATGCGCGGGGCGTCCGGCTGCCAGAGCGGCTGGGGGTTCGCGGTCGTCATGGGTCGGCTCCCGGGCTCTGCGCGTCGGATGCGTCCTACGGGCTCGGCCTCGGGGTGTGCGCAGGACGCGGCTGACACGGACGATGCCATGTGATCGACTTCTGCACCAGAGTGCGCCCCACTCGGTCCGTGTCGTGAAGATGTGCCGTCGGCACGGGTGAACGGCAGTTGAACGGTGCCGTTGTGGCAGGGGGGCAGTGGCAGGGTGAGCAGCATGGACGGTCGTGACCTGGTGCGTTCGATAAAGGCGGTCGGTTCGGTGGGGACGGCTCAGGGGTTGCGGACCGTACGGGCGGCCTGGCGGCGGCGGCGCGCGGACGCGGCGGGGCTGCCGACGCGGGGCGCGGAGCGGGCACGGGTGCCGGGGATCCTGCGGGAGGTGGAGTCCGGGCCCGGGGGCGGTGTCGTACGGTTCGACCGCTCGGAACTGCGGATCCTGGTGTGTGTGAACGGGGCGGTGTTCTGGGGCTGGGACGGGGCCGGGCCGGAGCCCTCGTACGCGTTGGCCGGCCGGTGCCCGGAGCCGGATCCGCGGGCGGCGCTGGAGCCGGACAAGGACGGCGGCTGGCGGGTGGTGGCCGAGCGGATGACGGTGGCCGTCTCCCGGCACGGCGCGATCGAGGTGCGCACGCCGGGCGGGGTGACGCTGCGGCGTGATCTGCCGCCGCGGTGGTGGGAGCCGGCCGGGGGCGGCGGGGCGCGCTGGATGCAGCGCGCGGAGGTGGCGGCGGACGCGCGGTTCTTCGGTCTGGGGGGCCGGGCCTCGGGGCCGAGGCTGCGAGACGGCCGGTACCGGCTGTGGAACACCGGTCCGGCCACACCCTTCGGCCCCGGGGACGGTCCGCTGTCCGTCACGATGCCGGTGCAGACGGTGGTCGCCGACGCCGGCACCCACCTGGTGTTCTACGACAGCTCCTGGGACGGCACGGTGGCGTTGCGGGAGGGCGAGGAGGGGGCCGGGTCGGGGCACGACCGGCCGGGGACGAGTGTGCTGCGGATGGACGGGGGGCCGTTGCGCTGCTGGGTGATCGTGGGGACGCCCGCGCGGGTGCTGCTCGCCTGGGCCTCGCTGACCGGGGCGCCGGCGTTGCCGCCCGCCTGGGCGCTCGGTCATCACCACGCGCGGAGCTTCGGCGACGAGCGGGAGGTGCGGCGCACGGTCGCCGGCTACCAGGAGCGCGGGCTCCCGTTGGACGCCGTGCACCTGGACGTCGGTCACCACGACGGCCGTGAGGTGTTCACCGTCGATCAGGAGCGGTTCCCCAAGCTGCCGCAACTGGCGCAGGAGCTGCGGCGGGACGGGATCCGGCTGGTCTCGGTCGTCGGCCCGGCGGTGGCGGCCGTGCCCGGTGAGCGGGTGTACGACAGCGGTGTCACCGAGGAGGCGTTCGTGCGGGACGCGGCCGGCCGGGACGTGCGGGGGGTGGCGTGGTCCGGGGAGGCGGTCTTCCCGGACTTCACGCACGCGCGTGTGCGTGCGTGGTGGGGGGAGCTGTACGAGGAGCGGCTGGGGCAGGGGTTCGCCGGGTTCTGGCACGACATGGACGAGCCCACGTCGTTCGCCGCCTTCGGTGAGTCGACGCTGCCGCGTTCGGCGCGGCACGCCCTGGAGGGGCGCGGCGGTGACCATCGCGAGGCGCACAACGTGTACGCGCTGTGCATGGCCCGGGCCGGTCATGAGGCGTTGCGGCGGCTGGAGCCCGGGGAGCGGCCGTCGGTCCTGTCACGCTCGGGCTGGGCCGGTTCGCAGCGCTACGGCGGCGTCTGGTCGGGCGCGGTGGCGCCGGGCTGGCCGGGGCTGCGGGCGTCGCTGGCGCTGGTGCTCGGGCTGGGGCTGTGCGGGGTGCCGTACTCGGGTGCGGACGTGGGGGGCGTCGACGGGAGTGTGTCGCCGGAGCTGTACCTGCGGCGGCTCCAGCTCGGCGCGTATCTGCCGTTGTTCCGGACCCGCGGGGATGCGCGGGAGGGGCGCGGGGAGCCGTGGGAGTTCGGGGACGAGGTGCTGGCGCACGCGCGTGCGGCACTGGTCGAGCGCCGACGGCTGTCACCGTACTTCCTGACGCTGGCGCATCTGGCCCGGCGTACCGGAGCGCCCGGCGCGCGGCCGTTGTGGTGGGCGGCGCCGGAGGACCGGGCGTTGCGGGACTGCGCGGACGCCTTCCTGCTCGGGGACTGCCTGCTGGTGGCGCCGGTGCTCGGCCCGGGGGCGGACCGGCGTGCGGTGCGGCTGCCCCGGGGGCGGTGGTACGACACAGCGACGGAACGGGCGTACGAGGGGCCGGGGCAGGTGCTGGTCGACGCCCCGGCGGCTCGGATCCCGGTGTTCGCACGCGCGGGTGCGGTGATTCCCGTGCGCGGTGCGGACGGCGGGCTGGAGCTGGAGGTGTGGGCGCCCGCCCGGGGGCGGACCGGGGGCGGGCTGGTGGTGCCGGACGCGGGCGACGGATGGGACGAGCCGGAGGTCGAGCGGTACACCGCGCGGTGGCAGGGCCGTGGCGTGGTGGTCGAGCGGGAGGGCGAGGGGGGCGCGGTGGAGTCGTCCTGGCCGGTGCGGGTGCGGGGGCTGGCCGAGGCCCCGTCGGAGGGGTGACGGGTCGGACGGAGCGGGGGTGGCGCGACGGGACCTGGCGAGACCGGGGCGGGACGGGCGGACAGGGTGGGGTGGGGTGGGGTGGGTCAGGCGTAGCGGCCTTCGAACCAGGCGTGTGCGGCGAGGGTGTGCAGGGGGAAGGCGAGTTCCTCGGGCCGGCGCAGGAGGTGCCAGCCGTCGGTCTCGTCGGTGGGGGCGGACGGCGGGAGGTCCTCGGCGGGGCGTTCGGGCAGGACGCCGAGGAGGAGCAGGTGGCCGTCGGGCGCGCTGAGGGCGTCCACCAGGCGTACGTCCCGGCTCGCCGCGTCGATGCCGGTCTCCTCGCGGAGTTCACGGACGAGGGCCTGCCGCCAGTCCTCGCGGTCGTCGACGTAGCCGCCGGGCAGCGCCGTGCCTCCGTGTGCGGGTGACACGGTCCGGGTGATGACGACCAGGGCGGTGCCCTGGGTGTCGTAGACGGGCTGGAGGGCCACCACCACCGGCAGCGGGTTGCGGTAGGCGACGGTGCCGCACGCCGGGCAGGTGCGGGGCCAGCCGGAGACGCCCTCTCCGAAGGGCGCGCCGCAGCTCGAACAGTGGGAATTCGGCGCGGGGTTGGACACGGAGGTTTGAGATTCGGACACGCGCGGACTGTATCCGATCAGGAGAGGGGCCTCTTCGGTGCGGCCGGTCAGGGGCGGCCGGTGAGCGACTCCGTCGAGAGGGGGAAGTCGAAGTAGGTGTCGGGGTAGGGCTCGGCCTGGTACGTGTAGTGCCACCACTCCTCGGCGAGGTTTCCGAAGCCGAGGTCCTCCAAGGTGTTCTTCAGCAGCAGCCGGTTGGCGCGCTGGGGGCCCTGGACGCGCGGGTCGAGGGTGTGGGAGAGGGTGTCGAAGCAGTCGAAGCCCGTGCCGGTGTCCACGGAGTTGTCGGGGAAGCGCTCACCCTGGGGCGCGGTGCAGGGCACGAGGGGCTCGCCCGGCCGGTACGGGCGGGTGGGCCGGGCGGGCAGTTCGACAAGGGTGAGATCCACGGTGGAGCCGCGGCTGTGGCCGGACTTCTCGGCGATGTAGCCGTCCGCGAAGAGGCGGCTCTTGTCGACGTCCGGATAGAACTCGGCCTTCATCGCCTGGTCGTCGAGGTCCCGCGCCCAGCGGACGAAGTGGTCGACGGCGCGTTGCGGGCGGTAGCAGTCGTAGACCTTGAGGGAGTAGCCCTGGCGCAGGAGCCGGGTCTGGGCCTCGCGCAGGGCCTCGGCGGTGGGGCGGGTGAGGAGGCAGCGGGGCTGCCGGTAGCCGGCTATGGGCACGCCCACGAAGTTGTGCGGGGTGAAGTAACGGATCTCCTGGAGGATCGTCGGGGCGACGCTGCGGAGGGCGACGAAGTCCCCGGGCGCCCTGGGGTCGGTCCCCGCGTGCGCGGTGGCGGGGAGCGTGGTCACGGCGAGCAGTACGGCGAGGGTGGTGAGCAGTCCTCGGAGCGAGACGGCGATTCGTGTCATGTCCCCTGCGTCTATCAGGAACAGGCGGCTCGACGGAAGCGGGCGCCCCGGGGGCGCCGCCGGACCGGTCAGGTGGTGACGCTGCTGCGCTGGTGGGCGGCGCTCGTCATCGCGTGCTGGACGACGCCGACGAGGACCGCCTTCACCGACTCGCGGTCACGCGCGTCGCACATCATGAGCGGGACGTCACCGTCGAGGTCCAGGGCCCGGCGGACGTCGTCGGCCGGGTAGCGGGCCGCACCCTCGAAGTTGTTGATGCCGATGACGAACGGGATCGCCCGCCGTTCGAAGTAGTCGACGGCGGCGAAGCAGTCCTCCAGGCGGCGGGTGTCGGCGAGCACCACGGCTCCGAGCGCGCCCTCCGACAACTCGTCCCACATGAACCAGAACCGTTCCTGGCCCGGCGTGCCGAACAGGTACAGCACCAGGTCCTCGCGGAGGGTGATGCGGCCGAAGTCCATGGCCACGGTGGTGGTGTGCTTGCTCTCGACACCGCTGAGGTCGTCGACGGGACGCCCGGCCTCGGTGAGCCGTTCCTCGGTGCGCAGCGGCCTGATCTCGCTGACCGCGCCGACCAGGGTGGTCTTGCCCACGCCGAAGCCGCCTGCCACCAGGATCTTGAGCGTGACGGGTTCGACCGGGGGCTTGCCGCGCTCAGAACGCCCGAAGATCATCGGTCTCTTCTCCTGCTTGCTGCTGGTTGGGGAGACGCGGCGGGGCGACGCGCCTTGCCGTACGGGGTCCGGTGGGCCGCGCCGCTCACAACGCCCGGAGGCCGCTGATCACGTCGCGGAGAATGCTCTCGTCCGGCAGTTCCGCCGGGGGTACGGGCCGGTTCACGTGCACGAGTTCGGCGTCCACCAGGTCGCCGATGAGGACGCGCACCACCCCGATCGGCAGGTCCAGTCCGGCGGCGAGTTCGGCGACCGACTGCGGGCTCTCCTGGCACAGCCCGACGATGTCGACATGTTCCGGGGAGAGGGAGGTGTCCGCTTCCGGTTCGTCCGCGCGGGCCTCGGTGACGACCACCGCGATGAGGTCGAGGCGGTGCTGGGCCGCGCTGGTGGTGCGGCCCCGCGTCATGGCGTACGGACGGACGACGGGACCGGCCTCGTCGTCGAACCAGTGGTGTCTTCCCTGACCGTCTGCGCTCATGTCATCCCACTACCCGCCTGAGGGCAGATCGGTGCGCGGGGCGGTGCCCAGGTGTACGCCGACGCGCTTGACGAGGAGGGTCATCTCGTAGGCGACCAGGCCGATGTCGGAGTCCGCGTCGGACAGGACGGCGAGGCAACTGCCGTCGCCGGCCGCCGTGACGAAGAGGAATGCCTCGTCGAGCTCCACGACCGTCTGCCGGACGTCGCCCACCTCGAAGTGGCGGCCCACGCCCTTGGCGAGGCTGTGGAAGCCGGAGGCGACGGCGGCGAGGTGCTCGCTGTCCTCCCGGCTCAGGTCACGGGAGGCTCCGGTCGCCAGGCCGTCCCCGGAGAGCACGACGGCCTTACGGATGCTCGCGACGCGCTCCACCAGGTCGTCGAGAAGCCAGTTCAGCTCCCCGACGATGGTCGCGGAGTGGCCGGTCGCCTTCGGTGCGGTCATCGACCGTCTCCCTCTGTCGTTCGTTGTGATGCGTTTGGTGCGTGTGGAGCGTATGGAGCTGGTGGTGCCTGTGGTGCCTGTGGTGCCTGTGGTGCCTGGGGTTCTTCAGGTGGCTGTGGTGTTTTTGGTGCTGATGGTGCTGATGGTGCTGATGGTCCTGATGACTTTATTGCGCCGGCTGTGTCGTCGGTCGCGGTGTTCTCCCTGCGGCCGCGCTGCCAGCCTCGCTGCAACGAGGCCATGCGGCTGCGCACTTCGTCGGCGTCCCGTTCGGCGGTCGCGGCCCGCTCGTCGGTGCGCGGCTCCACTCCCTGCCGGAGCTGAGGGGCCAGGTTGGCCTGGCGTACTCGCCGGGGCAGTGCGTCCGAACCTCCGGCACCGGCACCGGCCGTGGGCTCCTCGCCCGCCTGCGGGGTGCCCCGGCGGCGGGCCGGCAGCGCCGGCAGCGCGTCCGGGGTCTCGCGGCGCTCGCGGGGCGGCAGCTCGCCGGTGGGCGTGCTGGGCGCGGCGGGCTGCTCGGCGGGCGAAGGAGTTCCGTCCGTTCGGCGGGGCCGGTCGGAGACCGGGCGGCCGTGCGAGCTGACCAGCTTCGGGGTCCGACGGCGGGGCAGCGGGACCGGACCGTTCGGGTCGACCCGGCCGGCCCGGTCGCCCGGGTGGTCGCCGGGACGCTCGCCCGGCCGGCCCGTCGGCCCGTCCGGCCCGGACACACCGGAGCGCCGCTGCCGGAACAGCGCGCCGCGTTCGCCCTCCCGCTCGCCGAGGACGCCGGGGAGCCCGCCCGGGGCGTCCAGGTCGACGGGCGCCTCCAGTTCGACCGGTCCGTCGAGGAGCGAGCCGGGCAGACCGGCCGAGCGCGCGGGCGTCCGGGACAGGGCCGAGCGACGGCCGCGCTCCCCTTCGCCCTCCCTGCCGCGGTCGGGGCGGTCCAGGCGGAATCCGACGCCGTTGGTGTCGGGCGCGTCCTCCGTCAGCAGCGAGTCCGGTACGAAGACGACCGCGGTGGTACCGCCGTACGGGGACGGCTGCAGGGACACGCGGACGTTCTGGCGCTGGGCGAGCCGGCTGACCACGAACAGGCCGAGCCGGTCGGTGTCGGAGAGTTCGAACTCCGGGGTCTCGGCGAGCCGGAGGTTGGCGTCGAGCAGGGCGTCGGCCGCCATGCCCAGGCCGCGGTCGTGGATCTCCAGGGTGAAGCCGTTGGCGACCCGCTCGCCGAGCACCTGCACGGCGGTGTGCGGCGGCGAGAACACCGTGGCGTTCTCCAGGAGTTCGGCGACCAGGTGGGTGAGGTCGGCCACCGCCGGTCCCGTGACCGCGATCCGGGGCAGCCGGCGCACCTCGATGCGCTCGTAGTCCTCGACCTCGGCGACGGCGGCGCGCACCACGTCCATGAGCTGTACGGGCTTGCGCCACTGCCGGGAGGGGGCGGCGCCGGAGAGGATGACCAGGCCCTCGGCGTGGCGGCGCATGCGGGTGGTGAGGTGGTCGAGCCGGAAGAGGTCGGCCAGTTCCTCGGTGTCCTCGGTTCGGCGTTCCATGGTGTCCAGCAGGGTGAGCTGCTTGTGCAGCAGGACCTGGCTGCGGCGGGCGAGGTTGACGAACACCTCGGAGACGCCGGAGCGGAGTTCGGCCTGTTTCACGGCGGCCTCGACGGCGGCGCGCTGGAGGGTGTTGAGCGCCTGGCCGACCTCGCCGATCTCGTTCTTGTCGTACTCCAGGTACGGGACCTCGGTCTCGACGTCGACCTGTTCGCCCGCCGAGAGGCGGCGCATCACGCTGGGCAGTCGCACCCCGGACGCCTCGTGCGCCTCCAGGCGGAGCTGGTTGAGGTCGCGAATGAGGGTCCGGCCGACGCGTACGGAGAGGAAGAGGGAGAACAGCAGGGCGATCAGACCGAGCGCGCCGGCGACGACCGCCTTGGCGATCACGGCCATGGCGACCGGCTGGACGCGGTTCTGATAGCTGTCGGCGGCCTGGTCGTCGAGGGCGCCCAGGTCGTTGAGCACGCTCCCCGCCGCGGTGTCCCAGCTTTCGGCGCTGACGCTGCCGGTCCCGCCCGGGTCCGCGGCGACGGCCGCCTCCTCGGCCGTGCGCAGGGGCGCGGAGGCGGCGTTCTTCCAGAAGTGCTCGTAGCGGTTGCGTTCCGCGGCGGGCAGCAGCGCGAGGCTGACGTCGTACAGCAGGGTGCGCTGTGCCACCAGGTCGGAGACCTGCCGGACCTCGGTGCGGGAGAGTTCCCCGGTGACCAGGGCGGAGCCGAGGAGGGCGTCCTCGCGGGCGAGCAGTTCGCGCGCGCGGGAGAGGTTGACGAGGGCGCGGTACTGCTTGTCCAGGGTGACGTTGTCGACGACGTCGAGGTGGGTGAGCAGGGCGTGGCAGGGGTCGACCAGGCGGTTGTACAGGCCGAGGGCCTGGGCGCGGTCGACGGTGCCGTCCTCGACGCCGCGCCGCAGGGAGCCGATGCCGGCGAAGGCGTCCAGGGCAGCCGTCAGGCGTTCGGACTCGGACTCGCTGAGGGCGTCCTGGACGTCGGGGTCGGCGGCGCTCTCACGTATCCCGGCGAGCGCTTCGTCGGTGAGGACGCGGCTGCGCCGGAGGGCGGAGAGGCCGTTGGAGGCGCGGGGGTCGGCGAGGTAGACGAGGGTCTGCCGGCGTTCCTGCTGGAGGACACGGACGGTGTCCTCGACCGGATAACCGACCTTCTCCACCATGGTGGAGACGCTGAACAGACGGCCGGCCTCGCGTCCGGTGAGCACCGTGGCGAAGGCCCAGATCGCCATCAGGGAAACCAGCGGCACGAGCAGCAGCGCCACGATCTTCCGGCGGATGGACTTCCCGCGAAAGCGCATGGCCTCCCCCAGCTCGCCCCCCGATCCGGCCGGAGGCACACATGTGCGTCAACAAACGGCGCGAGCCTACTACTGACGCGCGGGTAACCCGAAAACAGGACCGGAAGCTGAACTTCCGTACCCCTGACCAGACATACCCAGTTGTCCTGCTATTACGGGAGATCACCCTCTCGGATCGGAGAGCGGCAGGGGCGCGGGCACCCGCGGTGGTGGCCCGATTGGCCGGAATTCTGTTCCCGGCCGGGAATCTTGTGGAGGCGTCGATCGTCTTTCTCTACGGGATACGGGGACGGAACCGGCCACAGGAGCCGGGTGCCGCACCCGAGCGGCGTAGAACAGCGCAAGCCGGGCAACCACAGGGGGACCCTTCGGGGACGGGCGAGCGGTCTGCTGGCGGTGGGGAGTGACACATTGATGAGCACGGTGGAGCGGCAAGAGGCGCCTGAGCGGGGTGGGATCACCCGGCCGAGAGCCGAGGTACGTCCCGGGGCGCCGGGAGCCGGCCGGCTCCCGGAACCGGAGACCGACAATCCGGTGGAACACGACGGGCGGCCGGGGTACCGGTCGCGAGAGCGGCCGGGCTACCGGCCGGAGGAACGGTCGGGCTACCGGCCGCTGTGGCTGGAGGAACCGGCCCGGCGCCGGCGGCTGCCCGACCCGGTACGGACGGCGGCGGTCCGCGCGGTGCTGATCGTCTCGGTGACGCTGATCGAGGCGATGGTGGCCTTCCTGTCCACGCTGGCCGGATCCTGGTTGGCGTTCCCGATGGTGATCAGCAGCGTGGCGAGCACGGTGGTCGCCACCTGGGGCGTGCTCGACGTCTGGGTGACGCGCCAGGTCTGGAACCAGCGGCACGGCGTGGTGTCGATGCCCAGCAGCACGGCGCGGGCGCTGCGCCGCGAGCGTCGCCGCTCCCGTCGGCACGCCCGGTCCGCGGCGCGGTCCCAGGAGCGGATACGCCGCAGGGGCGGCGCCGGACAGTTGTCCCACCCGTGACGCCCCGAGGTCCCGAGGTTCCGAGGTCCGCGCTCCGCGGGCCCTGGGCGCGGCGGATCCCCCGGTCCTGAGGTCCCGGCCTGCGACGCCGTGACCTGCGCGTCGTAGGGTTGCCTTCCCGGCCGTCAGAGGACGGACCCGTGTCCGCCGACAGGAGGCCCCGCGCATGTCCCCCACCTACGACGTCATCGTGATCGGTCTCGGCGGGATGGGCAGCGCCGCCGCCCACCACCTCTCCGCCCGCGGAGCGCGCGTGCTCGGCCTGGAGAAGTTCGGCCCGGTGCACGACCGGGGCTCCAGCCACGGTGGTTCCCGGATCACCCGGCAGTCGTACTTCGAGGACCCGGCGTACGTGCCGCTGCTGCTGCGCGCCTACGAGCTGTACGAGGACCTGGAGCGGGCCACCGGCCGTGAGATCGCCACGCTGTGCGGCGGGGTGATGATCGGGCGGCCCGGCACCCGGGCGGTCTCCGGCTCGCTGCGTTCGGCGCGCGAGTGGGACCTGCCGCACGAGATGCTGGACGCCGCCGAGGTCCGCCGCCGCTTCCCGACGCTCACGCCCGCGGCCGACGAGGTCGGACTGTACGAGGCCAAGGCGGGGCTGCTCCGTCCGGAGAACACGGTCGCCGCCCATCTCCAGCTCGCCACCGGCCAGGGCGCCGACCTGCACTTCGACGAACCCATGACCGGCTGGGAGCCGTACCGCGACGGCGTGCGCGTGCACACGGCGAAGGGCACCTACACGGCCGGCCGGCTGGTGATCTGTCCCGGCGCGTGGGCCCCTCGGCTGCTCGCCGACATCGGGGTGGACTGCGTGATCGAACGGCAGGTCATGTACTGGTTCCAGCCGGACGGCGGCATCGAGCCCTTCCGCCCCGAGCGGCACCCGGTCTACATCTGGGAGGACGCCGCCGGTGTCCAGGTCTACGGCTTCCCCGCCCTCGACGGCCCGGAAGGAGGCGCCAAGGTCGCCTTCTTCCGCAAGGGGGCGACACCCACGAGCCCCGAGACCATCGACCGGACCGTGCACGACGACGAGGTCCGGGCCATGGCCGAGCAGGTGTCCGGTCTCCTGCCGGATCTGCCGGGCCACTTCCTGAAGGCCGCCACCTGCATGTACACCACCACCCCGGACGAGCACTTCGTGATCGCCCCGCATCCCGCGCACCCGGACTCGGTGACCGTGGCCTGCGGTTTCTCCGGGCACGGCTTCAAGTTCGTGCCCGTCGTGGGCGAGATCCTGGCCGACCTCGCCCTCACCGGCGCAACGGCCCACCCCATCGGGCTGTTCGACCCGGCGCGGTTCGCCGCCGGAACGGTCTGAGACCACCGCGGGAGCGGCCCAGCGCGGCAGCGGCCCAGCGTGGGAGCGGCCCGCCGCCGCGGGGTGGTCAGTTGGGTCGCTTGAACATCCGGGTCGCGGTGATCTCGCTGCGCACCGCTTCCTCTCCCTCGCCGGCCGGGGCCTGCTGGGGAAGTCCGGGCCTGAGGTGCTCCTCCACGCTGATGTACTTCAGTCCGGCCCGCAGGTCCGCGTCGTTGCGCAACCGGATGACCAGCGGGAACTCGGCCAGCGCCGTGGTGTCGAAGAGGCCGGTGGTGTAGAGGAGCTGGACGCCGAGGGCGTCGGAGACGGCCCGCTGCAGTTCCAGCAGATACGTGGCGTTGGCGCGGCCGATCGGGTTGTCGAGGAAGAGCGTGCCGGCGTGGCGGTGCCGGTCGCGGCCGCGGTCGTTGCTGCGCAGGGCGGCCATCGTGCAGTACAGGGCGATGGCCGCGGTGAGCAACTGGCCGCCGGAGAAGACGTCGCCCATCTGCCCGACGGGGACGCGTTCGGCGCGCAGTACCGCGTCCGGCTTGAGGATCTCCACGGCGATGCCCTTGGGCCGGAGGGCGGCGGCGACGCCGCGCAGCAGCAGGGACATGCCATCGCGCCGCAGGTCGGAGTTCTTCTTGACGGCCGCCCGGGTCGCCTCGTCGATCACCTCGCCGAGCCGCTCGGTGAGGGTGGCCTGGTCGGGTTCCTCGAAGCGGATGCGCAGGAACTCCTGCCCGGACCACTCGCCGAGCCCTTCCGGGAGGCGGGAGAGCCGCTGGGCGGAGCGGAGCGTGGCGAGCGCCGACTCGACCAGGCCGCGCAGGCGGTCCACGATCGAGTCGCGGTTGCGCTCCAGTTGCGCCAGTTCGTCGGTGAGCACCCGCAGCCGGGGCGCGAAGGCGTCCGCCCATCGCTGGGCGTGCTCGGGCAGGGCGACGGCGGGCAGTTCGCGGATCTGCTGGCGGGCCGGGGTGCGCACCTGCTCGTAGCGGGTGGAGTTGGCGTGCCGGACGAGGATGTCGCTCGTCTCGCGCACGGCGGCCTCGGCGGCGGACAGGTCGGCGGAGCAGCCGCGCAGCGACCGGCGGGTCTCGGCGGTGGCCTGCCTGGCCTCCTCCGGGCTGCCCGGGTACGGCTCGGTCTCCTCCTGCTCGTCCTCGGCGGTGTGCTCGCGCAGCAGGTCGCGCAGCAGGGCGGCGATCTCGTCGAAACCGCCGGCCGCGTCCTCGGCCGCGCGGTGCTGCTGGAGCAGTCCGGCGTGCGCCTCGCGGGCCCGGGCCAGCGCCTCGGTACGGGTGTTCAGTTCGGTCGTGGCCGTGCGCAGCAGGGTCTGGGCGTGCTCGGCGTCCTTCGGCACCAGTTCCTCGGGCAGCTCGGTGTGCGCCTCGGCCTCCTCGGGGGCGAGCCGTTCCGTCTCGCCGCGCAGCCGGCCGAGCTGCTCGCTCGCGGTCGACACGCGGCTCTCCAGCAACTGGACCAGCTCCTCGGCGCGGGCCGCGGCGGCCTGCCGGGAGGGTCCGTCGGAGCCGTCGGGTGATTCGAGGAGCTGCTCGGCGCGGGTGCGGACCTTGTTGCTGAGCCGGTCCAGATCGGCGCGGGCCGCGCTCTCGTCGCTCTCCGCGCGGGCCTGCTCGGCACGGAGGTCGGCGTCCACCCCGACCTTCTCGTAGAGCTGGGAGGCGGCCCGGTACGCCTCGCGGAGCGCGGGCAGCGAGGACCGGTGCGGTTCCGTGCCGTCCTCCGGTACGTCGTCGGGGGCGCCGGCGATCTCGGAGCGCTCGGCGCGCAGCGCGCGGGCGGTGCGGCGGGCGTCGTCGGCGGCGCGCTGGGCGGCGCGGCGGTCCTCGTCGGCGGCGCGGGCCCGGTCCAGGCAGACCTGGGCGCGGGCCTCGGCCTCGGTCGCCTCGTCGGCCAGTTCCCGCAGTCGCGCCTGCCAGCCGGCGCGTTCGCGCAGCCGGAAGGCGAGTCCGGCGAGGGCGTCGGCGGCGCGGCGGGCCTGCTGCGCGGCCTCCTGCCGTTCGTCGCGTACCCGGACTGCCTCGGCGGCGGTCTCCTCGGCCTCCGCGCGTGCGGTGCGGGCCTCGGCCAGTGCCGCCTCGGACTCCTCGGCGAAGGTGTGCGCCGCCGCGGCGAGCCGGGCCAGTTCGGTGAGCCGCCCGGCCGGGCAGCCGGTGCGCCAGGAGGCGAGGCGGGCGGTCAGCTCGCGGTCCTTGCCGAGGCGGGCGGCGAGCGCGCGGATCTCCTCGTCCCGTTCGGCCGCCCGGGCGCGCAGCGTCTGCCGCTCCGCGTCGGCGGCGTGTTCGTCGTGCATGGCGGGGTTGGGCGGGACGAGGAAGACGCTCTCGTCGCCGGAGCCCGCGGCCGGGGCGGGGGCGAGCAGGGCGGCGGCGGTGCCGACGGCGACGGCGGAGCGCGGCAGCAGGGCGGCCTCGCCGAGGGCCTCGCGGGCGCGGAGGTGTGAGGCCGGATCGGTGATGATCACGCCGTCGACGAGTTCGGGCCGGGCGGCCAGGACACGCGCGTGGTCGGCGGGGTCGACGGCCTGGGCGAGGTAGCGCCAGCCGGGCAGCGCGGGGATGCCGTGCTCGCCGAGGAACTCCACGGTGGCCAGCACGTCGGGGCCGGGCGGCAGCAGCCCGCCGTCGCCCAGCGCGCCGAGGATGCGGGCGTCGTCGGCGGCGGCGGTGCGCAGCTCGAAGAGCTGGCGTTCGGCGGAGGTGACGGAGCCGTCCAGCAGTTCCCGCAGCTCTTCGGCGAACCGGTCGAGTTCCTCGGCGGTGAGTGCCGCCGCGCCGGCCGGGGCGGTCTCGCCCCGGGTGTCGTGGTCGGCGTCCTGGCGGGGCTGCGGGATACCGGGCCGGGTGCCGGGGTCCAGGCCGAGCAGTTCCGTCAGGCGCTCCTCGGCCGCCAGGGACTCGGCGGTGCGGCGCTCGGCATCGTACGCGCGGGTGGCGGCGGTGGCGGCGTCCGCCGCGCGGGCGGCCGTCAGTTCGGCGCGGGACTCGGCGCCCGCCGCCTCACGCGCGTGCTCGGTGGCCCGCCGGGCCGCTTCGCGGGCGGTGTCCCAGCCGGCGACGGTGGTCTTCTCGGCGTCGCTGGCGGCGAGGGCCGCGCGGGCGGGGTCGGCGTCGGGGGCGCTGTCGTCGAGCCAGCCGGCGCGCACCGCCTCGGCGGTCTCCTGCTCCACCTCGGTCAGCCGCTGCCGCAGGTGTCCGGCCTCGCTGCGGGCGCGCTGCGCCTCGGTGGCGGCGGCGGTGGAGTCGCGGTGGGCGACGTCGCCGATCTCCTGGAGGGCGGCGGACCGCTCCTCCTCCTCGTCGGCGTGGCTCTCGGCCTTGCCGGTCGCCGCGTGCAGGGCGCGGACCAGGTCGACGGCGGCCCTGGAGCGGGCAGCGAGGGCGGGGGCGGCGTCCCGCTCCGCCTCCTGGATCGCGGCGGAGACACGGGTGGCGCGGTCGGTGGCGGCGCGGTGGCGCAGTACGGCCTCGGCGGCCTGCCACGCCGAGTGCAGGGTGCGGGCGTCGGCCAGCTCGCGTTTCTGCGCGGCGGCGGACTTCTCGGCGGCGGCGAGGGCCAGCGAGGCGTGCCGGTAGGCGAGTTCGGCGGCGACCAGGGCGCCGCGCTCCCGGATCGATTCGGTGCGGGTGACGTCGTGGGCGGTGCCGGTGACCCGCTGGGCCAGGTCGGCGGCGCGGGAGCGTTCCACCAGGCCACGCGCGGAGAGCCGGCGGGCGAGGTTCCTGGTGCGGCGTTCGGCGGCGGTGTGGATGTCGCGGGCGCGGGCGCGGGCGTCGGCGGCCTCGACGATCCGGCCGAGCAGGTCGACGCTGCCGGCGGTGAAGTCCCGTTCGGCGATCAGTTCGGCGCGTCGGCCCAGTTTGCTGCCGAAGCCGCCGACGAGGTCGGCGAGTCCGTCGGTGTCTCTGGTGTCGGTGACGGCCCGGAGCAGCAGGTCGGTGAAGTCGGAGTCCTTCTTGACCGCGAAGAGGCCGGCCGCCTCGCCCTCGTCGGCGTTCATCTCGCGCTGGTAGCGGAAGAGTTCGGGATCGAGGCCGAGGTCGCCGAGGTGTTCGATCCAGCGGTCGTGGATCTCCTCCCAGTGCACCTCCAGGTGCGGGTACGCCTTCCCGGCCTCCGTCAGCGCGTCGCGGAACCCCTTCATGGTGCGCCGGCGGCCGTGTGCTCCGGAGGCGCCCTCGGCGCTCGGACGGACGGCGGTGGACTCCGCGACCGGCAGGTTGTCCAGGGAGAGTCCGGGGCCGGGCCGGAAGGAGTACCAGGCTTCGGCGAATTTCCTCGGGTCATTGGAGACCTGGCGTCCGCGCCACTCGCTGGCCTTGCCCACGACGACGCACTCGCCGGTCTGGACGTGCTGCCACTCCAGGGCCACGTGCCCGCAGTCGTCGGCGAGCAGGAACTTGCGGAGCACTCCGGAGCTGGCGCCGCCGAGGGTGTTGCGGTGGCCGGGCAGCATCACCGAGAAGATCAGCTTCAGCAGGACGGACTTGCCGCCGCCGTTCTCCAGGAAGAGCACGCCGGCGGGGGCGGGCCGACGGGGCGGGCCGACCGGCTCCGCCGCGAAGAACTCCGCCTGCGTGGGCGCGGGGTTGGGCACGATGTCGCCCACGCCGCGCAGGTCAAGCACGGTGTCGGCGTAGCGCGCACCGGCGGGTCCGATGGAGTAGAGGCGGACCCGGGACAGCTCGTACATGGCGGACTCTCGTAAGTCTCGGTGAGGTCGGTGGGGGGGCGGGGCGGTCAGGAGGAGTGGAACGGCAGCCCGGCGTCGGCCACCAGTTCCAGGGCGTCGGTGTCCTCGGCGGGGAGCAGGGTGGGGGTGCCGTCGGTGACGGGTACGACGCCCAGTTCGAGCAGTTCGGCCAGGGCGGCGGCGCCGGCCAGGTCGCGGACCTGGAGCTGGTAGCGGGCGGTGGTGCGGTAGGTGCCGCCGTGGTCGTCGCCGGTGCGCTGGAGGAAGCCGGATTCGGTGAGGAAGGCGACCGCCTTGCCGATGATGCCGGTGGTCGAGCCGGGCAGGCGGCGGGCGTCCTTGGTGGCGCCGGTGGCACTGCGTCTGGCCCAGATCCGCCAGGCCGCCTCCAGGCCGGGGGCGTCGCTGGCGGGGTCGGTGTTCTCGCCCTGTTCGGCGGCGCGCTCCTCCAGGCGCCGGCACGCCTGGCGGACGAAGCCGTCGACCCCGTTGACGGTGACACGGCCGATGTAGCCGTCGTCGGCGAGGTCCTCGGGGCGGGGGAAGGCCATGGCGGCGACGGCGAGGTGGGCCAGTCCGTGCAGGAAGCGGTCGCCGGAGTCGGAGGCGGCCCGGCGCGCGTAGTCGCCCATGCGGACGGCGAAGACGGAGTCCTCGGCGGCGGTCACGGCCATCCCCGCGCGGGGGGAGACTTCGAGCACGATCAGTCCGAGGCCGGTGGCGACGGCGTCCGCGAGCCGGGCGAACGCCGGGTCCTCGCGGTAGCGGCGCAGCAGGTCGGCGTACTCCTGGTCGCGGGCGGGGAGCGCTTTGGGCTGGAGGCCGAAGGCGACGAGCCGGGCCGCGTCGGCGGCGTCGGCGGGCGTGACGGCCGCGGCGGCCGGCCCGGCCGTCACGGGCTCCGGTTCGCTCCGGTCGGCGTGGTCGGTCACGGTCGGGGCTCCTCGATGCGCTGGGGTCGATGCTGGTGCTGGTGCTGGTGCTGGTGCTGGTGCTGGTGCTGGTGCCGGTGGTGGGGCTGGTGCCGGTGGTGGGGCTGGAGGGGCTGGTGGTGGGGCTGGAGGGGCTGGTGGTGAGGCTGGAGGGGCTGGTGCCGATGGGGGTGCTGGTGGGGCTGGAAGGACTGGTGCTGGAAGGACTGGTGCCGGTGGGGCTGGAAGGACTGGTGCCGGTGGGGCTGGAGGAGCGAGTGCATGTGGTGCCGGTGCCGGGGCCGCTTCCGTTCGGTGTCTCCCGGGGGCTGCCGGTGCCCGGGGGCCGCCGGCCCGCGCCGGCCCTCCGGACCGCTCCTCACGCCGCCTCCGTCCGGTCCGCCGCCATACCGGCGGCGTCCAGCAGGGCGGTGCCCACGACGAGGTCGGCGCCGCCGAACTCCTCGTCGTCCAGCTCCGTCCCGTCGTCCACGGCGAACAGCAGCTTCTCCTCACCCTGCCGGTAGGCCGTGCCGACCGGCGGGCTGGCGGCGTGCACCGCCAGCAGGGCGACGAGGTACGGCAGCTCGCGGTCGCGCCGGCGGGCGTCGGCCAGCAGGCCGGAGAGCCGACGCGGCGCGTCGTGCGGCAGGTCGAGCAGTTCCATGGCGGCGGCGAGCTGCGCCTCGCTGAAGCGGCTGTCGTCCGGGGTCGCGATCAGGTCCGGCTCCGGCATCTCCGCACCCAGGTGTTCGCGCTCGACGGGCGGCGTCAGCAGGATCTCGACGAGGTCGCCGACCCGGACGGAGACCGGCGTGCGCAGGCCCGTACCGCGGGCGAACCAGGCGTCGGTGACGCGCGACGCCTCCTCCACGGGCAGCGGCAGGACCGGCGCGACGAGGTGGCCGTAGAGGTCAATGCCGCTGGTGGCTAGCGGAGCGGCGAACGCCTGCCGGTCCTGCTCGGCGCGGAACAGCGGCCCGGCCTCCAGCAGTCGGGACTGGAGCTGGGTGTGCCGGCGGATGCAGTCCTTGACGATGTCGACGAGTTCGGCCGCGCGGCGCTTGTTCTCCGGTTCCTCGGACTCGTCGCGGGCCTTGCGGATGTTGGTGAGGATCGCGTTCTCGTGGCGGTACCGGTCGGCGACGTGGTCGAGCGCCTCGGCGATCATGTCGGGGACGGTCTGGAGCCAGTCCACCGCGCGGACGTTGCGCCGGGTGGCGTCCAGGGCCCGGCGGAGGGTCTCCGAGTACTGCACGGTCCGGTACCGGGCCTGTTCCGCGGCGAGCTGGGCGTCGGCGAGCCGGCCGCGGCTGATCAGCGCCTCCAGCTTGACCTCGGCGGCGATCTGGGCGCTGGTGACGTCGGTGTCCAGAGCGCCGACGAGGACGTTGACCGCCTCGTCGGTGGTGCGCAGGTAGACGGTGCCGCCGGGGCCCGGGACCTCCTCGATCAGCTTGAAGTCGTAGTCCCGGCGGACGTAGGAGCCGTCGGGGGCGAAGGTGCCGTAGACCGCGCGGAAGCCGCGGTCGACACTGCCCACGTTGATCAGGTTCTCCAGGACCCAGCGGGCCACCCGCTCGTGCTCGGCGGCGGGCCGGGCGGGGGTCTGGGCGGCGACGCGCGGGACGAGCCTGGCCACTATCTGGTCGTGGTCCGCGCCCGTGTCGAAGTCCATGTTCAGGGTGACGAGGTCGATGGCGGCGAGGGCGACCTCCGCCATGCCGTAGACCGAGTACTCGCCCGCGAGATTCGCCTTGCGCACGTCGAGGTCGTGCAGCGGCGCGGTGCAGGCGAGCGCGCGCAGCCGCCGCGCCAGTCCCTCGTCGGCGGCCGGGCCCGGCGCGGGGCGCGGCCCCGCGCTGAGCTGGGGCGGAACGCTGTCCGTCGATGCAGGCGAAGTCACGGTGCACAGACTAGGTCCTAGGTCTGACATCGGCCCAAACGACCGCAGACGCCCCCACCCGGCGGCCGGGTGAGGGCGCGCCACGCCGTCGCCCGCCGGGTGCGGGACGCCCGCGGCTCCGCGCCTGCTTCTCCGCGTCCGCCCCTCCGCGCCTACGTCTCCGCGCCGACCCGCCGCCGGTAGACCTCGAGGACGCGTTCCAGGGAGTCGGCGAGGTACACGGCGAGCAGTTGCTCGGCGGCTCCCCGCTCGCCGGTCCGCAGCGCCCGCAGGATCTCCTGGTTGCGGGCGATGTACGGCTCGTGCAGGCGGTGCGCGTCGTCCACCACGTGGAAGGCGAGGCGCAGTTCGGCGAAGACGCTGCGCATCACCTCGTCGGTGCGCTCGCTGCCGGCCAGCGCCACCAGTTCCCGGTGGAAGTGGATGTTGGCCGTCCCCACCCGTTTCCAGTCACCCTCGCGGGCCGCCCCGTGCCCCTCCTCGACAGCCGCGGCGAGCGCGTCCAGCGCGTACGGCGGCTCGCCCAGACCGCGGACCACGGCGCACTCGACGAGGGTCCGGGTCCGGTAGATGTCCTCGACGTCGTCGACGGTGAGCACCCGTACGAAGACGCCCCGGTTCAGCTCGTGGACGAGCAGCCGCTCGTGGGTGAGCAGCCGGAACGCCTCCCGCAGCGTGTTGCGGGAGACGCCGAGCGCGCCTCCGATGCTGTCCTCCGACAGCCGGGTGCCGGGCGGGAAGAAGCCGTCGGCGATACGGCTCCTGAGGATGTCCGAGACCCGCTCGGCGGTGCTGGTGCGCCCCAGCAGGGCCCGGTCGTCTGCGAGTTGCGCGAGCTGGTCTGCCATGCCCGGAATTCAACCGCAGACAGAAGAACGAAACAACAGGGGTATTGAGGAATCGTTGAACGATCCTCTACGGTGCTTCCCACGGCGGTGCTGTCCCCGGCGGTGCCCCACCACGGCGCTGCCGCGCTCACCGTGCCGCCGCCCGCTGTCGCACCGACCGGCTCACTCGGCAAGCACCCTCCGTCCTCCCTCTGCGAGGTGCCCATGAGCACGACCCCACCCCCGCGGTCCCTGACCGCCGCACAGCACCCCCGCCCCGGCACCGGTGAAAGCGCCGCCGACAGCGGCGCCTCCGGCTGGCTGCGCGCCCTGGGGCCCCGGGGCCGCCGCGCCTTCGCCGGCGCGTTCGGCGGCTACGCCCTCGACTCCTACGACTACTTCACGCTGCCGCTGAGCATGGTCGCGCTGGCCGCGTACTTCGGCCTGGACAGCGGCCAGACCGGCCTGTTCACGACCGTCACGCTGGTCGTCTCGGCGGTCGGCGGCGCCCTCGCGGGCGTGCTGGCGGACCGGGTCGGCCGGGTCAAGGCCCTGCTCCTGACAGTGATCACGTACGCCGTGTTCACCGTGGCCTGCGGTTTCGCGCCGAACTACGAGACGCTGCTGGTCTTCCGGGCCCTTCAGGGCCTCGGTTTCGGCGGCGAGTGGGCGGTCGGCGCGATCCTCGTCGCCGAGTACGCGAGGGCCGAGCACCGGGGCCGCACGCTGGGCGCGGTCCAGAGTGCCTGGGCGGTGGGCTGGGCGCTGGCCGCGCTCGTGTACACGCTGGTGTTCTCGGTGGCCGACGAGGACCTGGCCTGGCGGATCATGTTCTGGACCGGTGCGCTGCCCGCGCTGTTCGTCCTGTGGGTGCGGCGCAACGTGCGGGACGCGCCCGAGGCGAGCGCCGCGCGTGCGAACGATGCCGACCGGGGATCGTTCCGGGCGATCTTCGCGACGGGGACGGCCGGCACCCCGGGCCTGCTGCGCACCACGCTCTTCGCCGGGCTGCTCTCCACGGGCGTGCAGGGCGGCTACTACACGCTCGCCACCTGGGTGCCGACGTATCTGAAGGAGGAACGCGGCCTGTCGGTGGTGGGCACCGGCGGCTATCTGACGTTCCTCATCTCGGGCGCCTTCCTCGGCTACCTGACCGGGGGTCACCTCACCGACCGGCTGGGCCGCCGGCGCAACATCTGGCTGTTCGCCCTGCTGTCGGCGGTCTGCGTCCTGGCGTACGCGAACATCCCGGGCGGCGCCGACACCCTGCTGCTGGTGCTCGGCTTCCCGCTCGGGTTCTGCATGTCGGCGATCTTCAGCGGCTTCGGCTCCTACCTGGCCGAGCTGTATCCGACGGCGGTGCGCGGCACCGGCCAGGGCTTCACCTACAACACCGGACGCGCGGTGGGCGCCGTCTTCCCCACGACGGTTGGCTTCCTGGCCGGCAGTTGGGGGGTCGGCGGCGCACTGGTCTTCGGCGCGATCGGGTACGGCATCGCGGCGGTGGCGCTGCTCGGACTGCCCGAGACGCGCGGAAAGGAGCTGGCATGACCAGGACCGACCAGGCGACGGAGGACCGCGCGGTCACCCTCGTCGACGACCGTGCGCACGCGTGGCGACCGGAGGCGGCCCGCCTGCGCTTCCGGGAGGGCCTGAGCGGCCCCACGGCCGGCGTCGCGGCCGGCCACACCCAGGCCAACCTGATCTCGGTGCCCGCCGACTGGGCCTACGAGATGCTGCTGTTCTGCACCCGCAACCCGCGGGCCTGCCCGGTGCTCGACGTGACGGACGCCGGAGCGTGGACGACACCGCTCGCCGACGGGGCCGACCTCCGCACCGACCTGCCGCGCTACCGGGTGTGGCGCCACGGTGAGCTGGTGGCGGAGCCGACGGACACCCGCGCGTACTGGCGGGACGACCTGGTGTCGTTCCTCATCGGGTGCAGTTTCACCTTCGAGTGGGCGCTGAGCGCGGCGGGCGTCCCGATCCGCCATGTGGAGCAGGGCCGCAACGTGCCGATGTACGTCACCTCCCGGCAGTGCCGTCCGGCCGGGCGGCTGCACGGCCCGATGGTGGTGTCGATGCGTCAGGTGCCGCCGCGGCACCTGTCGGCGGCGATCCGGGAGACCAGTCTGCTGCCGGCGGTCCACGGCGGCCCGGTGCACTGCGGCGTCCCGTCGGCGCTCGGCATCACCGATCTGGCCCGCCCCGACTTCGGTGACGCGGTGGAGCCGGAACCGGACGACATCCCGGTGTTCTGGGCGTGCGGGGTCACCGCGCAGGCGGCGGTGGTGGCCTCGCGTCCGCCGTTCGCGCTCACCCACGCGCCGGGGCGGATGTTCCTCACCGACGCGCGCGACGAGCAGTACCGCGTGGTGTGACCCGCCGGGCGGCGTGCGGGGCCCGGGTGTCCGAGCGGCGGCGGGGTGCCCGGACCTCACCGGGCCGTTTCGCGCCCGTCCGGTCAGGCGGCCTCCGCGTGGTCGGCCCTCGGCGGGGCCGCGAGCGCCGTCGGCACCGCCGCGGCGGCGCGCGGGTCGAGCCGGACGCTCGTCCCCCGCGCGGGGTGACGCGGTTCGCCGGCGGCGGGCGTCAGGAGCCGCGACAACAGGCCGGTGCGGCGCCGGGCCGGCCACCCGGTGCCTGCGGTCGCCGGCCACCTCAGGCTCGCCGCGCGGGCGGGCGCCGGGTACTCGGGCCCGCCGATGCCCTCGGTGAGCGAGTCGCCGGGGGCCGCAAACCGCAGCCGCCTCAGGACACGCCCTCCGGCACGGCCGGACGCGGACGCCGCACGGCCGTCGCGTCGTGCGCCGCGAGGAACGCGGTCACCGCCGTGTCCCAGCCGAAGCACTCCGCACGCGCGCGTGCCGCCCGGCGGCGTTCCGTCTCCGCGCGTGCCATCAGCAGGTCGACGGCGTCGGCGAACCCCTCCCCGTGGTCGGCGGCGACGGCCCCGGCGGAGCCGATCACCTCCGGCAGCGCCGAGGACGTGCTCGCCACCACAGGGGTGCCGCACGCCATCGCCTCCAGCGCGGCGAGCCCGAACGTCTCGGCCGGCCCCGGCGCCAGGCACACGTCGGCGGACGCCTGCAGCGCGCCGAGCACGCCGGGGTCGCGGACGTGCCCGAGGAAGGAGACGGGCAGTGCCCGCTCCCGTGCCCGCTGTTCGAGCCGGGAGCGCAGGGGCCCGTCCCCCGCGACCACCAGGGCCACCCGCCGGCCGCGCCGGCGCAGCGCCTCCACGGCGTCCAGTGCCGTCCCGGGCCGCTTCTCCACGGAGAGCCGGGAACACATCACCAGGAGCGTCTCGGCCCCCCGCGCGTGCGCCGCCCGCACGGCCTGATCGCGCAGTGCCGGATGCCGCGCGACCAGGTCGACGCCCAGGGGGGCGCGTACGACGTTGCGGGCGCCGATCCGCAGGAACTCCCGCTCGGCGAACTCGGTGGTGCACACCACGCGTGCGTAGGTGTGCGCGGTACGGACGTTCAGCGCGTCGGCGGTGCGCCGGGCGGCCTCCTCGGACAGCCCCCAGGTGCGCAGCACCCCGTCGGCGGTCTCGTGGGAGACCATCACCGCGGGCACCCGGGCCCGCCGGGCCCACTTGCCGGTCCAGCGCAGTGTCGTGCGGTCGGACACCTCCAGCCGGTCGGGGGCCAGTTCCTCCAGCAGTGCGGCGACGCGTCGCCCGGCGGTCAGGACGCGGTAGCCGCCGGTGCCGGGCAGCAGCGGGCCGGGCACGGTGATCACCCGGCCCTGCTCGGTCTCGCGGTCGCTCGCGTACTGCCCGGGGATCACGAGGACGGGTTCGTGCCCGGCCGCCAGGTACCCCTTGCCCAGCTCGCGCAGCGCCGTGCGCAGGCCGCCGGAGGCCGGGGTGACGAAGTTGGCGAGCCGGACGATCCGAAGTGCGCTCATGCCGCCAGCACCGCCCTGCGTCCGGCCAGTACGTCCGTGTAGTGCTCGATCAGCCGGTCGCCGACGGCCGCCCAGGTGCGTCCCTCGACGGCCGCGCGTGCGGCGGTCCCGTAGGCGGCGCGCAACTCGGGGTCGCAGGCCAGCGCCCGCACCGCGTCCCGCAGGGCGCCGGGGTCGTCCGGTGGCACCAGCAGCCCGGTGCGGCCGTGGTCGACCAGGTCCAGGGGGCCGCCCGCGGCGGGCGCGACGACCGGCACGCCGCTGGCCATGGCCTCCTGCACGGTCTGGCAGAACGTCTCGAAGGGCCCGGTGTGGGCGAAGACGTCCAGGGAGGCGAAGTAGCGGGCCAGGTCGGCACCGGTGCGGCGGCCCGCGAAGACCGCCCCCGGCAGCACCTGCTCCAGGCCGGTCCGGCTGGGCCCGTCGCCGACGATCACGACGCGCACGCCGGCCAGGCGGCAGACCTCGGCCAGCACCTCGACGTGCTTCTCGGGGGCGAGCCGTCCGACGTAGCCGACGATCAGTTCGCCGTTCGGGGCGAGTTCCCGGCGCAGTGCCTCGTCGCGCAGGCCGGGCCGGAAGCGGGTGGATTCCACGCCGCGCGGCCAGAGCGTCACGCGGGGCACGCCGTGGGCGCGCAGGTCGTTCAGCGCGGCGCTGGACGGGGCGAGGGTGAGGTCGGCGGCGGAGTGCACGGAGCGGATGCGCCGCCAGGCCGTCGCCTCCCCGGCACCCATGTACGTACGGGCGTAGCCGGCGAGGTCGGTCTGGTAGACGGCCACGGCGGGCACGCCGAGCCGGGCGGCGGCGGCCATGCCGCGGACGCCGAGGACGAAGGGGCTGGCCAGGTGGACGACGTCCGCGCGGTGGTCGGTGAGCGCGGCGGCCAGGCGCCTGCTGGGGAGGGCGACCCGGACCTGGGGGTAGCCGGGGAGCGGGAGGGAGGGGACGTGGACGACCGGGCACGGGGCGTCGGCGTCGGGCTTGTTGCCGGGTGCCGGGGCCGGGGCGACGACGAGGGGAGCGTGACCGCGATCGACGAGGTGCCGGGCGGTCTGGAGCGCGCAGTGGGCCACGCCGTTCACATCGGGGGGAAAGGATTCGGTCACGATGACGACACGCATACCGGTGTTGTCGCCGGGCTGGACGTGGTCGCGTCGACGTGGATCTGTCCGGCCGAGGAACGGCCCATGAGCGTTGAACTGCCCACCCGAGCAGGTCGGCCGGTGTCCACGCCCGGCTGCCCCGCGGGTCACCCCTCGTTCACACAGCGCGCGCGGGTCCGCCTCGCCGGACGTGAACCTCCGGCCGGCCCGGCGTTCCCGTGAGCCCCCGGCCGACCCGGCGCAATCCCCGCGCACTCCCCCGCTCACGCCCGCCCGCACGGCGCGCCCCGACGCGGCCGCATCGCCTTCCCGCCCGCTCGCGCGCCCGGCGCGTCCGGCTTCGGTGTCGCCGCCCGCTCACACCGCGGAGGCGTCCGGTCCGAACCGGCTCCGTACCGCCGTCTGCACCTCGGCCTCCTCCGCGGGGTCGGCGGCGAGCCTGCGCAGCCGCTCGACCACGCGGTTGTCACCGGTCTCGGCGTGCCGGGCGGCGACTTCGCGGGTGGTCTCCTCGCAGTCCCACAGGCACTCCACGGCGAAACCCGCGGCGAAGGAGGGGTCGGTGGCCGCCAGTGCCCGCGCGGCCCGGCCGCGCAGGTGGGAGGAGGCGGTCTCGCGGTAGATGTGCCGCAGCACGGGCGCGGCGCAGACGATGCCGAGCCGTCCGGTGCCGTCGACCAGGGTCCACAGCGTGGGCGCGTCCGGCCCCTCGCCGCGGACCGCCTCGCGCAGCGCCGCGAGGACGAGGTCGGTGTCGCGGGTGGAGCCCCGGCAGGCGAGGACGCGTCCGGCGGCGGCGCCCAGGGGGTCGGGCCGGCGGGCCCAGCGGCGCGCCCGCTCCACGGCGGCAGGCCCGCGCATGCGTTCGAAGGCATCGACGGCGGCCTCCGCCACCACCGTGGAACCGGTGGCGGCGGCGTTCTCGATGAGGCCGAGGGCCTCGGGGTCGTTGCCGTCGGCGAGATAGCGCAGGGCCGTGCAGCGGGCGCCGTCGGTGCCGGACCGGGCGGCCTCGACGATCTCGGCCCGGTCGTCGGGACCGGCGACGGCCGTCAGGCATCGGGCGGCCGGTACGTGCAGCGCGGAGCCGCGGTCCAGGCCCTGCTGGGCCCAGTCGAAGACGGCCCGCACGCTCCACCCCGGGCGGGGTCCGGCGGGTCGCATCTGCCGCTGCCAGCGGTCGAAGGAGCCGGTCTCCCGGGCGGCACGCACACGCGCGGCGATCGCCGGGCGCGGATCGTCGGCCCACAGCCGCCAGGGCCTCGGCTCGAAGGCGTCGCGTACGGCGACGGCGAGTTCCGCCTCGCCCCGCGGGTCGGTGGGGAAGCGCGCGAGGACGGGTTCGGCGAGGGCGCGCAGCCCGGCGTCGTCGTCCCGCAGCGCCAGCTCGTCCAGGGCCCAGGCCCAGTTCGAGCCGTGGGCGGCGTACCTGCGCAGCAGCGGCAGCGCGTCCCGCCGGCCGTAGGAGGCGAGGTGGCCGAGGACCGCCAGGGCGAGCCCGGTGCGGGACTCCTCGCCGTCGAGGACGTCCGCGGCGTCGAAGAGGTGGGCCTCGATGGTGTCGAGGCCACCGTCGAGGTCGAGGAAGAGACGGGCGTAGTAGAGGGAGCGGTTCTCCACCTGCCAGTCGTGGCGGGGATCCCGGAGCACGCAGTGGTGCAGGGCCGCGAGCGCTTCGGCACGCGGCGCGGTGAGCGCGTGCAGCGTGCCGTCGCCGCGACCCCGCTGAAGCAGGCCGAGCAGCGTACCGCTGGGCGCTATGACCGGATCGAACATGGGAAACAGCCTCACATCAAGCGTCGACGCAACCGGTGAACACGCGTTATCCGCCCGCGTGACAACACGTCGGAGCGTCCACCGTCTCTTGCTTGCCGAAGACCATTTCTCTCTGCCTCTCGTCGGTGGCCCTTGCGGACCGGGGTCACGGCCCGCGCGGTGCGGCAGCTTCTGCCCTGCCGTCACGACCGTGAACCACGTCGTCATGATGACCCGGCGCTTCGTCCCACCGCGACCGAAATTTCGGCGGCCCCGCACCGCCTCCCCCGTTTTCCCCGCCCTGCCCGGTCACCGCCCGGTCACCGCGTGCTCGACGCCTGGTCGATGCCGGGCCGGGAGGTCGTGATCGCCCTCCGGGTCACTGCGCGCCGAACAGCTTCAGCAGCTCCGTCCGTTCAAACATGCGAGCGGTGTCGACGGCCGAGGGGGTACCCGCCGCGGGGTTCGCGCCGGCCTCCAGGAGGGCCTCGATCACCTCGGTCTCGCCCTTGAAGACGGCGCCGGCGAGCGGGGTCTGGCCGCGGTCGTTGATCCGGTCGGCGTCGGCGCCGCGGGCCAGCAGGGCCCGGACCGCGTCGGGGTGGCCGTGGTAGGCGGCGAGCATCACGAGGGAGTCGCCGCGGTCGTTGGTGAGGTCGGCCGGGACCCCCGCGTCCACATACGCCACGAGGGGCTCCGTCCGCCCCTGCCGGGCCAGGTCGAAGATCTTGGTCGCCAGCTCCACGACCTCGGGGTCGGGGGTGTCGGTCATCGGCCGGACCGCCTCTCAACTACGCGTCACTACGAACGTACGAACGCTGGGGAATCGTGGCGCACGTCCGCGAGCGGTGCGGCCGTGCGAGTGAATCGCCAGGGTACTGGCTCGTGCGGCACATGACCCGACGCGACCGCGGTAGGGATCATTGCGGCCACCGCGGGAGGCGACCACCCGGCTCGACCGGCTCAAGGACTGCTCCACCAGGTGGCGTTAAACGTCCTTTTTCCACCCAGTTGCACCTTTTATCGTATAGACACATCCTGTGATCCTGGAAGTACTCATGGTGACTGTCCCCGCAAACCAGGAGAACTCACATGATCCTCTCGATCTCAGGCGTGGTCCTGCTCGGCATCGTCGTCTTCATCTTCTTCCGCAAGGACGGCCTGAAGGCGTCGCACGCGGTGGTCGCCATGCTGTTCGGTTTCTACCTGGCCAGCACCGCCATCGCGCCGAGCATCAAGGCGGGCGGCGAGAGCCTCGCCGGGCTCCTCGGCGGCCTCAAGTTCTGATCGCCCTCATCCCTGTGAGCACCCTCAGGAGGCAGCAGTGGCCCGGCGCCCCCTCCCCCGCATTCTGAGCAACGGCGGCGCGCGGCTCGCCCGAAGCCGGGAGCTGGCCCGGACGGCGTCCGACAGCGCCACCGACGTCCTCCAGCCGCTGATCACGATCGCCCGCGGCCTGCGCCGGATGGCCTCGGCCGCCCGGCGCAGATGGACCGGGACGCCGAGGGAACGGCGCGGCGCGCTGCTCTTCCTGGTCGCCTCGGTGCTCCTGGTCGTGGCCCTGATGCCGTACGGCCCGCTGCTCGCCGCCGTCGCGCTGATGGCGGCGGCGGCCTGGCACGGCCGCGACCGGCCGCCGCGGGAGCCCGAGGGCCCCGGCGACTCCGGGGCGCAGCGCCTCACCGCGCTCTACGAGGCCCTGGTCCCGTACTTCTTCCTCGCCGAGGACCCCGACCCGCTGTACACCCACGGCGGCTCCTGGGAGAAGGCGTTCCCGGCCTATGAGTTCGACGACACCGGCCGCTTCTCCCGTCTGGTGATCCATTACCCGGCCTACTTCAAGGACGGCGAGGCCGCCTCGCGCGCCCGGATCGAGCACCTGCTCACGGCCAAGGCGGGCCGGGGCCGCGAGTACCACTTCGGGTGGGACGGGGAGGCCAACCACCTCACCCTGACCGTCCTCGCGCCGCTGCCCACGGACGTCGCCGCCCAGCGGTTCGTCACGGCGCCCGGTGAGACGGTCCTCGGCCTGACCGACCCCACGCAGGTGCAGCGCACTCTTCCGCTGACCCACGGCGAGGAGCGGCGGGACGTGCCGCCGGTCGTCTGGCGCACCGGCGTCCGCTCCACCGAGCCGCACCTGCTGGTCCTCGGCCGGCCGGGCACCGGCACCTCGACGCTGCTGCGCTCGATCGCCCTCCAGGCCCTGCACCACGGCGGCGACCTGGTGGTCGTCGACGGCGGCGGCACCGGCGAGTACGCCTGTCTGACCGGACGCGACGGCGTCCTGGCGGTCGAGTGCGGGCTCTCCGGGGCGGTGGCCGGCCTGGAGTGGGCCGCCCAGGAGACGGAACGGCGGCTGATCGCCGTGAACCACGCCCGGCAGGAGGGCCGGCCGCCGCCGGACGACACCCGGCGTCCCCTGTGGGTCCTCCTGGACCGGCCGACCGCCTTCACCCACCTGGCGGACGCGGACGGCCGCAAGGACCCGCAGGCCCTGCTGCAGATTCCGCTGCGGCACGGACGCGCGGCGCTCGTCACGGTGGTCGTCGCCGAACAGCTCGACGCCGTCGACGCCCTCAGCGAGGCCGTACGGCAGCACACGCGCGCGCGTGTGGTGCTCGGACCGGCCGGTGCGGACGAACTGGCCGGCGTGCTCGGCGCTCCCCCGTCCACCACGCCCGGCGACCAGCTCCCGCCCGGCCGCGGTCATGCCCGGCTGGGCACGGGCCCGGTGCTCCGCCTCCAGGTGCCGGCCACCCCGGACCCCTACGACGACGCCACGACCGACGCGCTGCGGCAGAAGGTCCTGGAGCTGCTGCCGCCCCGCACCACCCCGGCGGACGGGGAACACGTCCCGGGTGATCCTGGCGATCCGAGCGAACCGGGCGGTGGGGACGCCCCGGCGGGCCCCTCGGACCGGGACCTGGACCTGGACGAGCCCTCCCCCGCGGGGGAGGAGACCGTTTTGGCGGCGACGGTGCCCGAGGCGGTTCCGGCCGCGCCGACGGCCGCGGTCTCCGCGCCCGTCCCCACCCTCGACGGGCCGCGGCCCACGCCCCGGGAGCCGGTCCCGACGCTGGACGGACCGCAGCCGAAGCACAAGAAATCGGTCCCCACGCTGATCAAACCGTAGCCTCGGCCGACCACCGACCAGCAGCCCCGGTCGACGGCGCTCCCTGCACCGGAGCGGGGCGCCGTCCATCACACCCCTCGCCCCGGGACGGGCGTCTCACGCCACGAACGTCCGCAGCCCCTCGGCCGGACCGGAGCCTACGCGTCCGCTCTCGACCAGCCGCGCCGCCGCGGCCAGCCGCACCGCGGCCTCCTGGGCCACCGCGCCGCCGACCGTGAACGGCAGCCGCACATAGCCCTCGAAGGCCCCGTCCACCCCGAACCGGGGACCGGACGGCACCCGCACCCCCACGCGCTCCCCCGCCTCGGCGAGCCGGGACCCCGACAGGCCACCGGTGCGCACCCAGAGGGTGAGCCCGCCCCGCGGCACCTCGAACTCCCAGTCGGGCAGCTCCCGCCGCACCGCGGCCACCAGCGCGTCCCGGTTCTCCCGCGCCTGCCCGCGCCGCAGCTCGACGGCGTGTTCCCAGCCGCCGGTGCCGAACAGCCAGTTCACCGCCAGTTGCTCCAGCACCGGGGTGCCCAGGTCGGCGTAGGCACGCGCGGCGACCAGGCTGCGGATCACATCGGGCGCCGCCCGGACCCAGCCGATGCGCATCCCCGCCCAGAACGCCTTGCTCGCCGAGCCGACGGTGACGACGGTCGACCCGGCCGGGTCGAACGCGCACACGGGGGGCGGCATCGCCACGTCCTCGTCCAGCCACAGCTCGCTCATCGTCTCGTCGGCCACGACCACCGTCCCGGCCGACCGGGCCGCCTCGACCAGCCGCCGCCGCTGGTCCTCGTCGGCGAGCGCGCCCGTGGGGTTGTGGAAGTCGGCGACGACGTAGGCGAGGCGGGGCGCGGCCTCCCGCAGCACCTGCCGCCAGCGCTCCACGTCCCAGCCGGTCAGCCCGTCGGCCATGGCCACGGGCACCAGCCGGGCCCCCGCCTCGCGCATGAGCTGCAGGATGTTGGCGTACGAGGGCGACTCGACGGCGATGCGCTCGCCGCGGCCTGAGAACAGGTGACAGATCGCGTCGATCGCGCCCATCGCGCCGGTGGTCACCATGATCTGCTCGGGCATGGTCGGGATGCCACGCGCGGTGTAGCGGTCGGCGATCGTCGCGCGCAGCGCGGTCAGGCCGGCCGGGTAGTCGCCGTGCGTGTGCGCGTACGGCGGCAGCTCCTCCAGGGCCCCTCGCACCGCGCGGGTCAGCCACGGCTCGGGGGCCGGGAGCGCCGCACAGCCCAGGTCGATCACCGAGCCGAGCGCCTCGGGCGGGAGCGGCTCCAGACCGCGGGCCGGGACCGGGTTGCCGGCCGGGACGGCGGTCCAGCTTCCCGCGCCGCGCCGGGACTCCAGGAATCCCTCGGCGCGCAGTGCCTCGTAGGCGGCGGCGACCGTGGTGCGGCTGACGGACAGGGCGAGGGCCAGCTCCCGTTCGGCGGGCAGCCGGGCGGCGACCGGTACGCGCCCTTCGAGCACGAGCAGCCGGACGCCGTCGGCGAGCGCGCGATAGGCCGGCGGACGGCGGGTGCCGGGTCCGGCGGGGCGGTCCTGCTGGGAGCCCAGCAGCCGGGCGAGTTGCGCGGCCCCCACGGCCGAGGTCCACTGCGTCACTGAAATCGGTCCACCTTCTCGGAATTGGCCATGGATGGCTCCTCCTGCCACGCCACAGGGTGTCATGTGTCAGGCCACTATGACCACAAGGGGACCCAACTTGTCCGCGCGACAGCAGTCCACGCCGGAACTTCTTCCGGAACCCGACCGCCCCACCCACCGCACGGGCCCCACCCTGCGCACGGACCGCCCCACCCCACGGACCGACCACCTCACCCGGCGCCTCCTGCAGCTCTACGGCGGTCTCGCGCTCTACGGGTTCAGCTCCGCGCTGCTGGTCCGCTCCGGCCTCGGCCTGGAGCCGTGGAACGTGCTGCACCAGGGCCTGGCGGAGCTGACCGGCCTGTCGATGGGTGTGGTGCTGACCCTGGTCGGCGCGGCCGTCCTGCTGCTCTGGATCCCGCTGCGCCAGCGGCCCGGCCTGGGCACCGTCTCCAACGTCCTGGTGATCGGGGCGGCGATGGACGCGACGCTGACGGTGCTGCCGGACGCCCACGGCCCGGCGCCGCGCGTGACACTGCTGGTCGCGGGGATCGTCCTGAACGGCGCGGCGACCGGCCTGTACCTCGCGGCGCGGTTCGGCCCGGGTCCGCGCGACGGACTGATGACGGGGCTGAACCGGCGCACGGGGCTGTCGGTGCGCCTGGTGCGTACGACGCTGGAGGTCGCGGTGGTGGCGACGGGCTTCGTCCTCGGCGGCACGGTCGGCGTCGGCACCGTGCTCTACGCGCTGGCCATCGGCCCGCTCGCCCAGATGTTCCTGCGGATGTTCGCCGTCCCGCCGGCATCCGCCGGAAGCACGGTGGTCGCCGCCGGTCGATCCGGCCCGGCGATACTGCGCCCGTGACCACGCCGATACGCCACCCCTACCTCGACCACCCCGGTCCGCTCGCCTTCGCCCACCGGGGCGGCGCGGCGGACGGCCTGGAGAACACGCTCCGCCAGTTCCGGCGGGCGGTCGGGGCGGGGTACCGGTATCTGGAGACCGATGTGCACGCCACCCGGGACGGCCGTCTCGTCGCCTTCCACGACGCGACGCTGGACCGGGTCACGGACGGGCACGGCCGGATCGCGGACCTGCCGTGGGAAGAGGTGCGCCACGCGCGCGTGGCGGCCGCCGAGCCGCTGCCGCTCCTCGAGGAACTGCTGGAGACGTTCCCCGAAACCCGCTGGAACGTCGACGTCAAGGCGGAACCGGCCCTCCTGCCTTTCCTGGACCTCGTGGAGCGCACCGCCTCCTGGGACCGGATCTGCCTCGGCTCGTTCTCCGAGGCACGTCTCGCGCGTGCGCGGCGGCTGGCCGGGCCGCGCCTGGCCACCTCCTACGGCACCCGGGGCGTCCTCGGTCTGCGGCTGCGTTCCTGGGGTCTGCCGGCCTCGGTGAGCGCCGGGGCGGTGGCCGCCCAGGTGCCCGAGTCGCACGCGGGCGTCCCCGTGGTGGACCGCCGTTTCGTGCGCGCCGCCCACACGCGCGGACTCCAGGTGCACGTGTGGACCGTGAACGAACCCGACCGCATGCACCGGCTCCTCGACCTCGGCGTGGATGGCATCATGACCGATCACATCGACACGTTGCGCAAGGTCATGGAGGAGCGCGGCGTCTGGGTCTGAGCCCGGCGCGCCGGGTCCGGGGCGGCGCGCGTTCTGGGGAGGCGGGGCACGCGTGGGCATCGACACCGTGCGGACGGAGGCGGTCGGCGGAGCCGCCGGGCGCCGGCGCGAGCAGCGTGGCTGGTACATGTACGACTGGGCGTGCTCGGTCTACTCGACGAGCGTGCTCACCGTGTTCCTCGGCCCCTATCTGACCTCGGTCGCCGAGTCCGCCGCGGGCGCGGACGGGTACGTCCACCCGCTGGGCCTACCCGTGCGCGCCGGGTCGTTCTTCGCGTACTCGGTCTCCCTGTCGGTGATCGTGGCGGTGCTGGTGATGCCCCTGGTGGGCGCCGCGGCCGACCGTACGGGGCGCAAGAAGCCCTTGCTGGCCGCCGCGGCCTACACCGGGGCCGCGGCGACGGCCGCCATGTTCTTCCTGGACGGCGACCGGTACCTCCTGGGCGGCCTGCTCCTGGTGATCGCCAACGCGGCGCAGTCCGTGGCGATGATGCTCTACAACTCCTATCTGCCGCAGATCGCCCCGCCCGAGGAGCGCGACGCGGCCTCCTCCCGGGGCTGGGCCTTCGGCTACGCGGCGGGCGCGCTGGTCCTCGTGGCCGACCTGGTGCTGTACACCGCGCACGGCTCCTTCGGCCTCACCGAGAGCGCGGCGGTCCGGGTCTGCCTGGCCTCGGCCGGCCTGTGGTGGGGCGCCTTCGCGCTCATCCCCCTGCGGCGGCTGCGCGACCGCCGCACCGCCGCGCGGGCGGCGGCCGCCCCCGGTCCGCGCCAGGTGGCGGCGACGCTGCGCGACATGCGGCGCCACCCGCTGACCCTGGCCTTCCTGCTGGCCTACCTCGTCTACAACGACGGCATCCAGACCGTGATCTCCCAGGCGTCCGTCTACGGCTCCGAGGAACTGGGCCTCGGACAGTCCACGCTCATCGTCGCCGTCCTGCTGGTGCAGGTGCTGGCGGTGGCGGGCGCACTGCTGCTGGGCCGGCTGGCCCGGGCGTACGGCGCCAAGCGCACGATCCTCGGCTCGCTGGCCGCGTGGACGGTCACACTGGCGGCGGGGTACTTCCTGCCGGCCGGCGCGCCCGGGTGGTTCTTCGTCCTGGCCGCCGGGATCGGGCTGGTCCTCGGCGGCAGCCAGGCCCTCTCCCGCTCCCTCTTCTCCCACCTCGTCCCGCCGGGCAAGGAAGCCGAGTACTTCTCGGCGTACGAGATCAGCGACCGCGGCATGAGCTGGCTGGGGCCGCTGCTTTTCGGCCTCACCTACCAGCTCACCGGGAGCTACCGGGACGCGATCGTCTCGCTGGTGGTCTTCTTCGTCCTGGGCTTCCTGCTCCTGGCGCGGGTACCGGTGAGGCGTGCGATCCGCGACGCGGGTAACCCGGTACCCGAAAGGATTTAGCGCTCGGAGCGAAAGGGCGGTAGTGTACGCCTTTGGCCTGCCAGGCGTACCGTTACTGCGCGTCAAAGGTGCCGGAACGCAGTGTCACATCTGCGAACCAGGTGTGACAAACCGGGCGCCGGTGGGTACTGCACTGCTTGACAAGGCTGCGGATACGACGGCGACGCACGACCCCGTAACGACATCCGGTACGGGAATCTTTACCGCCGACCGGACGTTGACCGGATGACGACGACAGCGACACATGTCCTGTGGGCTACAAGCCCGGGAGGCACGATTCATGAGTGAGCGAGCTCTTCGCGGCACGCGCCTCGTGGTGACCAGCTACGAGACGGACCGCGGCATCGACCTGGCCCCGCGCCAGGCCGTGGAGTACGCATGCGAGAAGGGGCATCGGTTCGAGATGCCCTTCTCGGTCGAGGCGGAGATCCCGCCGGAGTGGGAGTGCAAGGTCTGCGGGGCGCAGGCACTCCTGGTGGACGGCGACGGCCCTGAGGAAAAGAAGGCCAAGCCCGCGCGTACGCACTGGGACATGCTGATGGAGCGACGCACCCGCGAGGAACTCGAAGAGGTCCTGGCGGAGCGGCTGGCCGTTCTGCGCTCCGGCGCGATGAACATCGCGGTACACCCGCGGGACAGCCGTAAGAGTGCGTAGTCCCTGCGGGGTCTTGAGCGAGCATTCAGCGCACGAGAGCGACAAGTAGCGAACAGCGAGAGTAACCGCGGGCGCCGTACGTGAGTACGGCGCCCGCGGTTTTCTCCGTTCCGGTGGACCCGATGGGCCCCGGTGGCCCGGTGCGGCTCAGCGCGTCAGGGGCGGGCGCGGGTCCCGGGGAGCGTCGGCGGCGTGGCCGTCCTCCCTGATGACCTCGCCCTGGACCACCCTGCCGTCGGGACGGCGCATGCGGGCCTGCCGGAAGGCGTCACCCAGAGTGCCGGGGCCGGCCTCGCGCAGCCTGCGCTCGACGGTGCGCTCGGCGGAGCGGCTGACGGCCTTCTGGACCGGGGGCAGCAGCAGGAGCAGGCCCAGCGCGTCCGACAGCACACCGGGGATGATCAGGAGCAGGCCGCCCAGCATCATCAGGCCGTTACCCTCGCTGTTCGGCCGGTCCGGGGGTGTCTCGCCGGCCTGCCGCTGTTGCAGCGTGCGCGTCAGGTTCCGGAAGGCGCGGCGGCCCGCGCGCTTGATGACCACGGAGCCGAGGACGAGGCCCGCCAGCAGGACCAGGAGGACCACGAGGCCACCCGACGCCCCCGCCACCAGGGTCAGCAGCCAGATCTCCAGCACGAACCACACGGCGACGCCCAACGGCAGGAACGTACGCAGCCGGGAACGCCGGGGCCGGGCGGGGGAGGCGGAGGTATGAGCGCCAGTCGTCATACTCCCAGTGTGCCTGGACCCGGCTCAGCGCGGGATAAGGGGCTCAGGAAGTCCCGGAGGTCCGCCCGGGCGGCTTGGCCGGCCTGCCGCGGTCCATGATCTTGCCGACCCGCTCCCCCACCCCCCAGGACGTGACCCGCCACAGGGCCTCCACCAGGATGTCGCGGCTCATCTTGGAGTCACCCAGCTCGCGTTCGACGAAGGTGATGGGCACCTCCACGACGTGGTAGCCGGCCTTGACCGCCCGGCGGGCCAGGTCGACCTGGAAGCAGTACCCCTGGGAGGCCACCTCGGCCAGGCCCAGGCCCTCCAGGGTCTCCCGCCGGAAGGCGCGGTAGCCGCCGGTGATGTCGCGCAGCGGCAGGTCCAGCGCCAGCCGCGAGTAGAGGCTGCCGCCGCGGGAGATGACCTCCCGGGACTTGGGCCAGTTCACCACCCGGCCGCCCGGCACCCAGCGCGAGCCGAGGACCAGGTCGGCGCCCTTCAGGGCGGTCAGCAGGCGCGGCAGTTCCTCCGGCTGATGGGAGCCGTCGGCGTCCATCTCGACCAGCACGCCGAAGTCGTGCTCCATCCCCCAGCGGAAGCCCGCGAGGTAGGCGGCGCCCAGCCCCTCCTTGCCCTTGCGGTGCAGGACGTGGACCCGGTCGTCCTCGGCGGCGAGTTCGTCGGCGAGCTTCCCGGTGCCGTCGGGGCTGTTGTCGTCGGCCACGAGCACGTGGGCATCGGGGACCGCCTCCCGCACGCGGCCGACGATCGCCTTGATGTTCTCCGCCTCGTCATAGGTCGGGATGATCACCAGGGCCGTGCCGAGAGGGCCGAACCGTCTCTCCCGGTCCGAAGCCGCACGCGTCCCGTCGCCGTCGTTCACTGCTGCCCCTTCGTGTCCGTACGCAGGGCACCACCATAGTGGCCACGGCCTGCGATGACGTGACAGGCCGTTCGTCTGATGGCGTCGTTTGAACAAGAGTTGGGCAGGAGTGCTTTTTTACTACCCTTTCGGGACCGTTTCGGCCCGGAATCGACTACGGATGGGGGCCCGGCGCCCTTCGGGCCGACCTGGGGCCCGCTGGCTGCGGGTCGACCGAGAGCCGTTGTCTACTGAGCGCTCGGGCCCCATCCGGGTCACACCTCCCGACCGGCCGGAACGATCCCGCGCCTCGACGCGAGCGCTGAGCCTGGCTCCCAGTGGCGGTGCCCGATCGCGGCGCACCGTCCCTGACCCAGCAGCGCCGCGCCGGGTCGTGGAGTTCCCCGGTCGGGCGTCCGGTGGTGGACTCCGCCGAACCTACCGGCCCCCCGCCGTCGCCTGTCAACACTCGTTCGACCTGCGGTTTTGTGATCAACGTGCTGGTCAGCGGCGAGGAGACGCAGGTGGTGCGACACAGGGACAAGCGAAGATCGTCGCCCCGTCGGCCGCCGAGATCACTCGCCCGGCCGTACGAAGATCGTCCGTCCGCCGACGACGGTGCGCAGGCAGACGGGCAGGTCACGGCCCGGGGCGAGGTCGGGCAGTCCGGGGGTGCCGGAGCGGGGATCGGTGGACCAGCGCGCGACCCGGTCGTCGGGGGCCTGGACCACCAGCTCCCCGGTGTGCCACACCGCGTAGTCCGCGGGGGCGCCCGGCACCAGGACGCCGGCGTCGTCGCGGCCCACCGCGCGCCAGCCGCCACGCGTGTGCGCGGTGAAGGCGGCGCGCACGGAGACGCGGTGCTCCGGTGTGCGGTGGAAGGCGGCGGCGCGCACGGTGCCCCACGGGTCGAGCGGGGTGACCGGGCTGTCCGAGCCGAAGGCGAGCGGCACACCGGCTCGCAGCAGGGCGGCGAAGGGGTTCAGGGCGCGGGCCCGCTCGGCGCCCAGGCGGTGGGCGTACATGCCGTCCGCCCCGCCCCACACCGCGTCGAAGGCGGGCTGCACGGAGGCGGTCAGGCCGAGTTCCGCGAAGGCGCCGATCGTCTCGGCGGTGAGCATCTCGGCGTGTTCGACGCGGTGCCGGGCGGCGCGGATCCGGGCCAGGCCGAGCTTCTCGGCGGCGGCGCGCACCCCGGCGACGACCGTGGTCACCGCGGCGTCACCGATGGCGTGGAAGCCCGCCTGGAGTCCGGCCTCGGTGCAGGCGACGACGTGGGTGGCGACCGCGCCGGCGTCCAGGTGGGCGGTGCCGGTGTGGCCCGCGTCGGCGTACGGGTGGTGCAGGCAGGCGGTGTGCGAGCCGAGGGCGCCGTCCACGAAGAGGTCCCCGGCCGCGCCGATCGCGCCCAGTTCTGTCGCCTTGTCGACATCCTGTTCGGCCCAGTAGCCGAGGACGCGCGGTCCGTCCTGACCGGCCGCCAGTCGCAGCAGGCCGGTCAGGTCGTCCTCGGAGGAGATCTCCGGTCCTGCGCATTCGTGAACGGTCCCGATACCGAGGGAGGCGGCCCGGGCGAGGGCGGCGCGCTGGGCCTCGGTGCGCTGGGCGACGGTGAGGGCTCCGAGGGCGGTGGCGCGCACCGCGTGGTGGGCGTCGTCGACGAGCGGGCCGTCGCCGCGGCCGGCGGCGCCGGGGGCCAGGTCGAGCAGCGCGGTCGTGGCGACGGCGGAGTGGACGTCGATCCGGCTGAGGTAGAGGGGGCGGCCGCCGGTGGCCCGGTCGAGTTCGGCCCGGGTGGGCGGGCGGCCCTCGGGCCACGCCGAGGCGTCCCAGCCGTGGCCCAGCAGGACCCGGTCGGCGGGGCGGGCGGCGGCGAAGTCGCGGACCCGGGCGAGGGCGGCCGGGAGTGTGGGGGCGTCGGACAGGTCGAGGCCGGTCAGGGCGAGGCCGGTGGCCGTGGTGTGCACATGTGCGTCCGTGAACGCCGGGGTGACCAGCGCGCCGTCCAGGTCGACCACTCGGTCCACGCCGTCCGCGAAGGCGTCCGCGGCGCCCTCGGAGCCGACCCAGGCGACCTGGCCGCGTTCGACCACCATGGCCGTGGCGAAGGGGTCGGCGGGACTGTGGACCTCGCCGCGGCGCAGCAGGACGGTCTCGGACGGCACGCTGGACTCACTCATGGGCACCAGTCTCACCCCTGGGCCGGGGCGTTTCGCACCGGGGCTTGCCGTCACCTGACGGGCCGCCCGGCCGGGCCGCTCAGATGCGCGGCGGACGCGCCTCGTACGGCGTGGAGAGGACGACGGTCGTGCGGGTCGACACGCCGGCCAGGGACCGCAGCCGGGCGAGCAGTTCCTCCAGCTCGTGCGGGGTGGAGACCCGGACCTTGAGGATGTAGTTCTCGTCGCCGGCGACGCTGTGGCACGCCTCGATCTCGGGGACGTCGGCCAGCCGGTCCGCGATGTCGTCCGGGGCGCTCGGGTCGAAGGGTTTGACCGAGATGAAGGCGGTCATCGGCAGCCCGACGGCCTCCGGGTCGACGACGGCGGCGTACCCGCGGATGACGCCACGCTGCTCCAGCCGCCGCACCCGCTGGTGCACGGCCGAGGTGGACAGCCCCGTGGCCCTGCCCAGGTCTGTGTAGCTCATCCGCCCGTCCCCGACGAGCAGCCGCACGATCTGTCTGTCCAGCTCCTCCATGGCGCAAGAACCTACAGTGCGTCTGACCTCCTGGGACACCTGTGCGGTGGGTCATGACCCGTTCGTGACGTGCCGCGATGGCGGCCGGCCCCGGCGGGCGCGGACCGGCCGCCGCGGGCACCCGTGAGGGGTGTGTGACGAAGACCACATCACTCGAACGCTCTCCGTGATGTTCTCGTGATTACCGCCCGGGGGCGGAGGGAAGTGCTTGCTGTGGTCGAGGCCGCAGTGCCTTCACGGCCCAGCCCGAGGGGGAGAATCCCATGCAGAGTCTTAAGCGCGCCGGTCGCACCGCTGCCAAGCGCCCGCAGTTGGTGGTCGATCTCATGCCGGAGGGCGTCGAACCCGACGCCTTCGACGACGAGGAACTCGACGCCTACGACACCTTCGAGATGTACCGGGTGATCTGCCCGGACTGCGCGCAGCCCATCGCGCTGCTGGCCGACGAGGAGGTCCTTCCGGAGCACGCGCTGTGCGCCTCCCCGTGGAACCCGTTCGGCCTCACGGTCTGCGCCGGCACCGGTCGCCGGGCCACCGAGGCCCGCCCCGCCGACGAGTCGTTCGAGCCGCAGGAGCAGCAGACGGCCCTGCTGCTGACGCTCCCCCAGGGCCTGGACTGGCGGACGCAGCCGTTCTCCCACGTCGGCGGTCCGGGCTCGCGCCCGATGCGGGTGCCGACGATGCGCCGGCACGCCGCCTGAGCGCGCCCCGGCCGTCCCGTTCGTGAACCGCACCGCACCGCGGCCTTCGGTACCGGGCCGCGGTGCGGTCCGGCATGTCCGCCCGCGAGGCGGTCCGGCGCGCGGTCCCCGCCACGCCGAACAGGGTTGTTCCACAGCCGTGTGGGACCGCACCGCACGTCGTCCGCCCCGCGCGCACGGCACCCGCTGAACTGACGCGCGATTGCGTACGCCGGTGTCCTGTCCGCACTCCTCCGCGTTGCCCGGCCATGACCCCTACGTACCCGGCGGCCGGGCGTCGGCGGCGCGTGTTCGTCCCGGCGCCGTACGGACCGCTGCCGCCGGTGCCGCCGCCGGATCCGCCGATCTACCGCGAGCTGATGCGGACCTGGGCCGACCGCGGCCGCGCCCTGCCGGGGCGCCACGACCCCGAGTGGATCAGGCTCGCCACGCCGCCGCGGTCGCTGAACGACTTCAGCGTGCCTCCGGTCCCGCGAGGTGACGGGCGATGACCATCCGCTGGATCTGATTGGTGCCCTCCACGATCTGGAGCACCTTGGCCTCGCGCATGTACCGCTCGGCCGGGAAGTCCGCGGTGTAGCCGTAGCCGCCGAGGATCTGCACGGCGTCGGTGGTCACCCGCATCGCCGTGTCGGTGCAGTGCAGCTTGGCCATCGCGGCCTGCCGCGCGAACGGCCGGCCCGCGTCCCGCAGCTTCGCCGCCGACAGGTAGAGCGCGCGGCCGGCCTCGATCTGGGTGGCCATGTCGGCGAGCATGAAGCGCAGCCCCTGGAAGTCGGCGATCGCCCGGCCGAACTGCCGCCGCTCGCGCGCGTAGGCGACCGCCTCGTCGAGCGCGGCCTGGGCCACGCCGACCGCGCACGCGGCTATGCCGAGCCGCCCGGAGTCGAGCGAGGACAGTGCGATCGCGAAGCCCTGACCCGGCTCGCCGAGCCGCCGGCTGTCGGGGACCCGCACGCCGTCGAAGTGGAGCTGGGCGGTGGGTGAGCCCTTCAGCCCCATCTTCCGCTCGGGCACCGCCGCGCTCAGCCCCCCGGCGTCGCCGGGGACCAGGAAGGCGGTGATGCCGCGCGGGCCCTCCTCTCCGGTGCGCGCCATGACCGTGAGGAAGTCGGCGACGCCGCCGTGCGTGATCCACGCCTTGGTCCCGTTGATCACCCAGTCGTCGCCGTCGCGCACCGCCCTCGTGCGCAGTGAGGCGGCGTCCGACCCGGAGGAGGGTTCGGAGAGGCAGTAGGCGCCCAGCAGGCCGCCGCCGAGCATCGCGGGCAGGTGCTCGACCCGCTGCTCCTTGGTGCCATGGGCGGCGAGCGCGTAGCAGGCGAGGGTGTGGACGCTGACACCGAGGCCGACGGTGAGCCGCACCGCGGCCAGTTCCTCCAGGACCTGGAGGTAGACCTCGTAGGGCTGGTCGCCGCCACCGTGCTCCGCGGCGTACGGCAGGCCGAGCAGGCCGGCCCGCGACAGCAGGGCGAAGACCTCGCGCGGGAAGCGTCCGGCCTCCTCCTCCGCCGCCGCGTGCGGGGCGATCTCGCGCTGTGCGATGTCGCGGACGAGGGAGACGAGGTCCCGGGCCTCTTCCGTGGGCAGTTGTCGGTCCACCGGCTGCGGGGCGCGGTCGGGCATGGCGACGCTCTCCTCCCTGTCGGGCACACCGGCGGGCGCCGCCTTGGGTGAGCGGCCCCACCGAGTCGTTCCAGCCCCGGGCCGAGCGGTCTCCCGGGTCCCGGAAGCTGCTGACCAGCGGCTGTGCGCAGTGAGTATGCCCGATCGGAGACAGCCAGTCACCAGTTAACGACCGCTTACTTCAAGAAATGCCGAAGGCCCCCACCGAGGGGCGCAACCGGAGGTGACGGCTACGGAAAATTGGTCCGAACCATTGACCCGACTGGTCTAGTCCTCCTACGGTGAGCGCCCAGCGGATTACCGCGTTCATGCCAATCGGCGCGTTCTCTCTCCCCCCACGAGGAGCCACTCCGATGCACCTTCCCCTCCGTCCCCGTCTGCGGGGCGTCCTGTCCGCGCTCTGTGCCGCCGCCCTCGGCGCCGGAGTGCTCGCCGGCGCGGGCACCGCGAGCGCCGGAACCGCTCCCCGGTCCGCCCCCGCGGCCGAACAGGCCGCCGCCGGCTCCAAGGTCGTCGGTTACTTCACCGAGTGGGGCACCTACGACCGGAAGTACTACGTCAAGAACATCGAGACCTCCGGCTCCGGTGCGAAGCTCACCCACATCAACTACGCCTTCGGCAACGTCACCGGCGGCAAGTGCGCGATGGGCGACGCCTACGCGGCCACCGACCGGGCGTACACGGCGGCCGAGTCCGTCGACGGCGTCGCCGACACCTGGGACCAGCCGCTGCGGGGCAACTTCAACCAGTTGCTCAAGCTGAAGAAGAAGCACCCGAACCTGAAGATCCTGTGGTCCTTCGGCGGCTGGACCTGGTCCGGCGGGTTCGCCGAGGCCGCGAAGAACCCGGCCGCGTTCGCCCAGTCCTGCTACGACCTGGTCGAGAACTCCAAGTGGGCGGCCGTCTTCGACGGCATCGACATCGACTGGGAGTACCCGAACGCCTGCGGGCTCACCTGCGACACCAGCGGCCGGGACTCCTTCAAGAAGCTGATGTCGGCGCTGCGCGCCAAGTTCGGCACCGGCAGCCTGGTCACGGCGGCGATCACCGCCGACGCCTCGGCCGGCGGCAGGATCGACGCGGCCGACTACGCGGGCGCCGCCCAGTACGTCGACTGGTACAACCCGATGACGTACGACTTCTTCGGGGCCTGGGACGCGACGGGTCCGACGGCGCCGCACTCGCCGCTGACGTCCTACTCCGGCATCCCGAAGGCGGACAACCACACCTCGGCGACGATCGCGAAGCTCAAGGGCCTCGGCGTCCCGTCCGCGAAACTGCTGCTCGGCCTCGGCTTCTACGGCCGGGGCTGGACCGGCGTCACCCAGGCGGCACCGGGCGGCAGCGCGACCGGCCCGGCCAAGGGGACGTACGAGGACGGCTTCGAGGACTACAAGGTGCTCAAGGCCAAGTGCCCGGCGAACGGCACGGTGGCCGGCACCGCGTACGCCAAGTGCGGCAGCGACTGGTGGAGTTACGACACCCCCGCGACCATCGCGACCAAGATGACGTACAAGAACCAGCAGGGGCTGGGCGGCACGTTCTTCTGGGAGCTGAGCGGGGACACCACGGGCGGTGAGCTGATCCGGGCGATCAACTGACCGACGGGACGGCCGGAGTCACCCGCGGCTTACAGGGCGGGCGGGGCGGGGGCGATCAGGGCCCGCGCCCCGTCCGCGTCCCGCCGTCAGCCCGCCCGGGGCGGGCCGGGTCACAGGGGTTTCAGGTCACAGCAGGCCGAGCTGGACCACGAACATGGCGAGCACCACGACCAGCGCCCAGCCCACGACGTGTTCCAGGATCTTCGGCCCGTCCTCCCGGGGGCCACCGGTGCGGGCCCGGGCGGCGGCGGTGGCGGTGGCGGCGCTCTGCGCGGTCATGGTTTCTCACCCATCGGTCTCGGACGTCATGGCTGGTCTCCCCCGCCGATCCCCGGATCTCCCGATCCCCGGCCCCCGTCGATCCGTCCACTTTGCCACTGATTGCGGCCGTCGCGGCAGAGAGGTCGGTCACAGGTCCCCGAGGAGGGCGGTCGAGACGCCGCCCCTGCTCAGAGCAGGCCGAGCGACGTCAGAACCCGTCGCTGACCCGGTGCCGGGCCGGCCGGGAAGTACAGGTAGCAGACGCCGCCGGTGCCGGAGGCGACCTTGCCCGCGGCGTTGTAGCGCTTCGTACGCAGCCAGATGTTCTCCCATTCGCGCCGCTTGTAGACGCGCCGCACCTCCTCGTCGCTGTCCGAGGCCGGGTCGTTGGCGATGACGTCGCCGTCGGCGGTGAAGCCGATCACGGCCATCAGGTGGCCCGCGGTGCCGTATCCCGCGCCGGTCAGCTCCTCCGCCAGGAACGACTGCGACGTGATGGCCGGGATACCGACCGCGACGAGCCGCTCCAGGTCGGTGAGCGAGCCGAGCCGCGTCACCACACTCCGGATCCCCTCGAAGGTGGCCGCGTAGGCGGCGTTGAAGGGCCAGTTGCCGCAGCCGGAGTACTGGTGGTCGTACGTGTACCGGGCCGCGTGGCACACCTGCGGGTCGGCGTAGGACGGGTCGACCCAGGCGAGTTGCTCCTCGGTGAGCCGGCCGCCCAGGTACTCGATGACCATCTGCGAGGAGGTGGGGCTGCACCACGCCTCACCGCCGTTGTCGTACTCCGGGTACTGGCCCTTGTGGATCTCCTGCGAGTAGCGCGGGACGGCGAGTTCCCGGGCGAGGCCGGGGGTCGAGGCGGGGACGGTGAAGCGGTCGGGGACGTCGGAGCCCATCACGTCGAGCCGCCGCACGGTCGGGGTGGTGCGGGCGCCGGGGCGGCGGTAGAGGGTGAGCCGGAGCCGGCAGGAGGCCAGGCGCAGGCCCGTGGTGGCGTCGTCGATGGCGAAGGTGTCCGTCCAGACGCTGCTCCTGCCGTCGCCCTGGTCGTCGACGGAGGTGCGCTTGATGTCCTGGTCGCCGGCGGCCCAGCGGCCCATGACGTACCAGGGCGTGTCCGTGCCGTCGGAGTAGGTGCCCTTCAGCTCGATCTGGATCCAGGTGCCCTGCGGGGTGTCGGCGTTCCAAGAGGCGATCACCTCGGTCGCGGGGACGGCCAGGCGGTGCACGGGCGAGGTCCAGGTCGCGTAGGCCCAGGCGGCCTTGGTGCCGGTGTGCGGGTCGGTGTACTCGGTGGTGCCGAGCGGTGTGCCGATCACCACGCCGGGCCGCTCCCCGGCGACGGCGCGGGTACCGCGCGCGGTGCCGCCGCTCCAGTCGCGGTGGGTGGTCCAGGACCGGTGGTCGACCTGGCGGGCGGGCACGGGGTCGGTGTCCTCGGGGTCGGCGCCGGTCGCGGCGTCGGCCGCGGCCGGGGCCGCGCCGCCGGCGACGGCCACCGCGACGGCGGCGGCCAGGACGGTTCTACGGGACGGCTGTTCGGCTCTGCTCATGGGCGGGAGACCCCCAGGTGGTCCGGGTTCGGGGCAGGTCCGTTGCACGGCTGTCCGCCAACTATGGCCGCAGCCGCGCACTCCTGCCAGCAATTCGGCCCGCGCCGCGGCGACCAATATGGGTCCCGGCCACCGGCGGCACCCGCGTGCGCCGCCCGGAGCCGCAGGTCGGGACGGTTACGCGGTTACAGTGCTGGGCGAACCCTCGACACCCCTCACCCTCCGCACCACCTCTCACGCCCCGCACCACCTCTCGCTACCTGTCACCACCTCACACACCCTCACACGCCCTCACACGACCCCGCACGACCCTCACCTTCCCGGACCACCACACCCAGGACCCCTATGCGCGCGCTCGCCTCCCGGCTCCGCCGGCTGCCCCCTTCCTGCGGGCCCGTCCGGCTGATCGGCGTCGACGGGCACGCGGGCTCCGGGAAGTCCACCTTCGCCGGCCGGCTGGCCGCGGCGCTCGGGGAGGCGGAGGTGCTGCATCTGGACGACATCGCCAGCCACGACGAACTGTTCGACTGGACCGGCCGGCTGCGGGAACAGGTGATCGAGCCGCTCGGCCGGGGCGAGACGGCCCACTACACCCCTTACGACTGGCGGACCCGCGCCTTCGGACCGCCGCGCGCCCTGCCGCCCGCTCCGGTGATCCTGGTGGAGGGGGTCGGCGCGGGCCGCCGGGCGGTGCGCCCGTGGCTGGCGGCGCTGCTGTGGATGGAGTCACCTCCCGAGGCGGCGTGGGCGCAGGGCCGGGCCCGGGACGGCGCGGAGCAACGGGAGTTCTGGGACGGGTGGGTCCCGGCCGAGCGCGAGCACTTCGGACGCGATCCCTCGCGCCCCCATGCAGACCTCCTGGTGCACAGGCGACAGGAGGGTTACGAGGTGGTCGACGGGCCCGCCGGGGAGGGAAGGACCGGGCCTGATGCTCACGCTCAGTGAGCAACTGTCCGCGTTGTGCTGAACTAGTGAAGATCACTGCCACGCACGTTCGAGGGCGTCCCAACTCGGCTTGACCCAAAGGCCGTACAGGTCTTACGTTCTCAAGGTGCGGCCTTTCGAGCGCCGCCGGCAGACGCGAAGCCCCCGGTTGTTCCCCCGTGATCGGGGGCTTCGTTCTGTCCACGCCCCCTTTTTCGGGCGCTTTCCGCCGTGGAACACTCACTTACGGTCACCGCCCCGCGTGCGCCCCGTCTGCTTCCACGCCCCGAAAACCGCCTGTCACGGCACCCTTCGGCGGGAAGTCGGGCGCGGGTACGATGCCTTCGGTGCGGCCTGCTCACGACTGCTTCGCGCACCTGGCAACTCCGGGCCGCCGCACGGCGGTTCGGCGGTCGACCAAGGCGGCCGGCGGGCGACGCCCGGCGGCATACCGACGGGGGCACGGTTTGTGGGGGACGTGATGGACTTCGGCACGCAGGGCCCGCCGGCCCCGGCCGACCTCGCCTGGCTCAGAGGCGTGGACGCCTACACGATGGGTGCCTACCCGCAGGCGGAGGAGGAGTTCCGCACCGCGGTGCGCATCGATCCCGGGATGGCCGACGGCTGGCTCGGACTGCACGCGCTGCGCATCGACACCACGGCCGCGCTGCTGCGGATGTTCCGCCACCGCGACCGCTTCGGGGAACAGCGCTCCCGCCACCGCCGTACCCTCAACTCCTGGTACTGGCTGGGCTGGTGGGTGCAGCCCGTGCTGGAGAGCTCCCGCGACCTGCTGCTCGCGCACGCCTCGCACTGGCTGGACGGACGCCATGTGCCGGAGCTGGACCGGGCGCTGGCCGGGCTGCCGCCGGTCGACACCGACCCGCAGGTCCGGTTCCTGCACGCCTGCCGGGCCTATCTCGTCAAGGACTGGGAGCAGCTCGTCCGCTACACCGACTCCCTGCTCGGCGATCCGCTGCTGGGCGTCGAGGCCGGTCTGTTCGGCGGTATGGCCCGGGTCCGGCTGGAGATGTACGGGCAGGCGGAGCCGCTGCTGTCGGCGGCGCTGATGCGGTGCCGCAGCGAACAGCCGCAGCGCAAGGAGCTGCGGTACTGGCTGGCGCGGGCGCACGAGGGCACCGGACGCAGCGCCGCCGCCCTGCCGCTGTACCGGGCCGTGCACCGGGTCGACCCGGCGTTCATGGACACCGCGGCCCGGCTGACCGCCATCGCCCAGGGGGACGGCTACGAGGACGCCGCCGACCTCGCCGCGCTGACCCTGACCGGCGCCGGACCGGACGCCATGGACGGCCCGGACGGCCTCGACCCGCTCTTCGGCACCGAGGAGCGGGACCTGAAACTGTCCGACCCCGAGCCCGCCTCCCCTCCCCTGCCGACGGCCGGCGACCGGTCGGTGCGCGAGAAGACCGCCGCGCCGGGCCCCGCCGACCCGGCCCTCCCCGCGGGCCTCACCGGCCCGACCGACCCGGCCCTGCTGGCGGAGGCGCTCGCCGAACTGGAGCGCATGGTCGGGCTGGAACCGGTGAAACGGCAGGTCAAGGCGTTGTCGGCGCAGTTGAACATGGCCCGGCTGCGGGCCGGGCAGGGGCTGCCGGTCCAGCCGCCCAAACGGCACTTCGTCTTCTCGGGGCCGTCCGGCACCGGCAAGACCACCGTGGCCCGCATCCTGGGCCGCGTCTTCTACGCCCTGGGCCTGCTCGGCGGCGACCATCTGGTGGAGGCGCAACGGGCCGACCTGGTCGGCGAGTACCTCGGGCAGACCGCCGTGAAGGCCAACGAGCTGATCGACTCCGCGCTCGGCGGCGTGCTCTTCGTCGACGAGGCGTACGCGCTCTCCAACGCGGGCTACGGCAAGGGCGACGCCTACGGCGACGAGGCCCTCCAGGTGCTGCTGAAGCGGGCGGAGGACAACCGCGACCACCTCGTGGTGATCCTGGCCGGCTATCCGGAGGGCATGGACCGCCTGCTCGCCGCCAACCCCGGGCTCTCCTCCCGGTTCACCTCCCGCGTCGACTTCCCGTCGTACCGGCCCTCGGAGCTGACCGCGATCGGGCGCGTGCTGGCCGCCGAGAACGGCGACCGGTGGGACGAGGAGTCCCTGGACGAGCTGGGCTCGATCGCCGGGCACGTGGTCGACCAGGGGTGGATCGACGAGCTGGGCAACGGACGGTTCCTGCGGACGCTGTACGAGAAGAGCTGCGCGTACCGGGATCTGCGGCTCTCCGGCTACCCCGGCACGCTCTCCCGCGACGACCTGGCGACCCTGCGACTGCCGGACCTGATGCAGGCGTACGGCGAGGTGCTCTCCGGGCGGGGACCGCAGGACCCGTCGGCCCTGTAGGCACCCCGCCCCGCCGCCCGGAGAGAGTCAGGCGAGGACTCCCTCGGGTGACCCGCTCACCCTCGGCTCCGCCGCCGTGGCCCCGGCCGGCCGCGGCGCCTCGCGGTGGGCCGGGTCCCGGACCTCGCCGACGAGCAGTTCCAGGACGTCCTCCAGCGCGACCAGCCCGAGCACCCTGCCGCCCGCGTCGGCGACCTGGGCGAGGTGGGTGGCGGCCCGCCGCATCACGGTGAGCGCGTCGTCGAGCGGCAGCTCGGGCCGGAGCGTCGTCATGGGCCGCCACACCTGCTGCGGCACCGCCCGGTCGGAGTCCTCCAGGTCCAGGACGTCCTTCACGTGCAGATAGCCCATGAAGGGCCCGTTGTCGGCGGCGACCGGGAAACGCGAGTAACCGGTGCGCGCCGTCAGCGCCACGATCTCACCCGGGGTGACCGAGGGGCTGACCGTGACCCAGGACTCCCGGCCGAGGAGGACGTCCGTCACCGGGCGCGAGCCCAGTTCCAGCGCGTCCTCCAGGCGCTCCTGCTCCTCGGGGTCGAGGAGTCCGGCCTGACCGGCGTCCTCGACCAGTTGGTTGAGCTGCTCACTTGTGAAGACGGCCTCGACCTCGTCCTTGGGCTCCACCCGGAACAGCCGCAGGATGCCCCGGGCGCAGGCCCCGAGGGCGACCGTGATCGGCCGGCACAGGCGGGCGAAGGCGACCAGGCCCGGACTCAGCCAGAGCGCGGCCTTCTCCGGCGCCGCCATCGCGAGGTTCTTCGGGACCATCTCTCCGATGACGAGGTGGCAGAAGACGACGACGGCCAGCGCGATGACGAAACCGAGCGGGTGGATCACCCCGTGCGGCAGGTGCATCCAGGTGAAGACCGGCTCCAGCACCCGGGCGACGGTCGGCTCCGCGACGGCGCCGAGCGTCAGCGAGCAGACGGTGATGCCGAACTGGGCGGCGGCCATCATCTGCGGCAGATGCTCCAGTCCGTGCAGCACCTGGCGGGCCCGGGCGGTGCCGAGCGGCTCGATCTGGCTGCGGCGTACGGAGACGAGCGCGAACTCGGCGCCGACGAAGAAGCCGTTGGCGAGCACGAGCAGCGCGGCGAGGAGAAGTTGGAGCACATTCATCGAAGACCCTCCCGTACGGCGGCGGGTGCCGTCCGCACCAGCCGGACGCGCTCGGCGCGGTTGTGGCCGACCCGGCGCACGGAGAGCCGCCAGTCGGGCAGCTCCGCCCGGTCGCCGACGGCCGGGATGCGGCCGAGCAGGTCGGCGACGAGCCCGGCGACGGTCTCGTAGGGCCCCTCGGGCGCCTGGAGGCCGATGCGGCGCAGGGCGTCGACGCGGCAGCTCCCGTCGGCGTCCCAGGCGGGGCGGCCGTCCTCGGGCGGGGCGGCGGCGAGTTCGGGCAGGTCCTGACCGTCGTGCTCGTCGCGGACCTCACCGACGATCTCCTCGACGATGTCCTCCAGGGTGACCACACCGGCGGTGCCGCCGTACTCGTCGACGACGACCGCGATCGGCTGCTCGCTGCGCAGGCGGGCCAGGAGCGGCCGCACCGGCAGGGTCTCGGGGACGAGCAGCGCCGGGCGGGCGATGCCCGCGACCGGGGTGCGCAGCCGTTCGTGCGCCCGGACGGCGAGCGCGTCCTTGAGGTGGACCATGCCGACGACCTCGTCGATCCGCTCCCGGTAGACGGGGAAACGGGACAGGCCGGTGGCACGGGTCAGGTTGACGACGTCCTCCGCGGTGGCCGCGGAGTGCAGCGCGCTGACCTTCACCCGGGGGGTCATGACGGCCTGCGCGGTCAGGTCGCCCAGGGAGAGGGTCCGTACGAACAGGTCGGCGGTGTCCTGTTCGAGGGTGCCGGCCAGGGCGGAGTGCCGGGCCAGCGAGACCAGTTCGCCGGGGGTGCGGGCGGAGGCCAGCTCCTCGGCGGGTTCGACGCCCAGGGCGCGCACCAGATGGTTGGCGACGGCGTTCAGCGCGGCGATCACCGGGCGGAACAGCCGGGCGAAGACGTGCTGCGGGCCGGCCACGAACCGGGCCACCTGGAGCGGCCGGGAGACCGCCCAGTTCTTCGGCACCAGTTCGCCGATCACCATCTGCACGGCCGAGGCCAGCAGCATGCCGACGACGACGGCGAGGGTGGGGACCGCGCCGTCGGGGACGCCGATCGCGGTGAAGGGGGCGCCGAGCAGTTCGGCGAGCGCCGGTTCGGCGAGCATGCCGACGACGAGGGAGGTGAGGGTGATGCCGAGCTGGGTGCCGGAGAGCTGGAAGGACAGCTCCCGCAGGGACTCGACGACGCGGCGCGCGCGCCGGTCGCCGGCCGCGGCGGCCCGCTCGGCGTCCGCGCGTTCGACGGTCACGAGGCCGAACTCGGCCGCCACGAAGAAGCCGTTGGCGAGGATGAGCAGGAGAGCGGCTGCCAGGAGCAGCAGGGGGAGGGTCATGATGCCGCCGACTGTGTCGTGTCACGACCGGGGGCGGCGCAGGTACTGCAGGACGATCCGTCCATCGCCGGAGGGAGTCACTCCTCGGATAGCTGGGACTCCTGTGCACCGGGCGGAGCCACAGGAGTGTGAGGCGCTCTGGTCGCGCCTCTGGTCCACCAGGTTAATCACGACCGGGCCGGATGCGGCAGGGTGGCAGTCCCCGATCACACCCCGGAGTGCCCCAGGGGGTGCCCCGGGGCGCCCGGAATCAGTGCTGCCGGGACCCGGCCCCGGGCGCGGACCGGTCCTCGGCGAGGGCGCGCAGGGCGCGGGCGTCGGCGAGGGCGCGCTGCTTGGCGATGCCCGGCTGGATGCCCAGGGCGGGCAGGCTGGTGCCGTCGCCGAGGTCGAGGAAGACCCACGGGTCGCCGGAGCGGAGGTTGACCCGGACGATCTCCGCCCACTCCAGGCGGCGGGTGCGGGTGAGGTTGACGACGGTGACCCCGGACTCCTCGGCGACGACCTTGGGCCGGGCCAGCAGGAGCAGCACGCCGTCCAGGACGAGGGCGGTGAGGACGAAGCTGAGGCGCTCCCCCGGACCGAGGCCGGGCAGGGCCAGCGCGACCGCCGTGATGACCACGAGGATGGCGACGGCGGCGGCGACCAGGACGGCGCGGGTACGGCCCGGCCGGAAGGTGACGGGCAGGGCGGGCGGCTCCGGCTGGGCCCCCGGTGTGGCGTCCGGCATGGTGTGGCTCCGGCTCCCGGTCAGAGGCGGCAGGCGTGGATGGCGGTGGTGAGGATGGCGCGGGCGCCGATCTCGTACAGGTCGTCCATGATCCGCTGGGCCTCCTTGGCGGGGACCATCGCGCGGACGGCGACCCAGCCCTCGTTGTGCAGCGGGGAGACGGTCGGGGACTCCAGGCCCGGCGTGAGCGCGACGGCCTTCTCGAGCTGCTCGACCCGGCAGTCGTAGTCCATCATCACGTACGTCCGGGCCACCAGGACGCCCTGGAGGCGGCGCAGGAACTGCTGCACCTTGGGCTCGGTGGTCGCGTCCGGCTCGGCGCCGGTCCGGCGGATCACGATGGCCTCGGACTTCATGATCGGCTCGCCGAACACCTCCAGGCCCGCGTTGCGCAGGGAGGTGCCGGTCTCGACCACGTCCGCGATGACCTCGGCGACACCAAGCTCGATGGCGGTCTCGACGGCGCCGTCCAGGTGGACGACGGAGGCGTCGACGCCCCGCTCGGCGAGGTGGGCGGCGACGATGCCCTCGTAGGAGGTGGCGATCGTGCGGCCCTTGAGGCCCTCGATGCCGGTCGCGGTGCCGGGCTTGGCGGCGAAGTGGAAGGTGGAGCGGGCGAAGCCGAGCGGGAGGATCTCCTCGGCGTCGGCGCCGGAGTCGACGAGGAGGTCGCTGCCGGTGATGCCGATGTCGAGCCGGCCGGAGGAGACGTAGATCGCGATGTCGCGGGGGCGGAGGTAGAAGAACTCGACCTCGTTCACCGGGTCGACGATGCGCAGTTCCTTGGACTCGCGGCGCTGCTGGTAGCCGGCCTCATGCAGCATGTCCGCCGCAGGGCCGGAGAGGGAACCCTTGTTGGGGACGGCGATGCGCAGCATGAGGTCGGCTTCCTTCGCGTGGTGTTCTTGACGGGCGGGATGCGGGGTGCTCACAGGTGGGCGTAGACGTCGTCCAGCGAGATACCGCGGGCGACCATCATCACCTGGACGTGGTAGAGGAGCTGCGAGATCTCCTCGGCGGCCGCTTCCTTGCCCTCGTGCTCGGCGGCCATCCAGACCTCGGCGGCCTCCTCGACGACCTTCTTGCCGATGGCGTGGACGCCCTTGCCGACCAGTTCGGCGGTGCGGGAGGTGGCGGGGTCGCCGGTGGCGGCCTTCTGCTGGAGCTCGGTGAACAGCTCCTCGAACGTCTTCTTGGACATGGTGGCGACCACTCTACGCGTTGTGCCCGGCCACCTGACGCCAGGGTTCGGACACCGAACGGAGGGTGGCGGCGGTCGCCACGGCCGCCGTGACGGCCTCGTGGCCCTTGTCCTCGCTGGAGCCCTCCAGGCCGGCCCGGTCCAGGGCCTGCTCCTCGGTGTCGCAGGTGAGGACGCCGAAGCCGACGGGGACGCCGGTGTCGGCCGAGACCTGGGTGAGGCCCTGGGTCACGCCCTGGCACACGTACTCGAAGTGCGGGGTGCCGCCGCGGATGACGACGCCCAGGGCGACGATCGCGTCGTAACCGCGCTCGGCGAGGACCTTGGCGACGACCGGCAGTTCCCAGCTTCCGGGGACCCTGAGCAGGGTCGGCTCGCTGATGCCGAGGTCGTGCAGGGCGCGCAGGGCGCCGTCCACCAGGCCGTCCATCACCTTCTCGTGCCACTGGGCCGCGACGACGGCGACCCGCAGGTCCCCCACCTCGCGTACGGACAGCTCCGGTGCACCCTTGCCGCTCAACGTCTCTCCTCCGCTGCCTTACTCGGCGCTCAGTACTTACTGGACTTGCTTGACTTGCCAGACCTACTGGAACTGCTGGTCACTGCTCACTGGTTGCCGCAGGTGGACCCGGCGGTGGCGTCGAGCCAGGGCAGGTCGTGGCCCATCCGGTCCCGCTTGGTGCGCAGGTAGCGGAGGTTGTGCTCGCCCGCCTGGACGGGCATCGGCTCGCGGCCGGTGACGGTCAGTCCGTGCCGGGCGAGCGCGTCGCTCTTCTCGGGGTTGTTGGTCAGCAGGCGGACGCCGCGCACGCCGAGGTCCTGGAGGATCTGGGCGCCCGCGCCGTAGTCCCGGGCGTCGGCGGGCAGGCCGAGTTCCAGGTTGGCGTCCAGGGTGTCCCGGCCGCGCTCCTGGAGTTCGTAGGCGCGCAGCTTGGACATCAGGCCGATGCCGCGGCCCTCGTGGCCGCGCAGGTAGACGACGACGCCGCGGCCCTCCGCCTGGATGCGGGCCAGCGAGGCGTCGAGCTGGGGGCCGCAGTCGCAGCGCTGGGAGCCGAAGACGTCGCCGGTCAGGCACTCGGAGTGGACCCGGACGAGTACGTCGTCGCCGTCGCCGAGGTCGCCATGGACCAGGGCGACGTGCTCGACGCCGTCGACGGTGGAGCGGTAGCCGTACGCCGTGAAGGTGCCGTGGGCGGTGGGCAGGCGGACCTCGGCCTCGCGGCGGACGGTGGGCTCCTCGCCGCGGCGGTAGGCGATCAGGTCCTCGATGGAGATGATCGTCAGGCCGTGCTTGCGGGCGAACGGGATCAGCTCGGGCAGCCGCAGCATCCGGCCGTCCTCGCCGGCGATCTCCACGATGGCGCCGGCCGGGCGCAGTCCCGCGAGGCGGGCGAGGTCGACGGCGGCCTCGGTGTGGCCGTCGCGGGCCAGGACGCCGCCGGGCCGGGCACGCAGCGGGAAGATGTGGCCGGGGCGGACCAGGTCGGCCGGGGCGGCGGCGCCGCTCGCCAGCAGGCGGAGCGTGGCGGCGCGGTCGGCGGCGGAGATGCCGGTGGTCACGCCGTGGTCGCCGGAGGCGTCGACGGAGACGGTGAACGCCGTCTTCATGGACTCGGTGTTGTCCTCGACCATCTGCGGGAGGCTCAGCCGGTCCAGTTCCGCGCCCTCCATGGGGGCGCAGATCAGGCCGCGGCACTCGCTCATCATGAAGGCGACGATCTCCTCGGTCGCCTTCTCGGCGGCGATGACGAGGTCGCCCTCGTTCTCGCGGTCGGCGTCGTCGACGACCACGACCGGGCGGCCGGCGGCGATGTCGGCGACGGCCTGTTCGACGGGGTCGAGGAGGAGGTCCTCGACGGCGTGCGCGCTGTACAGGCCGGGCCGGGCCAGAGAGGTGGCGCCGGGCGTCTCGTGCGGGGCGGTGAGGGGCGACGGGCGGGCGCTCATGCGGGCGCTCCTTCCATGACGGGCCGCGGTCCCCGGCGGGAGCGCAGCCACCAGTCGCGCATGCCCCACAGGACGAGCGCGCCGTAGATGACGTAGACGAAGCCGGAGAAGGCGAAGCCGTTGGCGAAGTTCAGCGGGACGCCGACCAGGTCGACGAGGAGCCAGGCAAACCAGAACTCGACCATCCCGCGGGCCTGGGCGTACATGGCGACGACGGTGCCGACGAAGATGTACGCGTCCGGCCAGGGGTCCCAGGACAGGCTGGGTACGGCGGTGAACAGGCCGCCGACGGCGAGGGTGCCGACGGCCGCCGCGCCGAGCAGGGCGCCGCGCTCGCGCCAGGTGGCGAAGCGGACCGCGACGGAGCCGTCCTGGCTCTGTCGCCGGCCGCGGTTCCACTGCCAGAAGCCCCAGGCGGCGATGGCCATGACGACGATCTGCTTGCCGGCGCTGCCGGAGAGGTGGGCGGTGGCGAAGGCGGTGAAGAGGATGAGGCCGGAGACGAACTGCACCGGCCAGCTCCAGATCGAGCGCCGCCAGCCGAGCGCGAGGCCGAGCAGGCCGACCACGTTGCCGATCATGTCCGACCACTTGATGTGCTGGCCGAAGAGGACGAACGCCTCGGAGTTGAGCCAGTTCACTTGGTGCCCCCCTGGGCGGTGAGGAGCCGCTCGACGTACTTGGCGATGATGTCGACCTCGAGGTTGACCGGGTCGCCGGGCTGTTTGCGGCCGAGCGTGGTCAGGGCGAGGGTGGTGGGGATGAGGCTGACGGTGAAGAAGTCCGGGCCGGCGTCCACGACGGTGAGGCTGATGCCGTCGACGGTGATGGAGCCCTTCTCGACGACGTAGCGGACGAGGCCGGCGGGGAGGGAGATCTTCACGATCTCCCAGTGCTCGGAGGGCCTGCGCTCCAGGATCTCGCCGGTGCCGTCGACGTGGCCCTGCACGATGTGGCCGCCGAGGCGGGCACCGACGGCGGTGGGGCGTTCGAGGTTGACGCGGGAGCCGACGGCGAGGACGCCCAGGCTGGAGCGGGTGAGGGTCTCGGCCATCACGTCGGCGGTGAACTCGTCGCCCTCGTGGTCCACGACCGTGAGGCAGACGCCGTTGACGGCGATGGAGTCGCCGTGGCGGGCGCCCTCGGTGACGACGGGGCCGCGCAGGCGGAAGCGACAGGCGTCGTCGAGATTCTCGACGGCGGTGATCTCGCCCAGCTCTTCGACGATTCCGGTGAACACTTCCCGGGTCCTCCCTGCCTCTTCGGGCACGGACTCCGGGGCTGTCGAGAGCGACAGAATCAACGGACGGGGCGACCGGATACGCGGGCCTCCGCCGGACCCGCCACGGAGGAGGGAACCGAGAGAAATACGGCCGCACGCACACAAGTGTCCGCCCGCCGCGCACTGCCTCCCATCCGGACTTTAACCGTCGGTCCAGGAATTTCACCTGGTCAACCGGCCGCTGGAAGCGACCGGGTCGCGGACTGTAACCGCCGGTTCGGACTTTCACCGACCCCGGAGTGCGCTGCTTCTGGTACACGGCCAGTGTGCCACGCCTGATCGACGCCCATACGGACGAAGGATGTGGCCTGCCTCACAGAGCCACCGGGTATGTCACCTCTCCGCGGGACCGCGCGTCCCTGGGCGGCGACAGGTGCCCCGAGGGCACCGGCGAGAAGTGGAGGCAGCATGACGACGACCCTGGTGACCGGCGGTACCGGAACCCTCGGCCGGCTGGTCGCCGGGCGGCTGCGGACGGACGGCCACGAGGTGCGGGTGCTCAGCCGGCGCACCCCGCCGTACGCCGTCGACCTGCGCGAGGGCGGCGCGGGGCTGGGCGCGGCGGTCGACGGCGTGGACACGGTGGTGCACTGCGCCTCCACGCCGCGCGGGGGTGACGAGCGGGCGGCCGCGCATCTGATCGAGGCGGCGCGGCGGGCAGGGGTACGGCACCTCGTGTACATCTCGATCGTCGGCGTCGACCGGGTGCCGTACGGCTACTACCGCGCCAAGTTCGCCGTCGAGCGTCTGGTCGAGGAGTCGGGGCTGGGCTGGACGGTGCTGCGTACGACGCAGTTCCACGACCTGGTGGCGCGGGTGCTGGGAGCGCTGTCCGGGCCACCCGTGCTGGTGCTGCCGGCCCGGATCGCGGATCAGCCGATCGAGGTGGCGGAGGTCGCCGCGCGCCTGGCCCAACTGGCCGGGGGCGCGCCGGCCGGGCGGGCCGCGGACATGGGCGGTCCCGAGGTGCGGTCCTTCGAGTCGCTGGCCCGCGCGTATCTGGCGGCGACGGGACGGCGGCGGGCGGTGGTGAAGGTGCCCCTGGTGGGTAGGACTTACCGCGAGTTCCGGGCGGGCGGGCATCTCGCGCCCGATCGGGCGGTCGGCAAGGGGACCTTCGAGGAGTACCTCGCGGGACGGTTCGGCGGGCGGGACGGGCGGCGTGGATGAGCAGACGTGAGGTACTGCGGGCCGGTCTGGGCGGGCTCGCCGCCACGCAGGTGGCGCTCGGACTGTGGGTACTGCTGCTGCCGGAGCTGTTCTGGAAGTGGCCCTGGGTCTCGCATCTGCCGCCGTACAACGAGCATCTGGTGCGGGACTTCGGCGGGGCGAGCGTGGGGCTGGCGGTGGTGCTCTGCGCGGCGGTCGCGACGATGGACCGCCGTCTGGTGCTGACCGCGCTGGCCGCCTATCTGGCCGCCTCGGTCCCGCACCTCGTCTTCCACACCCAGCACCTGGCGACGCTGTCGGCGGCGAGCGGCGCCGGTTTCCTGGCGCTGCTGGGGGTGGCGGTGGTCCTGCCGGCCGTCCTGCTGTGGCTGGCGGCGGACGCGACGGCGTTCGCCGCGCGCCGGGCCCCCGCCGGCCCGGGTGACCTCGCCGACGACCAGGTCTGACGCGGGCGTCCGCCATGCGGATCACCGGGGCGGGCGCGCCGGCCCCGGGCCCGACGGGCCTGACCCTGCCTGACGAGGCTTGGCGGGGCCGGCCGGCCTGGCGGGCCTGACCGGAGGTGGGACTACTGCGCGGCCGGTCCGAACAGATCGTCCTGGGCGCGGTCGCGGGCCGTCAGCAGGGCGCCGCGCAGGACCGCCTCGCCGCCCAGGAGGCTGTGGCGCACCTCTGTCGACAGGGGGGAGAGACGGGCGAGGCGGGCGCCGACGCGGGTGGCGAGGGCCTCGCCGCCGGCCCGGCCGATCTCGCCGGCCAGCACCACGCAGCCCGGGTCGAGGACGGAGACGACGGCCGCGGCGCCGAGGGCGACACGTTCGGCGAGGGCGTCGAGAAAGCGCCCGGCGGCGGCCGGGTCAGCACCGTCCGCCGCCTCACGCGCCTCCCCTTCACCCGCCTCCCCTTCGCGTGCCGCCGCCTCGCGTGCCGCCGCCTCGCCCGTCGCCGCCGCACGCCGCACCGCCTCGCGCACCAGCGTCTCCGCCCGTGGGGGGCGCGCGCCGGGCGGCCCGGTCAGCCCGTGCTCCGCCGCGAGGGCGACCACGGCCGTCGCCCCGGCCAGGGAGTGGAAACCGCCGTCGCAGTCGGTGGCCGAGGGCAGGGCGGAGGTCCCCGGCACCGGCAGGAAGCCGATCTCACCGGCGCCGCCGGAGACGCCCCGGCGCAGGGTCCCGTCGAGGACGACGGCCGCGCCGATGCCCCGGCCGAGCCAGAGCAGCACGAACGTCTCCCGGTCCCGGGCGGCACCCTCGCGCTGCTCGGCGAGGGCGGCGAGGTTGGTCTCGTTCTCGACGCGTACGACGGACTCCGGGAACCGCTCCTGCACGGTGGCGACCAGGCGGCGGTGCCAGGCGGGCAGGCCGATGGTGGCGCGGAGTTCGCCGGTGGCCGGGTCGATCAGGCCGGGGGCGCCGATGCCGACCGTGTGCGGCCGGTCCGCCCCGGCCTCCTTGGCCGCGCGTTCGACCAGTGCGACCGCCTGCTCCACCGCCGGCCCCGTTCCCGCGTCGTCGCCGATCGGCACCGACGCCTCGGCGAGCACCCGGCCGACGAGGTCGGAGACGAGCACGGAGACACTCTCGGTGCGCACGTCGAGGGCGGCCAGGTGGGCGCGGCCGGCGACGATGCCGTAGAGCTTGGCGTTGGGGCCGCGGCGCTGCTCCCCCGCCTCCCCCACCACCGTGATCAGTCCGGCCTCGGTGAGACGCTCGACGAGGTCGGCCACGGTCGGCCGGGACAGGCCGGTGAGCTGCTTGAGCTGAGTGGCCGTCAACGCGCCCTCCTGCTGGAGCAGACGCAGGGCGAGCCGGTCGTTGATGGCCCGGGCGGTGCTCGGTGATGCGGGCATGCCGGGATCCTTCCAGATCTGCGGACGCGTCGGACGGACTCTCCACTATCTATCAGGCAGGGTTCCTGATAGTTTACCGCGCTGCGGGGGCAGGACACCACGGGAGGGAGACCCGATCATGAGCACAATGGTCTACGCAGGACGCGAGGTGAAGCGCGCGCGGTACGCGGTGGCGGCCGTCTTCGCCGTGCACGGTGCGGTCACCGGTTCGTTCGCCACCCGCATCCCGTGGATCCAGGACCACGCCGGGGTCGGTGCGGGCCAGTTGGGCCTCGCGCTCGCCTTCCCGGCGCTCGGCGCCTCGCTCGCCATGCCGCTGGCCGGACGCATCAGTCACCGCTTCGGCGCCCGCACGGCCCTGCGCGGGCTGCTGGCCCTGTGGACGCTGGCGCTGATACTGCCCTCGCTCGCCCCGAACCTGCTCACCCTCTGCCTCGCGCTGTTCGTCTACGGCGCCACGGCCGGCACGGCGGACGTGGCGATGAACGCGCTCGGCGTCGAGATCGAGAACCGCCTCGACAGGTCGATCATGTCGGGGCTGCACGGCATGTGGAGCGCGGGCGCCCTCATCGGCTCCGCGGCCGGCACCCTCGCCGCCCACCTGGGCACGGACGCCCGCCTGCACCACGCGCTGGCCGCCGCGGTACTCACCGTGCTGGGCGCGGTGGCGTGCACCTGGGTGCTGGATCTCCAGCCCGCCGAGGACGAGGACCCGCCGCCCAGGTTCGCGCTGCCGCCGAGGTCGGCGCTGCTGATCGGCGCGATCGGGTTCTGCGCGGTCTTCGCGGAGGGTGCGAGCCTGGACTGGTCGGCGGTGTATCTGCGGGACGAGCTGGAGACCTCGGCCGGGCTCGCGGCGGCCTGCACCACGGGCTTCACGCTCACCATGGCGCTGGCCCGGATCGCCGGCGACAAGGTCGTGGACCGGTTCGGGGCGGTGCGCACGGTACGGGTGAGCGGGGTGCTGGCCGCCCTCGGCGGCGTGCTCGTGGTCATCGGCGGCCACCCGGCGGTGGCGATGAGCGGCTTCGCGCTGATGGGGCTCGGCATCGCCGTGGTCGTCCCGCTCTGCTTCGCGGCGGCGGGCCGCAGCGGCCCCAACCCCTCGCTCGCCATCGCGGGCGTCGCCACCATCACCTACACCTCGGGGCTGGTCGCCCCGAGCGCGATCGGCGGACTCGCCCAGGCGACCAGCCTGGTGGTGTCCTTCGGGCTGGTGACCGTGCTGGCCTGCGGTCTGGTGGCGGGCGCGAGCGTGCTGCGCGCCGGTGACCGCGACCGGCCGAAGGCCGGTCCGCCGAGCGCGGCGGTTCCCGGCCCGCGGCCCTGAACGCGGCGCCGGGGCGGCCGTCCCGAGCAGCCGCCCGGGACGGTTCCCCGGTACCCCCGCCCGGGCGCTGACCTGTACGAAGCACGGCCGGTCACCCCCGACAATGGTCCGGACGAAGCTCACGTACGAAGAAAGCGACACCCCCATGGATCTCGGCGTCCGCTGGAAGCTGCACGGCGACGGGCGCACCCCCGCCCCCGGAGCGGTGGTCCGCCCCGACGAACGGCTCTCCTGGCCGCGCACGGCCGGGCTGGGCGCCCAGCACGTGGTGGCGATGTTCGGGGCGTCCTTCGTGGCTCCGGTCCTCATGGGTCTCGACCCGAACCTGGCGATCATGATGTCGGGTGTCGCCACCGTGATCTTCCTGCTGGCCACCCGCGGCCGGGTGCCGAGCTACCTCGGCTGCTCGCTCTCCTTCGTCGGCGTCGCCGCAGTGATCCGCGCCCAGGGCGGCACCAGTGCCACCGTGACCGGTGCCGTGCTGGTCGTCGGGGTCGCGCTGTTCCTGGTGGGTGTCGCCGTGCAGAAGTTCGGGGCGCGGATCATCCACGCCGCGATGCCGCCGATCGTCACCGGCGCGGTGGTGATGCTGATCGGCTTCAACCTCGCCCCGGTCACCGCCTCCACCTACTGGCCGCAGGACCAGTGGACGGCCCTGCTGGTGATGCTCTTCACCGGTCTGGCCGTGGTCTGCCTGCGCGGTTTCTGGTCCCGGATCGCGATCTTCCTGGGCCTGGTCTTCGGCTACCTGCTCTCCTGGGTCCTCGACCGGATCTTCGGGCGGATCCATTCGGTGGACGGCAGCGGCAAGGTCACCGACCACTGGCGGCTGGACTTCTCCGCCGTCGGCCAGGCCGACTGGATCGGCCTGCCCTCCTTCCACGGGCCGTCCTTCGAGTGGTCGGCGATCCTGGTCGCCCTGCCCGTCGTGATCGCGCTGGTCGCCGAGAACGCCGGGCACGTCAAGGCGGTCGGCGAGATGACCGGCGACTCGCTCGACGACCGGCTCGGCACCGCGATCTCCGCCGACGGCATCGGCTCGGTGCTCTCCACCGCGGTCGGCGGCCCGCCCAACACCACCTACTCCGAGAACATCGGCGTGATGGCCGCGACCCGCGTCTACTCCACCGCCGCGTACTGGGCCGCCGCCTGCTTCGCCCTGCTCTTCGGTGTCTGCCCGAAGTTCGGCGCGGTGGTGGCCGCCATCCCGGGCGGCGTCCTCGGCGGCATCACCGTCATCCTGTACGGCATGATCGGTCTGCTCGGCGCCCAGATCTGGGTCAACGCCGAGGTCGACCTGCGCAACCCGCTCAACCTGGTCCCGGCCGCCGCGGGCATCATCATCGGTGTCGGCAACGTCAGTATCGAGTTCACCGACACCTTCTCCCTCAGCGGTATCGCGCTGGGCACCCTGGTGGTCATCACCGGCTACCACGCGCTGCGCGCCTTCGCGCCGCCGCACCTCAAGACCCAGACCCCGCTGCTCGACGAGGGCACCTCCTCGTACGACGAGGGCGGCGAGAACGGGGAGAACGGCGAGCCCGGTGCGGGCGGCGACAGCGTCGAGGGCCCGCGACGCGCCAAGCCGTAACCGCCCGGCGGCGCGGCGGTCCGCGCGCGTTCGTCCGTTCCGGGGAAGCCGCGGTCCCGCCGGCCCTCCCGCGACCGCGGAGCTGCGACGCTGCTCCCATGGCGCACCGCGAACAAGTCACCCTGGCCGCCGACTCGGTGGACGCCGTCCTCGTGCGCATGCGCGCCCTCGACGCCGTCCTGCCGGCCCGGGACGGCATCGCGGTCTTCAACCGCGTCTACCTGACCGTCACCGAGGCGGTCGGCCGGGACCTCGCCGCCGGGCGGTTCACGGACGCGCGGGCCGCGTCCACGCTGGACGTTCGGTTCGCCGAGCGCTACCTGGCGGCCGTCGGGACGCTGGACGGCGGGCAGCCGCCGCCCGCCTGCTGGCGGCCCCTGTTCCAGTTCCGCCGCCATCCGCAGGTACGCCCGCTGCAGTTCGCGCTCGCCGGCATCAACGCGCACATCGGCCACGACCTGGCGCTGGCCGTCGTGGACACCTGCCACCGCCTCGGCTGCGAACCCGCCGACCTGGAGGACGAGTTCGACCGGGTCGGGGATCTCCTGGTCACCCTGGAGGAGCGGGTGCGCGAGGATCTGATGCCGGGTCCCGATCTCCTCCAGATCGCCGACCCGCTGACCCATCTGCTCGGGTCCTGGAGCCTGGAGCGCGCCCGGGAGGCGACCTGGACGACGGCCCGCGCCCTGTGGACGCTGCGCCGGCTGCCGGAGATGGCCGCGGAGATGACCGAACGGCTGGACGCGGCGGTCGGGTTCGCGGGCCGCATGCTGCTCACCCCCCTCCCGTCCTGATCGCCCGGGGGTTCAGTATCGCCCGGGGGTTCAGTCCTCGGGCAGTTCCACGGGCGCGATCTCGTCGTACAGGTCGCCCGGTCCGGGGTTGGCCGCGTCGGTCGCTCCGCCGAAGTGGTGCATCACGCCCCAGACCGCGTTCAGCGCGGTCTGGACGGCGCCCTCGGCCCAGCCGGCCGTCCAGGAGATGTCGTCGCCGGCCAGGAAGACGCCCCGCTTGTCCTCGGGCAGGTCCGCCTGCATGAAGTGGGTGAACAGGCGCCGCTGGTAGCGGTAGTGGCCGGGCAGGTTGGCCTTGAACGCGCCCATGAAGTAGGGCTCGTTCTCCCAGGAGACGGTCACCGGGTTGCCGATGACGTGCTTCCTGATGTCCACCTTCGGATAGATCTCGCCGAGCGACTTCAGCATGACCTCCATCCGCTCGTGCGCGGAGAGCGGCAGCCACTTCAGGCTGTCGTCGCACCAGGTGTAGGAGAGGCAGATGACGGCGGGCCGGTCCGGGCCGTCGTCGAGGAGGTAGGTGCCGCGCGTCATCCGGTCGGTGAGCGTCATCGACATGACGTCCCGGCCGGTGGGATTCCCCTTGTCGTCGACGGCCCTGTCCAGCCAGAACGGCCGGTCGACCGGCACGAACAGCTTGCTGGACTCCATGTAGTGGGTGCGCTCGATGGCGGTCCAGTGGTCGATCGGGAAGAGCGAGTCATCGCAGTCGATCTTGGCGAGCAGCATCCAGGACTGGGCGGTGAAGACCGCCGCCCGGTAGGTGCGGATGTCCCCGTCGGCGTCCGTCACGGTGATCCGGTTCCCGGCGGTGCGGTGCAGCCGGGTCACGGCCGGGCGGGGCTCGCCGGCCTCGTGCAGCGTCGCGAGCGAGGTGCCGTAGGGCCAGTGCGTGAGCTTCCGCGGCGCGCGCTCCCACAGCCGCAGCGGCAACTGCTGCGAGCCGCCGACGATGCCGCGGTGGTGGTCGTCGGCCTCGGTGTAGACGACGCGGAGGATCTCCAGGATGGAGTTGGGGAAGTCGGTGTCCCAGCCGCCCGTGCCGAATCCGACCTGGCCGAAGATCTCCCGGTGCCGGAAGGACCGGAACGCCTCGGAGTCGCAGAGGAAGCCGTAGAAGGTCTGGTTGTCGAGCTTCTCGACCAGCTTGGCCCAGATCTCGCGGATGCGGGGTACGTCCCGCGTCCGCAGGGCGCGGTTCATGCCGGAGAAGTCGGCGCCCTCCTCCAGGCACCGGCCCCAGGCGTCGGCGACGTCCCGGTAGACCTGCGGCAGGTCGGCGAGGGTCTCGGCGTAGTGCGACTCGCCCTTGAGGTCGACGACGGTCGACGGGGTGGTCTCGGCGAGCGGGTTGGGAAAGGGACGGGTCTTGAGGCCGACCAGGTCGATGTAGTGCTGGAGGGCGGTGGAGGAGGGCGGGAAGCGCATCGCGCCCAGCTCGGCGGTCAGCGACGGGTCGCAGCCCTCGAAGCCCACCGTCCGCAGCCGGCCGCCGATCCGGTCGGCCTCGTACACGACCGGCCGCAGGCCCATCTTCATCAGTTCGTAGGCGGCGACGATGCCGGAGAGGCCGCCGCCGATGACCGCGACCTCGGCGCCGTGCTCGGTCGCGGGTACCTGGCCGAGCCCCGCCGGGTGGGCGAGGAAGTCGTCGTAGGCGTAGGGGAAGTCCGGGCCGAACATGGTGATCGGCGGCTGCTGCCCGTCGGTGTGCTCGACGGCGTTGGGCACCGTGGACGTCATGGGGTGCGGACTCCTTGCGCTGCGCGAAAAGTGCTGGGGGGGTTCAGGCGAGGGAGCCGTAGAGGTCCGGGCGGCGGTCCCCCAGGTACGGGTTGGCCTCGCGGGAGGCGGCGAGGAAGGCCGGGTCCGCGTCGGCGAGGAGCAGTTCCTCGGCGCGCCCGGCGCGGGCGCGGGCCACGCCGTCCGGTCCGGCGAGCGTGGAGAGCCCGACGAACTCGAACTCGCCCTCGCGGCCGGTCCGGTTGACGTACGCCACGTACATCTGGTTCTCGAAGGCGCGCACCGGGACGACGGACTCGGCGACGAACTGGAACGGGTGCATCTGCGCGGTCGGCACCAGGAGCAGGTCGGTGCCGGCCAGGGCGTGGGCGCGGACGTTCTCCGGGAACTCGACGTCGTAGCAGATCATCAGGCCGATGGTGAGGCCGCCCAGCTCGGCCTGGACGACCGGTTGTGCGCCGGGGGTGAAGCTGTCCCGTTCGAAGCCGCCGAAGAGGTGGGTCTTGCGGTAGTTGGCGAGCCGGGTGCCGTCCGCGGAGACGAGCTGGGCGGAGTTGAAGACGGCCGCGCCGGCCCGCTCGGGGTAGCCGTAGGCGACGGCGAGGCCGTGCCGCGTGGCGGTCTCGGCGACGGCGTCGGCCGCGTCCCCGTCGGCGGGCTCGGCGAGGCGGGCGACGCCGTCGCCGATCGCGTACCCGGTGAGGAACATCTCCGGCGCCACCAGCAGCCCGGCGCCCGCGGCGGCGGCCCGGCCCGCGGCCTCGTCGAGGACCTTGAGGTTCTCGGCGGGGCGACCGGGCCGGCCGGAGCTCTGGAGCAGGGCGGTGCGCATGCGGGATCCTCACCGGTCGGCAGGGGGATGCGGGGGTGTTCAGGGGGGTCAGATAGACCGTACGGTCGGCCCCTACGGCCGACAAGGAGCAGCCGTTGCGCACCGGCACCCGGTTCGTTGCGCGCTCCCGCCGCCCGGCGGCGATTCGTTGCGCGGCCGGCCACCCATCAGCCGTGTAAACAACGCTGCGGGTCAATACACCTAGGCCGGTGAGCCCGACGAGAAGCGGCGCAGGAGCGGTGAGAGGACCAGCACGGACTTGGTGCGCTCCACGAAGGGTTCCCCGGCGATCCGCTCCAGGACCCGCTCGAAGTGGCGCATGTCGGAGGCGAGGACCTGGGCGATGGCGTCGGCGTCCCCGGTGACGGTGGAGGCGGCCACGACCTCCTGGTAACGCTCCAGGCCCCGCTGGATGGTCTCCGGGGAGGTGTTGCGGCGGCAGTGGATCTCGACGAAGCCCTCGGTCTCCCAGCCGAGGGCGGCGGGGTCGACCCGGACGGTGAACCCGGTGATGGCGCCGGTGGCGCGGAGCCGGTCCACGCGTCGTTTCACGGCGGGCGCGGAGAGGCCGATCAGGTGCCCGATGTCCGCGTAGGAGCGGCGGGCGTCCTCGGCGAGGGCGTGCACGATGCGTTCGTCGAGATCGTTCAGCACTGCGGGTGGTTCACTTCACTTCCGGCGCGGCGAGTCGGCAGCGGCGTTGGCCGTACCCGAAGTAGAACACGAGCCCAAGCCGATGTACGAGAAGAAGAGCGTCGCCCCGGCCGCGCCGGCTCCCGCCGTGCCGAGCGGCATGAAGTCCGCGTGACTGCCGGCCCGCAAGCCCTGGACGCCGACGGCGCAGAACAGCACCAGGGCGGCGATCCGCATCAGGACCATGACGGTGTGGGCGCGGGCGGACCCGCGGGCGCCGCCGGGCAGGAAGGCCGCGCGGACGGGAGTCCGCCGAGCGGAGTTCCCGCCGCGCCACGTACCGAGCGGCACTCCACGAGCGGCGCGCCGCCGTCGCACCGGACCGGCCCCGCGCGTCCGGGGACGATCCGGTGGGAGGGGTCAGCTCCAACTGGCGTGCAGCGCCTTGCCCTCGGCGTAGCCGGCCGCGCTCTGGATGCCGACGATCGCCTTGTCGGCGAACTCCTCCAGGGAGGCGGCACCCGCGTAGGTGCAGGAGGAGCGGACCCCCGCGATGATCGAGTCGACCAGGTCCTCGACGCCGGGCCGGGCCGGGTCGAGGAACATCCGCGAGGTGGAGATGCCCTCCTCGAACAGCGCCTTGCGGGCCCGGTCGTACGCCGACTCCTCCGAGGTGCGGTTGCGCACCGCGCGGGCGGAGGCCATGCCGAAGGACTCCTTGTAGGCGCGGCCGTTCGCGTCGTGCTGGAGGTCGCCCGGGGACTCGTACGTCCCCGCGAACCAGGAGCCGACCATCACGTTGGAGGCACCGGCCGCGAGGGCCATCGCCACGTCGCGCGGGTGGCGGATGCCGCCGTCGGCCCACACGTGCTTGCCGTACTTCTTCGCCTCGGCCGCGCACTCCAGGACGGCGGAGAACTGCGGCCGGCCGACGCCGGTCATCATGCGGGTGGTGCACATCGCGCCGGGGCCGACGCCGACCTTGACGATGTCCGCGCCCGCCTCGATCAGGTCGCGTACGCCCTCGGCGGAGACGATGTTGCCCGCGACGACCGGGACCCGCGGGTCGAGGTCGCGCACCAGCTTGACGGCGCCGATCATCGACTCCTGGTGGCCGTGCGCGGTGTCGATGACGAGGGTGTCGACGCCCGCGGCGAGAAGCTGCTCGGCCTTGCCCGCGACATCGCCGTTGATACCGACGGCGGCGGCGATCCGCAGCCTGCCGTCGGCGTCGAGGGCGGGGGTGTAGAGGGTGGCGCGCAGGGCGCCCTTGCGGGTGAGGATGCCGGCCAGGCGGCCGTCCTTGTCGACGGCCGGGGCGTAGCGCCGGTTGGCGGCGTCGAGGGTGTTGAACGCCTCGCGCGGGTCCATGTCGGCGTCGATGAGGAGCAGGTCCTTGGACATGACCTCTTCGAGCTGGGTGAAGCGGTCCACGCCGGTCAGGTCGGTGTCGGTGACCACACCGACCGGCCTGGTCTCCTCGTCCACGACGACACCGGCGTTGTGCGCCCGCTTGGGCAGCAGCGCGAGGGCGTCGGCGACCGTCTGGTGCGGGGAGAGCACTATCGGGGTGTCCAGGACGTGGTGCCGGCTCTTCACCCAGGAGACGACCTCGGTGACGACCTCGATCGGGATGTCCTGCGGGATGACGACGAGGCCGCCGCGCCGGGCCATGGTCTCCGCCATGCGGCGGCCCGCGATGGCGGTCATGTTGGCGACGACCAGCGGGATGGTGGTGCCCGTGCCGTCCGGGGAACTGAGGTCCACGCCCTGCCGGGAGCCGACGGCGGACCGGCTCGGCACCATGAACACGTCGTCGTACGTCAGGTCGTACGAGGGCTTGAGGTCATTGAGGAAACGCACGTGCTGCACATCCCAGTCGTTCAGAGGTGGCCCCCGGACAGGTCAGCCCGGGGGAAAGAGCACGTACCTCATTGTCCCACGACAGGGGTCCGATACGCCCCGGGCGGATCATCCAGCCCGGCCGGCGGGGGCCTCGGAGGAACCTCCAGGGCCCAGGGTGACGAAGAGGCCGGGGCCGCGGTCCGTCGCCTCGGCGAACACCTCCTCGGCGACCTGCCACTCCGCGGGCCGCGCCTCGGCGTACCCCCGCCAGCCGCGTACGACGAGAAGCAGCCCCCGCTCCTCCGACCCCTCCGGCCACCCGGAGGGGTCGGAGAGGGAGTCGGCGAGGGCGTCCCAGTTGCGGCCGAACCAGTCGGGCAGCTCCAGCTCACCGGCGCAGCGGTCCATCAGGCCCGCCTTGTCGGTGACCCCGTCCAGGTCCAGGGTGACCACGACGCGCCCCGCCGGGTCCTGTGTCGTGTCGACCTCTCCGCGCACGGCTCTCCGCCCACTTTCCCTTGATCTTTCCGACCCGCCCGACCCGCCCGACCCTGCCGGTGTCCCGTCAGATACCCCTTGGATCTCGTCAGATCCCGTCAGATCCCGTCGGGTCCGTCGGGTCCCGTCGGATTCCCTCAGATCCCGTCGGGGTCGGAGCGGTTGAGTGTCGACTTGGGCGCGGAACCCGCCGCCATCAGGTAGTCCGCGGCGGAGGTGTCCGTCACCAGGCTGGTGACCAGCCCGGAGCGGAGTACCGCGTCGATGGCGGCCGCCTTGCGCTGCCCGCCCGCGATCGCCACCACCTCGGGGATGCGGCGGAGCTGGTCGGCCTTGACCGTGATGCACCGCTCCCCCAGGTCCCGGCCGACCCGGCGCCCCTCGGCGTCGAAGAGGTGCGCGGACATCTCGGCGGCGACGCCGAGCGAGGCGTAGTGCGCGCGCTCCTCGTCGCTGAGCATGTCGTGCACCGTGGAGATACCCGGTTCCCAGGAGCCGATGGAGACGCAGGCGACCGTGACCTTGTCGAAGTACTCGAAGGCCCGCGCGATGCCGGTCTGGTGGCGCAGCGCCTCGGCGGTGGCCGCGTCGGGCAGCAGCATCGGCGCGTAGATGGGGTGGGCGTCGCCGCCCGACACCTGGGCGGCACGGCGCACCGCCTCCACCGAGCCGCGCTCCGCGGTCCCGGCGTCGTACACGCCGGTGAGCTGCACCACCGTGCAGGGCGGCAGCCGGTCCAGCGCCGCCGCCATGTGGATGGTGGACCGGCCCCAGGCCAGGCCGAGCACGGCCCCTTCGTCGACCAGCTCGCCGAGCAGGTCGGCGGCCACCTCACCCAGGTTCTCCGGGTCGGGCGTCTCCTCCGCGTCCGCCGGGGACTCCACGACGACGGCATGCCGCAGGCCGTAGCGGGCGCGCAGCGCGTCCGAACGGTCGGCGTCCAGCTCGGCCGGGACCCGGATCTCGATCCGTACGAGGTCCCGTTCGAGGGCGGTCTCCAAGACCCGGGCCACCTTGAAGCGGCTGACGCCGAACTCCTCCGCGATCTGGATCTTGGACTTGCCCTCAAGGTAGAAGCGGCGGGCCATGGCCGCCGCCTGGACCAGCTCAGCGGGTCCCATCCGCATGGCTGCGCGGCCCGCCGACATACCCGACACGGCGTTCTCCTCACTGCTGTTCACGTACTGGATTCGCCGTTCATCCTCGCAGATGCGGCGGACTTGATCAGCCCTGACGGGAGCCGTTCACGTTCTCGTTCTTCAGTGGTCGCACGCCCAGGACGCCTTGGCCGTCACCGTCTCCGCCCGGGTGCGCAGTGCACGTACCGCCTCGGCCGGGTCGTCGGCCCCGTACACGGCCGAACCCGCGACGAAGACATCGGCGCCGGCCTCGGCGCACCGCTCGATCGTCGAGGCCGAGACCCCGCCGTCGACCTGCAGCCACAGCTCCAGGCCGTGCTTGCTGATCAGCTCGCGGGTCCGCCGGATCTTCGGCAGCATGATGTCCAGGAACGACTGCCCCCCGAACCCCGGTTCGACCGTCATGATCAGCAGCATGTCCAGCTCGGGCAGCAGGTCCTCGTACGGCTCGACCGGGGTCGCGGGCTTGAGCGCCATGGAGGCGCGGGCGCCCTTGGCCCGGATCTCGCGGGCGAGCCGCACCGGAGCGGCGGCGGCCTCGGCGTGGAAGGTGACGGAACCGGCCCCCGCCTCGACGTACCGCGGTGCCCACCGGTCGGGGGCCTCGATCATCAGATGGCAGTCCAGCGGGGTGTCCGTCGCCCGGGCCAGGGACTCTACGACCGGCACGCCGAGTGTGAGGTTCGGGACGAAATGGTTGTCCATGACGTCGACGTGGAGCCAGTCGGCTCCCTGGACCGCCTTCGCCTCGTCCGCGAGGCGGGCGAAGTCGGCGGACAGGATGCTGGGGTTGATCTGCGCGGCCATGCACCAAGCCTGCCATGCCCACGCCTGCCCGGTCTCTCCGGTACGGACCTTACTTCCGCCGCGGGGTGTCCGGGCGGCCGTCACCGGGGATCCGGACTCCTGTCGCCGGTTGTCCGGGCGGCCGTCACCGGGGGTCCGGACTCCTGTCGCCGGTTGTCCGGGCGGCCGTCGGCGTGCCGTGCCGGGCCACGCCGACGGCGCCGCCGGGAGGGCGTTCCCCCCGGCCGGCCCGGTGCCGGCCGCCCGTCGAGGGCCGGGGGCGTGGTCAGCCGGTCCGGCGGATGAGCGCCAGGTACATCGCGTCGGTGCCGTGCAGATGCGGCCAGAGCTGGATGTCCGGGCCCTCGCCCAGCTCGGGGACGCCGGGCAGCAGCGGCCGGGCGTCGATCAGCTCGGTCTGCGGGAACTGCTTGAGCACGTCGGTGACGACGGCCCGGGTCTCGGCCAGATGCGGCGAGCAGGTCGCGTAGCCGACCACCCCGCCGACCCGTACCGCCTCCAGGGCGCCGCGCAGCAGTCCGCGCTGGAGCGGGGCGAAGCTGTCGAGGTCCGCGGGGCGGCGCCGCCAGCGTGCCTCGGGGCGGCGGCGCAGCGCGCCGAGCCCGGTGCAGGGCACGTCCACCAGTACCCGGTCGAAGCTGCCGGGCCGCCACGCGGGCCGCGTCCCGTCGGCGGTGATCACCTGGTACGGCCCCGGATTCCCGGCCAGCGCCTTCGCCACCAGCCCGGCGCGGTGCGGCTGCTTCTCGGAGGCGACCAGGAACGCGCCGCGCCCGGCGGCCAGCGCGCCGAGCAGCGCCGCCTTGCCGCCGGGACCGGCACACCCGTCCAGCCAGCGCCGGTCGGCTCCCTCCAGGGGCGCGGCGGCCAGGGCGAGCGCGACGAGCTGACTGCCCTCGTCCTGCACCCCGGCCCGGCCCTCCCGTACGGCCTCGACGGCCCCCGGCTCGCCGCCCTCGGTCAGCCGCACGGCGTACGGCGACCAGCGCCCCGGTTCGGCGGCGTCCTCGGTGAGCAGTTCCCCGGGCGCGGCCCGGCCGGGCCGGGCGACCAGGGTGACCTCGGGGCGCTCGTTGTCGGCGGCCAGCAGTTCCTCGATGCCGGTCCGGCCGCCGCCGAGGGAGTCCCAGAGCGCGGACACGACCCAGCGGGGGTGCGAGTGCACGAGGGCGAGGTGGCCCTCGGGGTCCTCGTCGTAGGGCGGCGCGACCTTCGCCAGCCAGCCGTCGAGGTCCTCGCGGGCGACCTTGCGCAGCACGGCGTTGACGAACTTGGCCCGCCCGTCGCCGAGCACCACCCGCGCCAGCTCCACGGAGGCGGAGACGGCGGCGTGGCTCGGGATCCGCGTGCCGAGCAACTGGTGCGCGCCCAGGCTCAGCACGTCCAGGACGGGCGGGTCGACCTCCTTGAGCGGCCGGTCGACACAGGCGGCGATCACCGCGTCGTACGTCCCCTGCCGGCGCAGCGTGCCGTACACCAGCTCGGTGGCGAGCGCCGCGTCCCGGAGGTCGAAGTCGCTCTTCTCCCGGGCCTTGCGCAGCAGCGGCGGCAGGACGAGGTTGGCGTACGCGTCCCGCTCGTCCACGGCTCGCAGCGCCTCGAAGGCGAGGAGCCGGACGGGGTCCTTCTGGGGCCGCCGGTAGGGCTTGCCGGGCTGGCCGGGCTTGCCGGAGGTGCCGGACCTCCCGGACCTGCCGGGCGTGCCGGGGCTGCCGGGCTTGCTGGGACGACGAGGCTGATCGCTCACGAAAAAGGTGCTCCGGGTCTGAGAAGAGGTGCACCCACCAGCGTACGTCGGTACGGGCCCCGGCCGGCCGGCAGGTCAGCCGCCCAGCAGCTCCCCGTCGGCGATCCGCACCCCGCGCGCCCAGTCCGCCGCCCGCATCGGCTTCTTGCCCTGCGGCTGCACCCACAGCAGCTCGACGGCGTACGAGCCGGTGCCGGCGTACACGTTGTTCTTCGCGGCGGCGAGCCGCCCGGGGGCGAGATCCGTCCGGCCGGGCACCGGCACGGCCTGCACGAGCTTGAGGCGCTCGCCCCGGAAGGTGGTCCAGGCGCCGGGCGCCGGGGTGCAGCCGCGCACCACCCGGTCGACGCGCAGCGCGGGCGCGGCCCAGTCGACGCGGGCGTCCGCCACGGTGATCTTGGGGGCGAGGGTGACCCCGTCGGCGGGCTGCGGCACGGCCTTCAGGGTGCCGTCCTCGATGCCGTCCATGGTCGCGGCGAGCAGCCCGGACCCGGCGAGGGCGAGCCGGGTCAGCAGGTCGCCGCTGGTGTCGGTGGGCCGGACGGTCTCGGTGAGCGTGCCGTAGACCGGCCCCGAGTCGAGCCCCTCCTCGATGAGGAAGGTGGACGCGCCGGTGATCTCGTCGCCCGCCATCACGGCGTGCTGCACGGGGGCGGCCCCGCGCCAGGCGGGCAGCAGCGAGAAGTGCAGGTTGACCCAACCGTGCGCGGGGACGTCGAGGGCGACGCGGGGCAGCAGGGCGCCGTAGGCGACGACGGGGCAGCAGTCCGGCCCGATCTCGCGCAGCCGCTCCAGGAACTCGGGGTCGCGCGGCCTGGCGGGCTTGAGCACCTCGATGCCGGCCTCCGCGGCCCGCTCGGCCACGGGAGAGGCGACCAGCCGGCGCCCCCGCCCGGCCGGCGCGTCCGGCCGGGTGACGACGGCGGCCACCTCGTGCCGTTCGGAGGCGATCAGGGCGTCCAGGGCGGGCACGGCGACCTCGGGGGTACCGGCGAAGACGAGCTTCATGGGTGGGACGGGCCTCTCGGGCGGGGGCGGTCGGCAGCGGCCCACCAGTCTACGAGGCGGTCCGGGAGCGGCCGCCGAGGGCCGAAGGGGGCGCACGGAACATGCCGCCACGCCCCACCCCGTGACCAGCGGAGCGCTGCCGCGTTGTCAAGAGAGAGTTGACCACCCGGGCCGCATGTGCGGCCCGGTTCCTTTCAACGCCGGTTCGAGAGGCTTGTTCATGGCCGACCACGCAACCCACGACGCCCAGGCTCGGGCCAGCCTGCACTTGCTGGTGCGGGACATCGAGCGGGTCCGTCGGCAGGTGGACGCACTGCGTACGCTCACCGCTCAGCTTGGCAACGTCTACCGCCCGCGCCGCTCCGGCCCCTCCAGCGGCTTCGTCGTCTACGGCCGCGCGCCCGCCCCGACGGTCCGTCTCGCCCAGGAGCTGCGGGACAGCGTCGAGACCCTGGTCACGGCCGCCGTCGACTTCGACCGCTCGCTCGGCTTCTCGTGGGACGCGGTCGGCTCCGCCCTCGGCGTCACCAAGCAGGCCGTGCACCGCCGTTACGGCGCCCGCCGCCCCGTCGCCCAGCCCGTCGTCCCGGAGTCCGAGCTGACGCCGGAGCCGGCGGTTCCCCGCACGGTCAACGTCGGCGCCGGAATCTCCCCGGTGCCGACGGTCCCCGCCGCCCGCTCCATGCCGACCCAGCCCACCGCGAGCAGCCCGGCGGCCCTGCGCGAAGAGGTGAGGCCGACGGTCTTCCCGGGCCCGCGCAACGGCTGACATCCCGCGCTCCACCGCACCACCCGCCCCAGCCCTCCCGCCCTCCTGGGAGGGCTTCGGCATGTCCGCCCGGCCGGCGGACGGTTCCGCCGACACCGCTGGGCGCCCGACGGGCCTCCTCGCCCCGGCCGACCCAGGACGGCCGGCCTCCGCGACGCCGGTCGACGCCCGCCGGGCCTCCCCCACACCCGGCCGCTCTCCTGGGCCCCGGCGAGCGGGCGAGACGGCCTTCCCCGACACCACCGAGCGCCCCGTCAGCCGATGTCCGGCGGATCCATCCGCACCCGCACCGGCGTGCCGCCCCCGCGGGCCATCCGGGCGGCCTGCGCGGCCTTCAGCGACGTGGTCAGCGCGGCCCCGCTCCCCGGCGGCACCCGGACCAGGGCCCGTTCCCAGTGCTCGCCGGCCGGCGGCGCCCCCGGCCGCCGGGCCCGGCCCGCGGGCGTGCCCGGCATCGGCACCGGCCCCAGCACCTCGGCCTCGGGCGGCAGCTCGGCCGTCCGGAGGAACTCCGCCACCGCCTCGCCGGGACCGGCCACCGCGGCCATCCGCGACACCGGCGGGAAACCCAGTTCGGCCCGCTCGGCCAGCTCCCGCACCGCGTGGCCGACGGGGTCCCACCGCACCAGCGCCTGCACCGGTCGCAGGGTCGGCTCGGCGACCACGAGGACGGTGCCCCCGGCGCTCTGCGGACGCACCAGCGCCGCAGCCGCGATCCAGCGCCGCAGCGCGTCCTCCCCGGCCCGCAGGTCGGGCCGGCCGAGCATGGCCCAGCCGTCCAGCAGCAGCGCCGCCGCGTAACCGCCCTCGGCGACGGGCTCGGCCCCCGGCGTGCTGACCACGAGCGCGGGCGCCCCCGGCACCGTGTCCAGCACCTGCTCGCGCCCGGAGGTGCGCACCGGGACGGCGGGGAACGCCCGCCCCAGTTCCTCGGCGGTCCGCCGGGCCCCCACCACCTGCGCCCGCAGCCGGAACGACCCGCACTGCGCGCAGTGCCAGCCGCTCTCCTCGCGCCCGCACCATCCGCACCGCAGCGCGGCCCCGGACTCCTGCCCCTCCAGCGGTCCGGCACAGTGCCGGCAGCGGGCCGGCGCCCGGCACACGGCACAGGCCAGCCGCGGTACGTATCCCCGCCGGGGCACCTGCACCAGTACCGGCCCGTGCCGCAGCCCGTCCCGGACGGCCTGCCAGGCCAGGGACGGCAGCCGCGCGGCGCGGGCGGCCTCGTCCCGGGCCAGGTCCCCGTCGCCGACGGTCCGCACCAACGGGGCGGCGGCCCGCACCCGCTCCCGGGAGGCGACCAGCGGCCGGGCCCAGCCGCTCTCCACGAGCTGGGCGGCCTCCACGGTGCAGCTCCAGCCGCCCAGCAGGAAGGCGCACCCGTCCTGGGCGGCCCGCAGCAGCAGCACCTCACGCGCGTGGGGCTGCGGCGCGTGCTGCTCGCTGTGGCTGTCGTCGCCGTCGTCCCACAGGGCGACCAGCCCCAGCTCCCGGACCGGGGCGAACATCGCCGCCCGGGTCCCGATCACGGCCCGCACCGATCCCCGGCGCACGGCCAGCCACCGCGCGTACCGCTTCTCCGGTCCGGCGTCGGCGGTGAGCACCGCGTGCCGCCCCTCCCCCAGTACGCCGGTCAGCGCGGCGTCCAGCCGGGCGACGGCCCGCCCGTCCGGCAGGACGACGAGCGCGCCCCGGCCGGAGGCGAGCGCCGCCGCGACGGCCCGCGCCAGCTCCTCGGCCCACTCGGGGCCGGGCAGCGCGTTCCACACCGCGCGCGGCGCCCCGCCGGAGGCCAGCGACTCCAGATACGCGGGCCCGTGCGCGTAGCGCTCCCAGGTCCCGGGGCCGGGGGCCGCCGGCGGGGGCAGCGGGGCCGGTGCGGAGCGCCGCTCGGCCCGTGCGTTGCGCGGCGGCACGGCCAGTTGCAGGACGTCGGCGAGGCTGCCCGCGTACCGGTCGGCGACGGCCCGCGCCAGCCCGAGCAGTTCCTCCCCGAGCACCGGCTCGGGCGAGACGACCTGGGCCAGTGCGGCCAGCGGACCGGAGTAGTCGGAGTCTGCGCGCCGCTCCACGAGGAAGCCGTCGATGAGGCCGCCGCCCTCGCGCCGCCCGTCCCGGACCCGGCCCCGCCCGGCGCCGAACCGCACCCGCACCCGCACGCCCGGCTGCGCGTCGGCGTCCAGCTCCGCGGGCACGGCGTAGTCGAAGTAGCGGTCCAGGTGCAGCACACCCTTGTCCACCAGCACCCGCGCGACGGGCAGCTCCGCCGCGAGCGCGGCCCCCCGCCAGGTCCGCGGCTTGGCCCGGGGCGCGGCCGCCTTGCGCACACTCTCCCGAATGAGCGCGAGCTGCTCGGGCGGCGCCCCTTCGGCACCGCCCTCCGCCCGCTCGTTCTCGCTGCTCATCCTGCATTCTTACCAAAGCCCACCGACAGCCCGGCCCGCACGTCTTTCCTTCCCGGTGGGGGCGCCCCGGGACGCACCGGGGCCCGGCACCCCAGAAGGGGCCGCCGGGCCTCGGGACGTGGTGGTGGCGGGCCTTACAGCCCGGCCGCCTTGCGCAGCGCGTCCACCCGGTCCGTGCGCTCCCAGGTGAAGTCGGCCAGCTCACGGCCGAAGTGGCCGTACGCCGCGGTCTGGGCGTAGATCGGGCGGAGCAGGTCGAGGTCGCGGATGATCGCGGCCGGGCGGAGGTCGAAGACCTCGTCGATGGCCTGCTCGATCTTGTCCGTGTCGACCTTGGCGGTGCCGAAGGTCTCGACGAAGAGACCGACCGGCTCGGCCTTGCCGATGGCGTAGGCGACCTGGACCTCGCAGCGCGAGGCGAGGCCCGCGGCGACGACGTTCTTGGCGACCCAGCGCATCGCGTAGGCGGCGGAGCGGTCGACCTTGGACGGGTCCTTGCCGGAGAAGGCGCCGCCACCGTGCCGGGCCATGCCGCCGTAGGTGTCGATGATGATCTTGCGGCCGGTCAGGCCGGCGTCGCCCATCGGGCCGCCGATCTCGAAGCGGCCGGTGGGGTTGACCAGCAGGCGGTAGTTCTCGGTGTCGAGCTTGATGCCCTCGTCCAGGAGCGCCTTCAGCTCCGGCTCCACGACGAACTCGCGGATGTCGGGGGCGAGCAGCGAGTCCAGGTCGATGTCGGAGGCGTGCTGCGAGGAGACCACGACCGTGTCCAGGCGGACGGCCTTGTCGCCGTCGTACTCGATGGTGACCTGGGTCTTGCCGTCGGGGCGCAGGTAGGGGATCGTGCCGTTCTTGCGGACGTCCGAGAGGCGCTTGGACAGGCGGTGCGCCAGGAAGACGGGCAGCGGCATCAGCGTCGGCGTCTCGTCGGACGCGTAGCCGAACATCAGTCCCTGGTCGCCGGCGCCCTGCCGGTCCAGCTCGTCGGTGTCGTCGCCCGCGGCGGCCCCCCCGACGCGGCTCTCGTACGCGGTGTCGACGCCCTGCGCGATGTCGGGCGACTGGGCGCCGATCGACACCGAGACGCCGCAGGAGGCACCGTCGAAGCCCTTCTTGGAGGAGTCGTAGCCGATCTCCAGGATCTTGCCGCGCACCAGGTTCGGGATGTCGGCGTAAGCCTTGGTGGTGACCTCACCGGCCACGTGCACGAGACCCGTGGTGATCAGGGTTTCGACGGCGACCCGAGAGGTCGGGTCCGCACGCAGAAGCGCGTCGAGAATGGTGTCGCTGATCTGGTCAGCGATCTTGTCGGGGTGACCTTCGGTCACCGACTCCGAGGTGAACAGGCGACGGGACACAACGCTCCCTGAGGTTGCAGCGGCTGCTGGCTGATCATGGTTGGACGGCACGGGGAGCTGCACCCGGCGACGTCCGATAACAGCTTATCGGTCGGGGTCGGCCGCGGTCCCACCCGTCTCGACTGCCGGGAAGCCTGTGACCTGCGACACCCGCATTCTGCCCGGAGACGGCTGTCATTGGCCAGTGGCGCCACGGTCGAATGTAGGGGGTTCCCGGGGTGCGCGGGGGGCGTGGAGCGCGCGGGGCGGTCAGCCGAGCCGTTCGGCCACCAGGTCCCAGACCGTTTCGGCCAGGGCCTCCTTCGGCCCGTACGGGACGGGGGTCTCGCCGCCGTCGGCGGCGAGCACCACCGCCTCGTTCTGCTCGGAGCCGAACGTCTTGCGCTCGCCCACCTCGTTCACGACGAGCAGGTCGCAGCCCTTGCGGGCGAGCTTGGCACGGCCGTTGGCCAGCACGTCGTCGGTCTCGGCGGCGAAGCCGACGACGACCTGTCCGGGGCGGGCGCGGTGCGCGGCGAGTTCCGCGAGGATGTCCGGGTTGCGCACGAGGGCGAGGGGCGCGGGCTCCTCGCCGTCCTTCTTCTTGATCTTCCCGCCCGCGTAGACGGCCGGGCGGAAGTCGGCGACGGCGGCGGCCATGACGACCGCGTCCGCGTCGGCGGCAACCCGGCGCACGGCCTCCCGCAGTTCCACGGCGGTTCCGACGGCGATCACGTCCACGCCCGCCGGGTCCGGCAGCGCGGCGTTGGCCGAGACGAGGGTCACCCGGGCGCCGCGCGCCGCGGCCGTCCGGGCGAGGGCGTACCCCTGTTTGCCGGAGGAGCGGTTGCCGAGGAAGCGGACCGGGTCGAGGGGCTCCCGGGTGCCGCCGGCGCTGACCACCACGTGGCGGCCGGCCAGGTCCGGCTCGCTCACCCCGCGGGCCAGGACGCGTCGGCACACCTCGAAGATCTCGACCGGGTCGGGGAAGCGGCCCTTGCCGGTGTCGGCGCCGGTGAGGCGGCCCACGGCCGGTTCGATCACGACGGCGCCCCGGCGGCGCAGCGTCGCCACGTTCTCCTGGGTGGCCGGGTGCTCCCACATCTCGGTGTGCATCGCGGGGGCGAGGACGACCGGGCAGCGGGCGGTGAGCAGGGTGTTGGTGAGGAGGTCGTCGGCGAGGCCGTGGGCGGCCCTGGCGAGCAGGTCGGCGGTGGCCGGGGCGACCACGACCAGGTCGGCGTGCTGGCCGAGGCGGACGTGCGGGACCTCGTGCACGTCGTCCCAGACCTCCGTGGAGACCGGGTTGCCGGAGAGGGCGGACCAGGTCGCGGCGCCCACAAAGTGCAGCGCGGAGGCGGTGGGGACGACCCGGACGTCGTGTCCCGTCTCCGTGAACCTGCGCAGCAGTTCGGCCGCCTTGTAGGCGGCGATGCCGCCGCTGACCCCGAGTACGACCTTGGGCTTGTCCACCGTCTCCCTCTCGTCGATCCGTCGAGTCCCGCCGACCCGCGAGTCTCGTCGCTCCATGGAGTCGACACGTCGATCAGTCGACTCCATGACACCGCAGCACCGGGACACACCACAGGCCCGGCGGTCACGCCGCCGGGCCTGTCGTGCGACAAGTACTGGTTACTGCGCCGGGCCCTCGACGGCCTCGGACGTCAGCAGCCCCGCGTTGATCTCGCGCAGTGCGATCGAGAGCGGCTTCTCGTGGACGTGGGTGTCGACGAGGGGACCGACGTACTCGAGGAGGCCCTCGCCGAGCTGCGAGTAGTACGCGTTGATCTGGCGGGCCCGCTTGGCCGCGTAGATCACGAGGCTGTACTTCGAGTCCGTGGCCTCGAGGAGCTCGTCGATCGGCGGGTTGATGATGCCCTCGGGCGCGGAGATGGAAGAGGACACGCTCTACCTTCCGATGGATGGGAAGCGATCGGTCAGGGTGATCAGCAGTTCTCGATCACACGTAGTCACGATCACACGACATTCGTCAAGGCTAGCAGCTCGCGGGCCACGTCCTCGACGGAGGTGTTGACCAGGGTCTCGTGGAACTCGGGCTCGGCCGCCAGTTCGACCTTGGCCGCCGCGAGCCGGCGCTCGATGACCTCGGGCGGTTCGGTGCCCCGGCCGGTGAGCCTGCGCACCAGCTCGTCCCAGGAGGGCGGGGCCAGGAAGACCGACTGCGCCTCCGGCATGGACTCGCGGACCTGCCGGGCGCCCTGGAGATCGATCTCCAGCAGCACCGGCTCGCCCGCCTCCAGCCGCTCCAGCACGGCCGCGCGCGGCGTGCCGTAGCGGTTGCCGGCGAACTCGGCCCACTCCAGCAGCTCGCCGTTGGCGATCAGCTTGTCCATCTCGTCGTCGGAGACGAAGTAGTAGTGCACGCCGTGCTGTTCACCGGGCCGGGGCTTGCGGGTCGTGGCCGACACCGAGAGCCAGACCTCGGGGTGCTCCTTGCGCATATGGGCGACGACCGTGCTCTTGCCGACCCCTGAGGGGCCGGAGAGCACGGTCAGTCGCGGACGTGCGTCCGGGGGTACGGGGGACGTCCCCCGGGGTGTTGCAGCCATACGGCGATTATTCCAGCAATACCGGAGTGGTCCGGACTCAGTTGCCGGTGCTGCCGAACTCACGCTCCAGGGAGGCGATCTGGTTGGAACCGAGGCCGCGCACGCGGCGGCTCTCGGAGATGCCGAGTCGCTCCATGATCTGCTTGGCGCGGACCTTGCCCACGCCCGGCAGGGACTCCAGCAGGGCGGAGACCTTCATCTTGCCGATGACGTCGTTCTCCTGGCCCTGCTTGATGACCTCGTGAAGGGAGGCGCCGGAGTGCTTGAGTCGATTCTTGACCTCGGCCCGCTCCCGGCGAGCCGCGGCGGCCTTTTCGAGCGCGGCTGCGCGCTGTTCAGGGGTAAGGGGCGGAAGAGCCACGCCTACGTCACCTCGGATGTCGAACTGTCGGATACGGACCGGTGAGGAACCTAGTCGCCCCACACCAGGGGAGCTACGAGCAACACGCTTGCTCGCTGACTCTTCCCGGAGACTAGCGTCCAAGTCCTCCAGAGTCAGCGAGAACAGCGGAAAAGTCCTGGTCAGCCTCGCTCAGGACGGACATTAGCGACATAACACCTCGGATTTGAGGATGTATCCAGGCTCAACCGTCGCGCGGAGGCCGGCCCACGGCTCACACCGCGGCCACCGCGGCCCGGATCTCCTCGGCGAACCGGTCGGCCGAGGCGCGCAGCGCGCCGGCGTCCGGCCCGTGACGAAGGACACCCCGGCTGACGTTCGGGACCACATTGCGCACCGCGGTCCCGAAGACCCGGGGAAGGTCGGCCGGGGCGGCGCCCTGGGCACCGATACCGGGCGCCAGGAGCGGACCGCCGATGTCCAGGTCGTACGAGGAGAGGTCGCCGAGGGTGGCGCCGACGACCGCGCCGAAGGAGCCCAGCGGCTCCTCGCCCGCGTTCTCCGCCGCGAGGTGCGCCAGCATCGTCGCGCCGACCGTGCGTCCGTCGGACCGCACCGCGTGCTGGACCTCGCTCCCCTCGGGGTTGGAGGTGAGCGCCAGCACGAAGAGTCCCGCGCCGCTCTCGCGGGCCGCCCGGACGGCCGGGCGCAGCGAGCCGTAGCCGAGGAACGGCGAGACCGTCAGCGCGTCCGAGAACAGCGGGGCGTCCCGGTGCAGGAAGGACTCGGCGTAGGCGGCCATGGTGGAGCCGATGTCACCGCGCTTGGCGTCCATCACCACCAGCGCCCCGGCGGCCCTGGCCTCCGCCACGGACTTCTCCAGGACGGCGAGGCCGCGCGAGCCGAACCGCTCGAAGAAGGCGATCTGGGGCTTGAGGACGGCGACCCGGTCGGCCACCGCCGCCACGACCGTGCGGCTGAACCGCTCCAGCCCGGCCACGTCGTCGGCCAGGCCCCACTCGGCGAGCAGGGAGGCGTGCGGGTCGATGCCCACGCAGAGCGGGCCGCGCTCGTCCATGGCGCGGCGCAGGCGGGCGCCGAAGGGCTCGGTCATACCGTCTCCTTCACGTCGGCGCCGACCGCGTCGGCGAGGGTGGCGTACGGGCTCTGGCGCAGCCGGGCGGCGAGGCCCTTGTGGACGGCGCGGCTCCACAGCGGTCCCTCGTAGATGAAGGCGCTGTAGCCCTGCACCAGCGTGGCACCGGCCAGGATGCGCTGCCAGGCGTCCTCGGCGGTCTCCACGCCCCCGACCCCGACCAGGGTGATCCGGTCACCCACACGGGCGTACAGGCGGCGCAGTACCTCCAGCGAGCGGGCCTTCAGGGGGGCGCCGGAGAGGCCGCCGGTCTCCTGGACGAGGTCGGGCGGGGAGGTGAGGCCGAGTCCCTCGCGCGCGATGGTGGTGTTGGTGGCGATGATGCCGTCCAGGCCGAGTGACACGGCGAGGTCGGCGACCGCGTCCACGTCCTCGTCCGCGAGGTCGGGCGCGATCTTCACCAGCAGCGGCACGCGGCGCGTGGTGACCACGCGGTCGGCGGCCTCGCGGACGGCGCTCAGCAGGGGGCGCAGCGCCTCGGTCGCCTGGAGGTCGCGCAGGCCGGGCGTGTTCGGCGAGGAGACGTTCACGACCAGGTAGTCGGCGTACGGCGCGAGCCGCTCGGCGGACTTCACATAGTCGCCGACCGCCTCGTCCTCCGGGACGGCCTTGGTCTTGCCGATGTTGACGCCGACGACGGTCCGGAAGAGGGGCGTACGGGAGGCCAGGCGGGCGGCGACGACCCGGGAGCCGTCGTTGTTGAAGCCCATGCGGTTGATCAGCGCCCGGTCGCCGACGAGGCGGAACAGGCGCTTTTTGGGGTTGCCGGGCTGCGGCTCCCCGGTGACGGTGCCGATCTCGACGTGGTCGAAGCCGAGCATCGCCATGCCGTCGATGGCGACCGCGTTCTTGTCGAAGCCGGCGGCGAGCCCGAAGGGGCCGTGCATGCGCAGGCCGAACGCCTCGGTGCGCAGCTCCCGGTGGCGGGGGGCGAGCACCGCCGCGGCGAAGGTGCGCAGCACGGGGACGCCGGCGGCGCCGCGGATCCACCGGAAGGCCAGGTGGTGCGCCTGCTCCGGGTCCATCCGGGAGAAGACGAGCTGGAAGAAGGTCTTGTACATCGTGTCCTCGTCAGGCCCCGTCGAGGGCGCGTGGAAGCCGGGGCCCGGCTCGGGAGGAGCCGGGGCGCGTGCAGAGGGGGACACCGTTCGCCGGTGTCCCCCTCGGGGCAGCCAGGGGGTGTCCGACACTCCCCAAGGGCTGTCCCACAGCCCTCAGTCGCGGGCCGCGGTCAGGAATTCCGCGTGTTCCTGGAGTGAGCGGACGCCCACGTCGCCGTGGTGCAGGGCGTCGATGCCCTGGACCGCCGCGGCGAGCGCCTGGACGGTGGTCAGGCACGGTACGGACCGGGCCACGGCCGCCGTACGGATGTCGTAGCCGTCGAGGCGGCCGCCGGTGCCGTACGGGGTGTTGACGATGAGGTCGACCTCGCCGTCGTGGATGAGCTGGACGATCGTCTTCTCGCCGTTCGGGCCGGTGCCCTCGGACTGCTTGCGCACGGCGGTGGCGTTGATGCCGTTGCGGCGCAGGACCTCGGCGGTGCCGGAGGTGGCGAGCAGTTCGAAGCCGTGGGCGACCAGCTCGCGGGCCGGGAAGATCATCGAGCGCTTGTCGCGGTTGGCGACCGAGATGAAGGCGCGTCCCTTGGTGGGCAGCGGGCCGTACGCGCCCGCCTGCGACTTGGCGTACGCCGTGCCGAAGACGGAGTCGATGCCCATCACCTCGCCGGTGGAGCGCATCTCCGGGCCGAGGACCGTGTCGACGCCGCGGCCGTGGACGTCCCGGAAGCGGGACCACGGCATCACGGCCTCCTTGACGGAGATCGGCGCGTCCAGCGGCAGCTCGCCGCCGTCGCCGGTGGCCGGGAGCAGGCCCTCGGCGCGCAGTTCGGCGACGGTGGCGCCGAGCGAGATGCGGGCGGCGGCCTTGGCCAGCGGCACCGCGGTCGCCTTCGAGGTGAAGGGCACGGTCCGCGAGGCGCGCGGGTTGGCCTCCAGGACGTAGAGGATGTCCCCGGCCAGCGCGAACTGGATGTTGATCAGGCCGCGCACGCCGACGCCCGCGGCGATGGCCTCGGTGGAGGTGCGCAGCCGCTTGATGTCGAAGCCGCCCAGCGTGATCGGGGGCAGGGCGCACGCCGAGTCGCCGGAGTGGATGCCGGCCTCCTCGATGTGCTCCATGACGCCGCCGAGGTACAGCTCCTCGCCGTCGTACAGGGCGTCCACGTCGATCTCGATCGCGTCGTCGAGGAAACGGTCGACCAGGACCGGCCGGGAGGGGCTGATCTCGGTGGACTCGGCGATGTAGGACTCCAGGCGGGTCTCGTCGTAGACGATCTCCATGCCGCGTCCGCCGAGCACGTAGGAGGGGCGCACCAGGACCGGGTAGCCGATCTCGTCGGCGATGGCCTTGGCGCCCGCGAAGGTGGTGGCGGTGCCGTGCTTGGGGGCCGGCAGGCCCGCATCGGCCAGCACCCGGCCGAAGGCGCCGCGGTCCTCGGCGGCGTGGATCGCCTCCGGCGGGGTGCCGACGACCGGCACGCCGTTGTCCTTCAGCGCCTGGGCGAGGCCCAGCGGGGTCTGGCCGCCGAGCTGGACGATCACGCCCGCGATCGGGCCGGCCTGCGCCTCCGCGTGGACGATCTCCAGGACGTCCTCCAGGGTGAGCGGCTCGAAGTAGAGCCGGTCGGAGGTGTCGTAGTCGGTGGAGACGGTCTCGGGGTTGCAGTTGACCATCACCGTCTCGTACCCGGCGTCGCTCAGCGCGAAGGAGGCGTGCACGCAGGAGTAGTCGAACTCGATGCCCTGGCCGATGCGGTTCGGGCCGGAGCCCAGGATGATCACCGCGGGCTTCTCGCGCGGCGCGACCTCGGTCTCCTCGTCGTAGGAGGAGTAGAAGTACGGCGTCTTCGCGGCGAACTCGGCGGCGCAGGTGTCGACCGTCTTGTAGACCGGGCGGATGCCGAGCGCGTGCCGGACCTCGCGGACGACGTCCTCGCGCAGGCCGCGGATCTCGCCGATCTGCTGGTCGGAGAAGCCGTGCCGCTTGGCCTCGGCGAGCAGCGCACTTGTCAGCTCGGGCGCCTCGGCCAGCTCGTCGGCGATCTCCTTGATCAGGAAGAGCTGGTCGACGAACCAGGGATCGATCTTGGTGTGGTCGAAGACCTCCTGGGGCGTGGCGCCCGCGCGGATGGCCCGCATGACGGTGTTGACGCGGCCGTCGGTGGGGCGGACCGCCTCCGCCAGGAGCGCCTTCTTGTCGCCGGGCTCGCCGACGAAGGTGAACTGGCTGCCCTTCTTCTCCAGCGAGCGCAGCGCCTTCTGGAACGCCTCGGTGAAGTTGCGGCCGATGGCCATGGCCTCGCCGACCGACTTCATGGTGGTGGTGAGGGTGGAGTCCGCCGACGGGAACTTCTCGAAGGCGAACCGCGGGGCCTTGACGACCACGTAGTCGAGGGTCGGCTCGAAGGAGGCCGGGGTCTCGCGCGTGATGTCGTTGGGGATCTCGTCCAGGGTGTAGCCGACGGCGAGCTTGGCGGCGATCTTGGCGATCGGGAAGCCGGTCGCCTTGGAGGCCAGCGCGGAGGAGCGCGAGACGCGCGGGTTCATCTCGATGACGATCACGCGGCCGTCCGCGGGGTCCACCGCGAACTGGATGTTGCAGCCGCCGGTGTCGACGCCGACCTCGCGGATGATCGCGATGCCGACGTCGCGCAGCACCTGGTACTCGCGGTCGGTCAGCGTCATCGCGGGCGCCACGGTGATCGAGTCGCCGGTGTGCACGCCCATCGGGTCGAAGTTCTCGATCGAGCAGACGACCACGACGTTGTCGTGTCTGTCGCGCATCAGCTCCAGCTCGTACTCCTTCCAGCCGAGGATGGACTCCTCCAGGAGCACCTCGGTGGTCGGCGACAGGGTGAGGCCCTGCCCGGCGATGCGGCGCAGCTCCTCCTCGTCGTGGGCGAAGCCGGAGCCGGCGCCGCCCATGGTGAAGGAGGGGCGGACGACGACGGGGTAGCCGCCGAGGGTGTCGACGCCCGCGAGGACGTCGTCCATGGAGTGGCAGATCACGGACCGGGCGGACTCGCCGTACCCGGTCTTCCTGCGGACCTCCGCCACGACCTCCTTGAACAGGTCGCGGTCCTCGCCCTTGTTGATCGCCTCGACGTTGGCGCCGATCAGCTCGACGCCGTACTTCTCCAGCACGCCGTTGCCGTGCAGGGAGATCGCGGTGTTCAGGGCCGTCTGGCCGCCCAGGGTGGGCAGCAGCGCGTCGGGCCGCTCCTTGGCGATGATCTTCTCGACGAACTCGGGGGTGATCGGCTCGACGTAGGTGGCGTCGGCGATCTCCGGGTCGGTCATGATCGTCGCCGGGTTGGAGTTCACCAGGATCACCCGGAGGCCCTCGGCCTTCAGGATCCGGCACGCCTGGGTGCCGGAGTAGTCGAACTCGGCGGCCTGTCCGATGACGATCGGGCCGGAGCCGATGACCAGGACGGACTGGATATCGGTGCGCTTAGGCACGCTGGCCCTCCATCGGGACGGTGTTCATCAACGACGTGAAGCGGTCGAAGAGGTAGGCGGCGTCGTGCGGACCGGCTGCCGCTTCGGGGTGGTACTGGACGCTGAAGGCCGGCCTGTCCAGGAGCTGGAGGCCCTCGACCACGTTGTCGTTGAGGCAGACGTGGGAGACCTCGGCGCGGCCGAAGGGGGTGTCGGTGACCTGGTCGAGCGGGGCGTCGACGGCGAATCCGTGGTTGTGCGCGGTGACCTCGACCTTGCCGGTCGTGCGGTCCTGCACGGGCTGGTTGATGCCGCGGTGGCCGTACTTCAGCTTGTACGTGCCGAAGCCCAGCGCCCGCCCGAGGATCTGGTTGCCGAAGCAGATGCCGAAGAGCGGGGTGCCGCGCTCCAGGACCGCCCGCATCAGGGCGACCGGGTGGTCGGCGGTGGCGGGGTCGCCGGGGCCGTTGGAGAAGAACACACCGTCGGGCTCGACGGCGTAGACGTCCTCGACGGTCGCCGTGGCGGGCAGCACGTGCACCTCTATGCCGCGTTCGGCCATGCGGTGCGGGGTCATGCCCTTGATGCCGAGGTCGACGGCGGCGACGGTGAACTTCTTCTCGCCGACCGCCGGAACGACGTACGTCTCGGTGGTGGCGACCTCGGCGGAGAGGTCGGCGCCGGCCATCTGGGGGGCTTCCTGGACGCGGGCCAGCAGCGCGGCGTCGTCCTGGACCGCGTCGCCGCTGAAGATGCCGACGCGCATGGCGCCGCGCTCGCGCAGGTGGCGGGTGAGGGCGCGGGTGTCGATGCCGGAGATGCCGACGACGCCCTGGGCGGCCAGCTCCTCGTCGAGCGTGCGGGTCGAACGCCAGTTGGAGGGCACCCGTGCGGGGTCGCGGACGACGTACCCCGAGACCCAGATCTTCTTCGACTCCATGTCCTCGTCGTTGATGCCCGTGTTCCCGATGTGCGGGGCGGTCATCACGACGGCCTGGCGGTGGTAGGACGGGTCGGTGAGGGTCTCCTGGTAGCCGGTCATGCCGGTGGAGAACACCGCTTCGCCGAAGGTGGCCCCCACGGCCCCGTAGGCGCGGCCGCGGAAGATCCGGCCGTCCTCCAGGACGAGTACGGCGGGAGTTCTGGCGGCTCCCCTGGTGGAGGTCGTCATCGTGCGCCTTCCGTTTCCGTCTTGTTGTCGATCATGTCGTTCAGGGTCTCGACCCAGGTGTGGTGCTCGGCCGCCCGGTCGGAGCGGAAGCCGGAATCGATCAGCTTGTCGCCGTGCTCCCAGGTCACCACCAGCAGTCCGCCCTCGGTGAGCACCTTGCCGGCGATGCCCTTGTCGAGCCGTGCCTCGCGCAGCGCGGCGGCGGGGACGAAGAAGTCGTGCGCTCCGGGGCGTACGACGTCCAGGCCCGCGTCGCTCAGTGACAGCTCGGCCCGGCTGCGGGTGCCCAGGCCGTGCGCCACGATGCGGTCCAGCCACTGCCCGGCGGTGGTCGAGCCGTGGTAGCGGCCGCTCATCGTCAGTCTGGCCGGGCCGGGCCGTTCCGGCGCGGTGGGCAGCTCCGGCAGGTCGCCCTGGAGCGTGCCGCGCCACTTCCAGCCCTCGCGCATCAGCCAGTAGACGAGCGCGACGAAGAGTCCGAGGCCGACGACCCAGCCGACGCGGGCGGCCCAGTCGGTCACTTCCGCCGATTCCTTCTCGGCGGCCAGCAGCAGGAGAGGTGTCACGTGAGCTTCCCGTCGACGAGCGTGGCCTTGCCCCGCAGCCATGTGTGCGTCACCCGGCCCGGCAGCTCACGCCCCTCGTAGGGGGTGTTGCGGCTGCGCGAGGCGAAGCCCGCGGGGTCCACCCGGCCACGGTATGCCTCCTCGACGAGGGTGAGGTTGGCGGGCTCACCAGCCGAGACGGGGCGGCCCTGGCCTGCGGCCTGTCCGATCCGCGCGGGCGCGGCGGACATCCGGTCGGCGACGCCGGCCCAGTCCAGCAGGCCGGTGTCCACCATGGTCGCCTGGACCACCGACAGCGCGGTCTCCAGGCCCACCATCCCCATGGCGGCGGCGGCCCACTCGCAGTCCTTGTCCTCGTGCGGGTGCGGGGCGTGGTCGGTGGCGACGATGTCGATGGTGCCGTCGGCGAGCGCCTCGCGCAGCGCGTGCACGTCACGCTCGGTGCGCAGCGGCGGGTTCACCTTGTAGACCGGGTCGTAGGACCGGACCAGCTCGTCGGTGAGGAGCAGGTGGTGCGGGGTGACCTCGGCGGTGACGGCGATGCCGCGGGACTTGGCCCAGCGCACGATCTCCACCGAGCCGGCCGTGGACAGGTGGCAGATGTGGACGCGGGAGCCGACGTGCTCGGCGAGCAGCACGTCCCGGGCGATGATCGACTCCTCGGCGACGGCCGGCCAGCCGGCCAGGCCCAGCTCGGCGGAGACGACGCCCTCGTTCATCTGGGCGCCCTCGGTCAGCCGCGGCTCCTGCGCGTGCTGGGCGACGACCCCGCCGAACGCCTTCACGTACTCCAGGGCGCGCCGCATCATCACGGCGTCGTGGACGCACTTGCCGTCGTCGGAGAAGACGGTGACCCCGGCCGCCGACTCGTGCATGGCGCCCAGCTCGGCGAGTTTGGCGCCCTCCAGGCCGACGGTGACGGCGCCGATGGGCCGTACGTCGCAGTAGCCGGACTCCTTGCCGAGCCGCCAGACCTGCTCGACCACGCCCGCGGTGTCGGCCACGGGGAAGGTGTTGGCCATGGCGAACACGGTGGTGTAGCCGCCGGTCGCCGCCGCCCGGGTGCCGGTCAGGACGGTCTCGGAGTCCTCGCGGCCGGGCTCGCGCAGGTGGGTGTGGAGGTCGACCAGGCCCGGCAGCAGCACCTTGCCGCCGGCCTCGACGACCTCGGCCCCCTCGGCGGACAGGCCGGTGCCGACCGCTTCGACCGTCTCGCCGTCGATCAGCACGTCCTGCGGCTCGCCGCCGAGCACCTTCGCACCACGGATAAGGATCTTGCCCATCGTTCTTACTTCTCCTCGGTGGTGCGGGTGTGGGTGACGGCGGGCTCGTTGCCGCCGAGCAGCAGATAGAGGACGGCCATCCGGATGGAGACGCCGTTGGTGACCTGCTCGACGACCGTGCAGCGGTCGGAGTCGGCGACCTCGGCGGTGATCTCCATGCCGCGGACCATCGGGCCGGGGTGCATCACGATGGCGTGCCCGGGCATCTTCGCCATCCGGTCGCCGTCCAGGCCGTAGCGGCGCGAGTACTCGCGCTCGGTGGGGAAGAACGCGGCGTTCATGCGCTCGCGCTGGACCCGCAGCAGCATCACGGCGTCGGACTTGGGGAGGGTCGAGTCGAGGTCGTAGGAGACCTCGCAGGGCCAGGTCTCGACGCCGACCGGCAGCAGGGTGGGCGGGGCGACCAGGGTGACCTGGGCGCCGAGGGTGTGCAGCAGGTCGACGTTGGAGCGGGCGACGCGGCTGTGCAGGACGTCGCCGACGAGCGTGATCCGGCGCCCGTCGAGGTCCTTGCCGAGCCCGGCGTCCCGGCCGACGAGGCGGCGGCGCATGGTGAAGGCGTCGAGCAGGGCCTGCGTGGGGTGCTGGTGGGTGCCGTCGCCCGCGTTGATCACATGGGCGTCGATCCAGCCGGAGGTGGCCAGCCGGTAGGGCGCGCCGGAGGCGCCGTGCCGGATGACGACCGCGTCGACGCCCATGGCCTCCAGGGTCTGCGCGGTGTCCTTCAGGGACTCGCCCTTGGAGACGCTGGAGCCCTTGGCGGTGAAGTTGATGACGTCCGCGGACAGGCGCTTCTCGGCGGCCTCGAAGGAGATCCGGGTACGGGTGGAGTCCTCGAAGAAGAGGTTCACGACCGTGCGGCCGCGCAGGGTCGGCAGTTTCTTGATCGGCCGGTCGGCGACCCGGGCCATCTCCTCGGCGGTGTCGAGGATCAGGACGGCGTCGTCGCGGGTGAGATCGGCGGCCGAGATGAGATGACGCTGCATCTGTCAGGCTCCGTAAGGCAGTTCATTCGGGAGATTTCAGGCGTGCGGGGGCATGCCGGGGCAGGCGTACGACGGGGGCGTACGGCCGTGGCTGCCTACGCTTGCTCGCCCGGGGCGTCCGGCTTGGCGCCCAGCAGCACGGTGTCGCGACCGTCCTCCTCGGCGAGCTGGACCTTGACCGTCTCCCGCAACGACGTGGGGAGGTTCTTGCCGACGTAGTCGGCGCGGATGGGCAGTTCGCGGTGACCGCGGTCGACGAGGACGGCGAGCTGCACCGCGCGCGGACGGCCCAGGTCGCCCAGCGCGTCGAGGGCGGCGCGGATGGTGCGGCCGGAGAAGAGGACGTCGTCGACGAGGACGACCAGGCGGCCGTCGAGGCCGTCGCCGGGGATCTCCGTGCGGGCCAGCGCGCGCGGCGGGTGCATGCGCAGGTCGTCGCGGTACATGGTGATGTCGAGCGAGCCGCACGGCACCTTGCGCTCGGTGATCTGCTCCAGCTTGGCGGCGAGCCGCCGGGCGAGGAAGACGCCCCGGGTCGGAATGCCGAGGAGCACCACGTCGTCGGCGCCCTTGGCGCGCTCGACGATCTCGTGGGCGATGCGGGTGAGCACCCGAGCGATGTCGGGTCCTTCGAGAACGGGCCGGGCGTCGGAGCGCCGGCCCTGCCGATGCTGAATGTCCTGCGTGTCCTGCGTGTCCTGCTCGTCCATACGAGACGGACCTCCTTCTCCGCCTCACGGGACGGACCTTAAAGGACGTCGGAATTGCGCCATCTACGGTAGCAGGTGCCCTGGAGCGCCCCGCTCGCGCCCCTGTCACCCCATTGGCGCAACGGCGTCACTCCTTTGGCGTACCGAGGTGCCGCCGCCACGGAAGGGTCGGTGCGGACCATTCGGCTTGACGCAGCAGAGTAACGCTGCGTAACCTCACAGTGAGTTACCAGCCGCGCGGCCGGAATCCAGACGAGTCGCGTCGACACAGTGTCCGGGGAGCCATATGTCCAGCGAATACGCCAAACAGCTCGGGGCCAAGCTCCGGGCCATCCGCACCCAGCAGGGCCTTTCCCTCCACGGTGTCGAGGAGAAGTCCCAGGGCCGCTGGAAGGCCGTCGTGGTCGGTTCGTACGAACGCGGCGACCGTGCCGTGACCGTGCAGCGCCTCGCCGAGCTGGCGGACTTCTACGGCGTTCCGGTGCAGGAGCTGCTGCCGGGCACGACCCCCGGCGGGGCCGCCGAGCCGCCGCCGAAGCTGGTCCTGGACCTGGAGCGGCTGGCCACGGTGCCGGCCGAGAAGGCGGGCCCCCTGCAGCGCTACGCGGCGACGATCCAGTCCCAGCGCGGCGACTACAACGGCAAGGTGCTCTCGATCCGCCAGGACGACCTGCGCACACTCGCCGTGATCTACGACCAGTCGCCCTCGGTGCTGACCGAGCAGCTCATCAGTTGGGGTGTCCTGGACGCGGACGCGCGCCGCGCGGTCGCCTCCCACGAGGAAGCCTGACCCCCTAGCAGAAACGTGCCGCCGGGGTGGCCGGAACCCATCGGTTCCGGCCACCCCGGCGGTTTTGTACGCCCTTCTCCCGCGCGCTCCCGGTTCACCCGGTCGGCGCAGTCCCCCGAGCCGAACCGCGGCGCTACCCGCGCTTGAGCGTCGGCTTCAGCTCCTTGAAGCGGCCGAGCAGGCCGTTGACGAACGAGGGCGACTCGTCGGTGGAGAACTCCTTCGCCAACTGCACCATCTCGTCCAGCACGACGGCGTCCGGGGTCGCGTCGACCCAGATCAGCTCGTACGCGCCCAGCCGCAGGAGGTTGCGGTCGACGACCGGCATCCGGTCCAGGGTCCAGCCGACCGAGTACTGGGCGATCAGCTCGTCGATCCGCCCGGCGCGCTCGGCGTACCCCTCGACCAGCTCCATCGTGTACTCGCTCACCGGCGGCTGCCGGGTGTCGGACCGGGAGTGCCGGATCCAGTCGGCGAGGACCGTCAGGACGTCCACGCCGCGCTGGTCGCTCTCGAAGAGGATCTGGAAGGCGCGCTTGCGGGCCGTGTTGCGGGCAGCCACGGTTAGCTGTTCACCCGGCCGAGGTAGTCGCTGGAACGGGTGTCGACCTTGATCTTCTCACCGGTGGTGATGAAGAGCGGGACCTGGATCTGGTGACCGGTCTCCAGCGTGGCCGGCTTGGTGCCGCCCGTGGAGCGGTCGCCCTGGACGCCCGGCTCGGTCTCCTGGACGACCAGCTCGACGGCGGCCGGCAGCTCCACGAAGAGCACCTCGCCCTCGTGCTGGGCGACGGTGGCGGTGAAGCCCTCGATCAGGAAGTTGGCGGCGTCACCGACGGCCTTGCGGTCGACCATGAGCTGGTCGTAGGTCTCCATGTCCATGAAGACGAAGTACTCGCCGTCCATGTACGAGAACTGCATGTCACGCTTGTCGACAGTGGCCGTCTCGACCTTGACGCCGGCGTTGAACGTCTTGTCGACGACCTTGCCGGAAAGCACGTTCTTGAGCTTGGTGCGCACGAAGGCCGGGCCCTTGCCGGGCTTGACGTGCTGGAACTCGACTACGGACCAGAGCTGGCCGCCTTCGAGCTTGAGCACCAGGCCGTTCTTGAGGTCGTTCGTGGAAGCCACGGTTGCGGAATCTCCTGGACGTAACTGACGTGGACGACCCCGGGGTGCCCGCGCACAGCGCGAGGCTAGAGCGCGAGCAGTTCCTTGGTCGTGATGGTGAGTAGCTCGGGTCCGCCGTCCGCCTCGGGGCGTACGACGAGCGTGTCATCGATCCGGACACCGCCCCGGCCCGGGAGGTGGACCCCCGGTTCGACGGTGACCGGCACGCAAGCGTCCAGTTTACCCATGGCCGCCGGGGACAATTGAGGGTCCTCGTCGATTTCGAGCCCGACGCCGTGCCCGGTGAGTGCCGGGAGGTTGTCGGCGTACCCCGCGCAGTCCAGTACCTGGCGGGCCGCGCGGTCCACGTCACGGCAGGCGGCGCCGGGGGCGAGGGCCTCCCGGCCGGCCCGCTGAGCGGCGAAGACGAGGTCGTACAGCTCGATCTGCCAGTCGGCCGGCGAGGTGCCGATGACGAAGGTCCGGCCGATCTCGCAGCGGTAGCCGCGGTAGGCGGCGCCGAGGCAGACGGAGAGGAAATCGCCCTCCTCCACCCGGCGGTCGGTGGGCCGGTGCCCGGGACGGCCGGAGTTCGGTCCGGTGCCCACCGAGGTGGCGAAGGCCGGACCGTCGGCGCCGTGGTCGACCAGGCGGCGCTCCAGCTCCAGGGCGAGGTGCCGCTCGGTCCGTCCGACCAGGATCGACTCCAGGAGTTCGCCGAGCGCCTGGTCGGCGATCTCCGCGCCGATCCGCAGGCAGGAGATCTCCTCCTCGTCCTTGACCACCCGGAGCTGTTCGACGGCGCAGCCGAGGTCGGCCAGGCGCAGCCCGGCGGCGACCGAGCGCATGGCCCGGTGCCGGGCGACGGTCAGGTGGTGCTCCTCCACGGCGAGGGACTCGGTGCCCTGGTCGGCGGCGATGCCGGTGGCGGCGACGGCCGGGTCGCCGCCGGGGCCGGGCAGCACCCGCACCTTCAGGGCCTCGTCGGGGCGGCCGTCGGCCGGCCGGCCGCTCGGCGGACCGGCGCACAGCAGCGCGTCCTCGGTCCTGCCGAGGAGCAGGACGGCGCCCTGCGGAGCGGCGCCCGCGAGATAGCGCACATTGGCGGGGCGGGAGACGAGCGCCGCCGCGCTGCCACCCGCATTGCAGCGTTCCCGTAGGCGCGTCCGGCGGGCCGCGTACACCTCTGACATGAGCCGAGCGTACGAGGGGCGGGCGCGGGGCGCCGGTCGAGCGGGGCCGAGTGGGCGTCACCCCGCCTCCGCCGTCCCGGGAGCGGCCGCCGGCCCCGCCGCTACCAGGCCGGCGGGCTCGCTATCGAGCGGGCCAGGACCTCGTCCAGCAGCCGTGCCGTCTCGGGGACGTCCAACTGGGAGTTGTCGAGGATCGGCAGCCCGGAGCCGTACCAGCCGGCCATCCGGCCGTGGATGCGGGCGACCTCCTCGTCGGTGAGGCGGCGGTTGCCCGAGCGCTCGGCGTTGCGCTCCAGGACGACGTCCAGGCCGGGCAGCAGGACGACCGGCAGCAGCCCCGGGCCCACGTGCCGCTTCCAGCCACCGAGGCCGACGACCGGCCGGTCGGGGAAGACGGCGTCGTCCAGGACGCAGGAGATGCCGTTGGCGAGGAAGTTGCGCGCGGCGAAGCCGCAGGTGCGGCGGGCCAGGCGGTACTGGGCCTCGGAGTGGTCGTTCCACCCGGACTGCGGGTCGGCGAAGCCCGAGCGGACCCACTCGCGGACGTCGTCGAGGCTGATGTGGGCGGTGGGCACCCGGCGGTGGTCGGCCCAGTACTTGGCCACGCTGGTCTTGCCGGCGCCCGCGGGGCCGATGAGCAACACCGCGAGGGTGGTGCCGGCCGGGTCGGGAGCGGTGGCCGGCAGCACGCTGGGCGCGGCGACGGGACCGCCCGGGGGCAGCGGGAGGTGACCGGTGGTCTCCGGCACCGGCGGGGCGACCGCCTGCGGCGGGGCCACGACGGGCGGCGGGGCGTGCTGCGGGGCGGGGGCCGCCGGCGGGGCGTGCTGCGGGGCGGGCACCGGCGGCTGTGCGTGGTGCGGGGCCGGGGCGGGGTGGGCGGGCCTGCCCGGATAGCCCGGGGCGGGCGGCGGGGGTACGGGGGCGGAAGCCTCGTGCGCTCCCGGGAGCGGGCCCGGGTGAGGTGCGGCCGACGACCAGCCGGGGGCGGATCCGTGCCCCGGCTGATGGGGCGGCGGCAGCGGAGGACCCCCTGCGTGCTGCATCCGGTGCCACTCCGTCTCGTTCTTCGGGCTCGGTACGCCGTCGGGGCGCGGCGGCCGGGCCCGAGTGCCCGAACGCGCTCAGCCCTTCGGGCCTGAGCGCTCCCCCGGCTCCGCGAGCGGGAAAACCTCGGACGTCTCGACTCCGGCGCGCCCCTTCGGCTCACTCACCACGGGGGATGGGCGCTGACGACGGGGCGGCGGGCCCCGCTGTCGCTACCGAACGGTACCGCCCCCGGCCGTCGTTTGGTGAACGGCCGGGGGCGGTGTGAAGTGCCCGGTGGAGAAGGCGAATCGGGCGGAAGGTACGCCCGGGTACCTACTGGCCCACTTCGCCGTAGGCGGCGAGGAGGACGGCGGGGTCGGGGCCCTCCAGGACGGTGGGCTTGGCCAGGCCGTCCAGGACGATGAAACGCAGCAGGTCGCCGCGGGACTTCTTGTCCAGCCTCATGTTCTCCAGCAGCTTGGGCCACTGGTCGTGCCGGTAGTGCAGCGGCAGCCCGACCGCTTCGAGGACCGAGCGGTGCCGGTCGGCCGTGGCGTCGTCCAGGCGGCCCGCGAGCCGGCCCAGCTCGGCGGCGAAGTGCATGCCGACCGAGACGGCGGCGCCGTGGCGCCACTTGTAGCGCTCGTTCTTCTCGATGGCGTGGCCGAGGGTGTGGCCGTAGTTGAGGATCTCCCGCGGGCCCTCTTCCCTCAGGTCGGCGGAGACGACCTCGGCCTTGACCCGGATGGAACGCTCGATCAGCTCGGCGGTGTGCGGGCCGGCCGGGGTGCGGGCCGCCTCGGGGTCGGACTCGATCAGGTCGAGGATCACCGGGTCGGCGATGAAGCCGCACTTGATGACCTCGGCGAGCCCGGAGACGTAGTCGTGGACCGCGAGCGAGTCCAGCGCGGCGAGGTCGCAGAGCACGCCGACGGGCGGGTGGAAGGCGCCGACGAGGTTCTTGCCCTCGGCGGTGTTGATGCCGGTCTTGCCGCCGACGGCCGCGTCGACCATGGCCAGCACGGTGGTGGGCACGGCGATCCAGCGCACGCCGCGCAGCCAGGACGCGGCGACGAATCCGGCCACGTCCGTGGTGGCGCCGCCGCCCACGCCGACGACGGCGTCGGTGCGGGTGAACCCGGACTGGCCGAGCGCCTTCCAGCAGTAGGCGGCGACCTCGGCGGTCTTGGCCTCCTCCGCGTTGGGCACCTGGACGGCGATCGCGTCGTAGCCCTGCTCGGCGAGGTCGGCGCGCAGGGCGTCGCCGGTCTCGGCGAGCGCCTCGGGATGGATCACCGCGACCCGCTTGGCCTTCGGCCCGATCAGTCCGGCCAGCTCGCCGAGGAGCTGACGGCCCACCAGTACCTCGTAGGAGTCCCGGCCGGCGGTGCCGCCGATCCGGATCCTTGTCACACCGTTCGTCATGGCGTCCTCCGGCCGGGGGTCCGGGGGCTGCTCCCCGGGGGATACGGTCCGCGACCGAAGTGCGTCGAGGGCGGCCCGGGTGACCTCTTCGGGCGTACGGCCGTCGGTCGCGACGACGGCCGTGGCGAGGGACTCGTACAGGTGGCGCCTGGCCTCCATCAGCTCCCGCCACTGCTTGCGGGGGTTGACCGCGAGCAGCGGGCGGGCGGTGTTGAGGCCGGTGCGCCTGACCGCCTCCTCGACGTCCATCGAGAGGTAGACGACGCGGTGCCCGGCGAGCAGGGCGCGCACCTCCGCGTCCAGCACGGCGCCGCCGCCGAGCGAGAGGACACCGGTGTGCTCGGCCAGCGCCCGCCGCACCGCCCGCTTCTCGATCGCCCGGAAGGCCTCCTCGCCCTCGTCGACGAAGATCTCGGCGATGGTGCGGCCCTGCTCCGCGACGATGTCCCCGTCGGTGTCCCGGTAGCCGGTCCCGAGCCGCTCGGCGAGCAGCGCGCCGACCGTCGACTTGCCGACGCCCATCGGCCCGACCAGGACGATCAGGAGCGGGTTCACCGGATGGCCAGCGCGTCGAGGTACGAGGTGACGTTGCGCCGGGTCTCGGGCACGCTGTCGCCGGCGAACTTCTCGGCGACCGCGTCCGCGAGGACGAGCGCGACCATGGCCTCCGCGACGATGCCGGCCGCCGGCACGGCACAGACGTCGGAGCGCTGGTGGTGGGCGGCGGTGGCCTCGCCGGTGGCGACGTCGATCGTCCGCAGGGCGTGCGGCACGGTCGCGATCGGCTTCATGGCCGCCCGCACCCGCAGCAGTTCGCCGGTGGACAGGCCGCCCTCGGTGCCGCCGGAGCGGCCGGAGGTCCGCTTGACGCCCTCGGGGGTGGCGACGATCTCGTCGTGCGCCTTCGAACCCGGCACCCGGGCCAGGTCGAAGCCGTCGCCGACCTCGACACCCTTGATGGCCTGGATGCCCATGAGGGCGGCGGCCAGCCGGGCGTCCAGCCGGCGGTCCCAGTGCACGTGCGAGCCCAGACCCACCGGCACGCCGTAGGCCAGCACCTCGACCACACCGCCCAGGGTGTCGCCGTCCTTGTGGGCCTGGTCGATCTCGGCGACCATCGCGGCCGAGGCGTCCGCGTCCAGACAGCGCACCGGGTCGGCGTCGAGCCGCGCCACGTCCGCCGGGGCCGGCAGCACACCGCGGGGCGCCTTCGCGGCGGCCAGTTCCACGACGTGGCTGACGATCTCGATGCCGGCCGTCTCCTTGAGGTAGGACCGGGCCACCGCGCCGAGCGCGACCCGGGCCGCGGTCTCCCGCGCGGAGGCACGCTCCAGGATCGGACGGGCCTCGTCGAAGCCGTACTTCTGCATGCCCGCGAGGTCGGCGTGGCCGGGCCGGGGGCGGGTCAGCGGGGCGTTGCGGGCCAGCCCGGCCAGGATCTCCGGGTCGACCGGGTCACCGGACATCACCTGCTCCCACTTGGGCCACTCGGTGTTGCCCACCATGACCGCGACCGGGGAGCCCATGGTGAGACCGTGCCGGACCCCGCCGAGGAAGGTGACCTCGTCCCGTTCGAACTTCATCCGAGCGCCGCGCCCATAGCCGAGCCGCCGCCGCGCCAGGTGGTCCGCCACCATCTCCGTGGTGATCGGCACGCCGGCGGGAAGACCCTCCAGCGTCGCGACGAGTGCGGGACCGTGGGACTCCCCCGCGGTCAGCCAGCGCAACCTGCTCAACGGTGCTCCTCAGTGCTCGCGCCCTGTGCCATCACGGCGCGAGCAGGGTGCGCGGCCCTGATCCGCCGGCCCCAATCCTCCCATGTCCATCTGTGCGGCCCGGGCGGCGGTCCACCAACCGGACAGCGGGCCGCCACCCGGGGGCCGCGGCTCGGGCCGGACCGTCCCCTTCCGGCCCGCTGTGCGAGCCGGACAGCGCTCAGCGTTGCGCGAGCGCCCGCTCCCCCGCGATGCGCATGGCGGCGAGCGGGGCCGGGGACCGGCCCGTCATCTGCTCCACCTGGAGCACCGCCTGGTGCAGCAGCAGGTCGAGTCCGCTGACCACGGCCCCGCCGTACGCCGCCCAGCGGGCGGCGAGCGCGGTCGGCCAGGGCTCGTACAGCACGTCGAAGAGGGTGCTGGGCCGCCCGGGGACGGCGGCGGCGAGGGCGTCGGTCGCGCCGGCCGGCGTGGTGGCCACGACCAGCGGGGCGCGCAGCGCCTCCGCGGCCCGCGCCCAGTCCACGACGCGGACCTCGGCGTCCAGCTTCTCGCCCCACCCGCGCATCTCGGCGGCGCGGGTCCGGCTGCGCACGTAGACGGTGATCTCGCCGGTGCAGATCCGGGCCAGCGCGGCGAGCGCGGAGGAGGCGGTGGCGCCGGCGCCCAGGATCGCCGCGCTCTCGGCCTTCTCGACGCCGTGCTCGCGCAGGGCGGCGACGATGCCCGGGATGTCGGTGTTGTCGCCGGTGGCGTGCCCGTCCGCGCTGAACACGACGGTGTTCACCGCGTCCACGGCGGCGGCGGTGGCGCTGACCTCGTCGAGCAGCGGCATCACGGCACGCTTCAGGGGCATGGTCAGCGACAGCCCCGCCCACTCGGGCCCGAGTTGCCCGAAGAAGCCCGGCAGCGCCTCCTCGTCCACGTCGAAGCGGTCGTACGTCCAGTCGGCCAGCCCCATCTCCGCGTACGCGGTGCGGTGCAGCACCGGGGAGAGGGAGTGGGCGATCGGGGAGCCGAGTACGGCTGCCCGGCGCGTGTCAGTTGCCCCTGCTGGCATTGAACTTGTCCTTGAGCCTTTCGAACTCGGCGTTCGTCTTGGCGAACTCGGTCTTCTCCACCCCGTCGGTGGCCACGAAGTAGATCCAGCCGTCGTCCGTGGGGTCCAGCGCCGCCTGGAGGGCCTCGTCACCGGGGTTGCCGATGGGTCCCGGCGGCAGGCCCTTGTTGGTGTACGTGTTGTACGGGTCCTTGTCGCTGTTGATCTCGGACTCGCTGATGTGGATGTCGCTCTGCTTCTTGGCGTAGTTGTACGTCGAGTCGAACTGGAGAAGCTGATTGGTTTCGGTGTTGGTGGTCTTCAGACGGTTGTAGACCACTTCGGACATCTTGCGGAAGTCGTCGTGGGTCTTGCCCTCGGCCTGCACCAGGCTCGCGACCGTCACGAGCTGCCACGGCCCCTCCAGCCCCAGCTCCTCCGCCTTCTGCGCGAACCCGAGCTCCTCGTACTTGTCGGCGGCCCGCGTCACCATCTGCTTGAGCACGTCCTTGGGCTTCTGCCCCTTGGCCACCGCGTAGCTGGAGGGGTAGAGGAAGCCTTCGAGCGGGTCCTTGACGTCCGCGTGGTTCAGCGCCCAGGCCGGCAGGCCGAGGTCCTTGTAGTCGCTTCTGGCGATCTTCGCGGTGGTGCCCTTGTCGACGTCGAGGCGTTTGTCGATCTCCTCGTAGACGACGACGTTCCGCCTGCCCTCGGCGATGATCAGGTTGTCCCGGCTCTTGGGGCTGAGCATCAGTTCGACCGCGCTCGCGGCCGACATCTCCTTCTGCAGGGTGTAGACGCCGTCCTGGATGCCCTTGGCGTCGGCGTTGCTCTGCACGGCGGAGATGAAGGCGTCGACGCTTCTGACGACACCCCTGCGCTTCAGCTCCTGGCCGATCACCGAGCCGCCGGCGCCCTTGGGGATGGTGACGGTCACCTGCTGGCCGTTGCCGTCGCCCGCGAAGTCCGGCGCGGAGCCGAACCGGTCCTGGTAGAACTGGTAGCCGAAATAGGCGACGCCGGCCGCTCCGCCCCCCAGCACCAGGCAGACGACGAGGCATGCACAACCGTTACGCCTCTTCTTGGGCTTGCCGCCCCGGCCGCGGCGGTCACCGCGCTCGCGACCGTCCCGCTCGTCCTCGTCCTCGCCGTCCTCGCCGTCCTCACCCGCGAAGAAGGCGTGTTCGCCCTGGTCCGGGCCCGGGTCCCAGTCGGCGCGCTCCGGCGCCGGTTCGGCGCGCCGACGGCCCGGCGGCTCCGGCGGCGGATAGGCGTCGGGCGTCCCGTAGAAGTCGGGCTGCTCGGCACCGGGGGCGCCGCCCTGCTGCGCGTACGGATCGGTGGGGTCGACGGGGTAGTGGGCCTGCGGCCCGGCGTCCGGAGCCCAGCCCCCGTTGTCGTACTGCTGTTCGTGCGGGGCCTGCGCCGCGTACTGGTGCTGGTGCTGGTGCTGGTCGTACTGCGGGGGGTACTGCCGCGCGTCCGGCTGGGGGTACTGCTGCGGGTCGTACTGCGGACCGTACTGCTGCTGGTCGTACTGCTGCTGCTGGTCATAGGCGTACTGCTGCCGGCCCTGGCCGTAGGCGCCCTGCCCGCCGTCGTTCCAGTCGCCGTACTGGCCCTGCTGCGCCTGCTGCGGGTTCTGCTGCTGCGGCTGGCCGCCGTACGGGGCCTGCGGGTCCGCCTGGGCCTGCTGACCTCCCCATCCGCCGTCCCCGTACAACGGGTCCTCGGGATGCCACGGTTCGGAGCCTTGGCCCCGGCCATACTCAGTCATCGGTCCCCTAGAGCCGCGAGGCGACGGTCAGCGCGGCTGGAGGGCCCGGCTTCCGTTCCGCCTCTCTCTGTGCGGTGGCTGTTCGAACACCACCGCATCGCGCGGAACGTTACCGTATCGCGATCAGATGACCACTTCGACGCCCTCACCGGGAGGATTACCTGACACTCGTTCGGATTCAAGTGCCTGTTGAAGGATGATCACAGCGGCGACCTGGTCGATGACGGACCGCCCCTTCTTGGCCTTCACCCCGGAGGCCCGCAGCCCCTGCCCCGCCGTCACGGTCGTCATCCGCTCGTCCAGGAGCCGGACCGGGACCGGGGCGATACGTCCCGCCAGCTCCTGGGCGAACCCCCGGACCTTGACCGCGGCCGGGCCCTCGCCCCCCTTGAGGGAGCGCGGGAGCCCGACGACGACCTCGATCGGTTCGTACTCCTCGACGAGCTGCGCCAGCCGGCGGTGGGCCGCCGGGACGTCCCGGCCGGGGACCGTCTCCACCGGGGTGGCGAGGATCCCGTCGGGGTCGCACGAGGCGACCCCGATGCGGGCGTCCCCGACGTCGATCGCGAGGCGGCGGCCGCGGCGCATCGCGGGGCCGGTTGCCGGATCGCTCACTTGGCGGTGTCCGCCACGAGCCGTTCGACCGCGGCCACGGCCTCGCCGATGGCGGCCGGGTGCTGGCCGCCGCCCTGGGCGACGTCCGGCTTGCCGCCACCGCCGCCGCCGAGGGTCTTGGCGGCCGCACGGACCAGTTCGCCGGCCTTGAGACCGCGCTCGCGGGCGGCCTCGTTGGTGGCGATGACCGTGAGCGGCTTGCCGCCCACGGTGGTGAACAGGGCCACCACGGCGGCCCGGCCGCCCTGGATGCGGCCGCGCACGTCGAGGACGAGCCTGCGCAGGTCGTCCGCGGTGGTGCCGTCCGGGACCTGGCCGGTGACGAGTGCGACGCCCTGGACGTCCTTGGCCGAGTCGGCCAGTCCTCCCGCGGCCTGCAGGACCTTCTCGGCGCGGAACTTCTCGATCTCCTTCTCGGCGTCCTTCAACTTGCCGAGCATGGCGGAGACCTTCTCCGGCAGTTCCTCCGGGCGGCCCTTGATCAGCTCCTGGAGCTGGGCGACGACCGTGTGCTCCCGGGCGAGGAAGTTGTAGGCGTCCACGCCGACCAAGGCCTCGATGCGGCGCACGCCCGAGCCGATGGAGGACTCGCCGAGCAGCTTGACCAGGCCGAGCTGGGCGGTGTTGTGCACATGGGTGCCGCCGCACAGCTCCTTGGAGAAGTCGCCGATGGTCACCACCCGCACCCGCTCGCCGTACTTCTCGCCGAACTCGGCGATGGCGCCCTGCTTCCTGGCCTCGTCGATGCCCATCACATCGGCGCGGACGTCGAGGTCGCGGGCGAGCACCTCGTTGATCTTCTGCTCGACGTCGGTCATCACGGCCGTGGGCACGGCGGCGGGCGAACCGAAGTCGAAGCGGAAGCGGCCGGGCTGGTTCTCGGAACCGGCCTGGGCGGCCGTCGGGCCGAGGGCGTCCCGCAGCGCCTGGTGGGTGAGGTGGGTGGCGGAGTGGGCGCGGGCGATGGCCGTGCGGCGCCGGTCGTCGATCGAGGCCAGGGCCTTGGCGCCGACGGTGACCTCACCGAACTGGACCACGCCCTTGTGGACGTACACCCCCGGGACCGGCTTCTGGCAGTCGCGGATCTCGATGACGGCGCCGGTGTCGACCTTGATCCGGCCGGTGTCGCCGATCTGGCCGCCGCCCTCGGCGTAGAAGGGGGTGCGGTCGAGGACGATCTCGACCTCGTCGCCCTCGGTGGCGGCCGGCGAGGAGGCGCCGTCGACCAGGATGCCGAGGATCGTGGACTCGCTCTCGGTGTCCGTGTAGCCGATGAAGTCGGTGGCACCGGCCTGGTCGGCGATCTCGCGGTAGGCGCCGGCGCCGGCGTGGCCGGTCTTCTTGGCCTGGGCGTCGGCCTTGGCGCGCTCCCGCTGCTCCTTCATCAGCCGGCGGAAGCCGTCCTCGTCCACGGTCAGGCCCTGCTCGGCGGCCATCTCCAGGGTGAGGTCGATCGGGAAGCCCCAGGTGTCGTGGAGCAGGAACGCCTTGTCGCCGGAGAGCACGCCGCCACCGGCGGCCTTGGTGTCGCCGACCGCGGTGTCCAGGATGTTGGTGCCGGCCTTCAGCGTCTTGAGGAAGGCGTTCTCCTCGGCGACGGCGACCTTCTCGATCCGCTCGCGGTCGGTGATCAGCTCGGGGTACTGCTGCCCCATCATCTCGATCACGACGTCGATCAGGTCCTTGGCGACCGGACCGGTGGCGCCGAGCAGCCGCATGTTGCGGATGGCGCGGCGCATGATGCGGCGCAGCACATAGCCGCGGCCCTCGTTGCCGGGGGTGACGCCGTCGCCGATGAGCATCACGGAGGTGCGCATGTGGTCGGTGACCACCCGCAGGGACACGTCCGAGGCGTGGGCGTCGCCGTAGGCCACACCGGTCAGCTCGGTGGCCCGCTCGATGACGGCCATCGAGGTGTCGATCTCGTACATGTTCTGCACGCCCTGCAGAATCATGGCGAGCCGCTCCAGGCCGAGCCCGGTGTCGATGTTCTTGCTCGGCAGGTCCCCGAGGATCTCGAAGTCCTCCTTGGACGTGCCCTCGCCCCGCTCGTACTGCATGAAGACGAGGTTCCAGATCTCCACGTACCGCTCGTCGTTGACGGCGGGGCCGCCCTCGACGCCGAAGTCGGGGCCGCGGTCGTAGTTGATCTCGGAACAGGGGCCGCAGGGGCCGGGGACGCCCATGGACCAGTAGTTGTCCTTCTTCCCCAGGCGCTGGATGCGCTCGGCGGGGACGCCCACGACGTCGCGCCAGATGCGCTCGGCCTCGTCGTCCTCCAGGTACACGGTGATCCACAGGCGCTCGGGGTCGAGGCCGTAACCGCCCTTGTCCTGGGCGCCGGTGAGCAGCTCCCAGGCGTACTTGATGGCGCCTTCCTTGAAGTAGTCGCCGAAGGAGAAGTTGCCGCACATCTGGAAGAAGGTGCCGTGCCGGGTGGTCTTGCCGACCTCTTCGATGTCGGGGGTGCGCACGCACTTCTGCACGCTGGTGGCGCGGTCGAAGGGCGGCTTGACGGCACCGAGGAAGTACGGCTTGAAGGGCACCATGCCCGCCGGGACCAGCAGCAGAGTCGGGTCGTCCGCGATGAGCGACGCCGAAGGCACGACGGTGTGCCCGCGCTCCTCGAAGAAGCTCAACCAGCGGCGGCGAATCTCGGCCGACTCCATCAGTGGTCCTCATTCCGGTTGTGCGTGTACGTCGTCCTGTCGAGGTACCGCGAGGTGTCGCGGTTCTCGATGGCGGTGTGGCGCCGGGGTGCGGGGAGTTCCCGGTCGACGGGGGCGCCGAGCCCGAGCGCGTCGTCCAGTTCGGCCTCCCGCTGGGCCATGTTGTCGCGGACGTCGAGGGCGAAGCCCACCGCGCGGTCCTTCAGCCGGCCGCCCGCCTCGACGGCCTTGTTCGCCGCGGCGACGGCGAGGTTGTCGGGCGTGAGCTGCTTCAGCTTGCGGTTGACCTTGGTGGTGGCCCACACTCCGGCGGCGACGCCGGAGGAGAACCAGAAGGTGCGACGGAACATTGCTGGATCAGTCCTTCTTCCGCTTCGCCCGTCGGGCCGCCGGGACCGTGCGGCCGACGATCACGGCGCGCCTCGACGGCTTGGCCGGTTCCTCTTCCTTGCGGCCGCTCATCGCCCTGCGTACCCCGTAGCCGAAGGCAGCGACCTTGACCAGGGGGCCGCCGAAGGTGGACGCCACGGTCGAGGAGAGCGCGGAGGCGTTCGACGTGACCTCCTGGACGTCGGAGGCGATCGCGTCGACCCGGTCGATCTGGGTCTGCGCCGAGCGCACCGCCGAGGAGGCGTCGGACAGCAGGGGGACGGCCCTGTCGGTCACGTCCGCCACGAGTTTGGTGGTCGCCTTGAGCGTCTGGGCCAGCCTCGCCAGTGCCACCGCGAGGAAGGAGACCAGAATCGCCCAGAAGACGGCCACCAGAATCCCGGCCACCTCTCCACCGGACACTGTGTGACACCCGCTCCCTGAAACGTGCCTGTACATCGGGAAAGTCGTGCACCGAGCCTATCGCGCCGGGGCTGGGGCTCCGTACCGGATTACGGTCCGCGGCGGCCCGGCCGGCGGCTGGGGGCGGGGCACGACGAAGCCCGCCGTCCCGCCCGCCCGGTGGGGGCGGGGAGACGGCGGGCCGGGGTACCGCGTCCGGCTGGGATCAGCGGGCGTAGTACTCGACGACGAGCTGCTCGTCGCAGATCACCGGGATCTCCTTGCGGTTCGGCTCACGGTCCAGGCGGAACGCCAGGGCCTTGAGGTTCACCTGCAGGTAGCGCGGGGTCTCGCCGTCGGGGGCGAAGCCGCCCTCACGGGCGATCTGGAAGAGCGTCTTGTCCTTGGAGCGGTCGCGGACCTGCACGACGTCGTCCGGGCGGACCCGGAAGGACGGCTTGTCGACCTTCTGGCCGTTGACCGCGATGTGGCCGTGGACGACCATCTGGCGGGCCTGGTAGATCGTGCGGGCGATGCCCGAGCGCAGGACCAGGGCGTCGAGACGGCGCTCCAGCTCCACGATCAGGGCCTCGCCGGTCTTGCCCTGGACCTTGGAGGCACGGTCGTAGGCGCGGACGAGCTGACGCTCGGAGACGTCGTACTGGGCACGCAGGCGCTGCTTCTCGAGCAGACGGACCTTGTAGTCCGAGTTCTGCTTGCGGCCGCGGCCGTGCTCGCCGGGCGGGTAGGGGCGAGCCTCGAAGTACTTGACGGCCTTCGGGGTCAGCGCGATGCCGAGGGCACGCGACTTCTTGACCTTGGGACGGGGCTGGTTAGCCACTGTCTGATCTCTTTTCTGAGGTTTCCGGCTTGTCAGGGTTGAGGGAGGTCGCATCCGCAGCCGGGGAGACCCGCCGGGTCCGCACGGGACCTGTCGGGCAGCCGCTCCCCTGGTCTGGGCACATACGTGCAGCACGCGAGTGGCCCACCGACCGTCTCCGGAACTCCGGGCGGTGGTGGGCTGCCCGCGACACCGATCGACGGTGCGCGACGCTCCTGGAACCCGCTGGGGGTTCCGGCTGGGTGTCCCGTTCTGACGGCACGGGACTCAGCACTCCGGGGGATTCTACAGGGCGCTCAGGACCGCTTGCGACCGAGGTGCTTCCGGGTCCACTCGACGGCGTCCGCGTACCGTGCCTCGCCGCCGTGCCGGGTCGGGGTGTAGTACTCGCGGTCCTTCAGGGAGTCCGGGGCGTACTGCTGGGCGGCGATGCCCTCGGGCACGTCGTGCGGGTAGACGTAGCCCTGGCCGTGGCCGAGCTTGCCCGCGCCCTTGTAGTGGCTGTCGCGCAGGGCGGCCGGGACGGCGCCGGCGTGCCCCTTGCGCACGTCCTCCAGGGCGGCGCCGATCGCCGTGGTCGCGGCGTTGGACTTCGGCGCGAGGGCCAGGGCGATGGTGGTGTGGCTGAGGGTGAGGGCGGCCTCGGGGAAACCGATCATGGCGACGGCCTGGGCGGCGGCGACCGCGAGCGGCAGGGCGCCGGGGTCGGCGAGGCCGATGTCCTCGCTGGCGGAGATCATCAGGCGGCGGGCGATGAAACGGGGGTCCTCGCCGGCCTCGATCATGCGGGCCAGGTAGTGCAGGGCGGCGTCGACGTCGGAGCCGCGGATGGACTTGATGAGGGCGCTGGCCACGTCGTAGTGCTGGTCGCCGTCGCGGTCGTACTTCACCGCCGCCCGGTCGACCGTCTCCTCCAGCGTCTCCAGCGAGATCTCGGCCTCGTCCTTGTCGAGCGCGGCCCCGGCGGCGGCCTCCAGGGCGGTCAGGGCCCGGCGGGCGTCCCCGCCGGCGATGCGCAGCAGGTGGTCCTCGGTGTCCGCGGGGAGCGCGACGGCGCCCTTCAGGCCGCGCTCGTCGCTCAGGGCGCGGCGCAGCAGGCCGCGGACGTCGTCGTCGGTGAGGGGTTCGAGGGTGAGCAGGAGCGAGCGGGAGAGCAGGGGCGAGATCACCGAGAAGTACGGGTTCTCGGTGGTCGCGGCGATCAGGGTGACCCAGCGGTTCTCGACGGCCGGGAGCAGGGAGTCCTGCTGGGCCTTGCTGAAGCGGTGGATCTCGTCGAGGAAGAGGACGGTCTCCTTGCCGTACCCGCCGACCGCCCGGCGGGCGCCGTCGATGACCGCGCGGACCTCCTTGACGCCCGCGGTGATCGCCGACAGTTCCACGAAGCGCTTCTCGGTGGCCTTGGAGACGACGTACGCCAGGGTGGTCTTGCCGGTGCCGGGCGGCCCCCACAGGATCACCGAGGAGGGGCCGGCCGGGCCCGAGGAGCCCTCGCCGACGAGTCTGCGCAAGGGGGAGCCGGGCTTCAGCAGGTGCTGCTGGCCGACGACCTCGTCGAGGGCGCGCGGACGCATCCGGACGGCCAGCGGGCTGCCGGCGGGGTCCTTCTCCTGGCGTTCTTCTGCTGCGGCGGTGAACAAATCGGGCTCCACGTCGAGAACCCTAAGTCACCGCACCGACAACGCGGCGGGCGCCGTCGGGGTCAGCTCGTCCAGAAGTCCCACCAGCGAGTGAGGATCATCATGCCGATGATGCCGATGTGCAGCACCGGCAGGACCCAGGTGAACTCGCCGAAGAAGCCGCGCAGCCAGGCCGGCCCGGGCAGGAAGCCCTTGCGGACGTTGAAGGAGGTCACGTACCAGAACATGATGATCGTGGCGACCCAGGCGAGGCAGCACCACAGGCACAGGGCGTTGATCCGGTACAGCGACTGGAACTGCAGCCAGGTGCAGAAGCCGACGCCGAAGAGCGTGCCCGCGTTGAAGGTGAGCCAGTACCAGCGCGGGAACCGGGCCCGGGCGAGCAGGCTCATGCCGACGCAGATCACGATGCCGTAGCAGACCAGGCCGAGCACGGGGTTGGGGAAGCCGAAGACGGACGCCTGGTCGCTCTCCATCACGCTGCCGCAGGAGACGACCGGGTTCAGGCTGCACCCGGGGGTGAAGGTGGTGCCGGCGACCTTGGCCTCGAGCAGCTTGAACTTGTCGAGGGTGATGACCCAGGCGGCGAGCACTCCGGCCGCGCCCGTGATCACCAGCAGCAGCGCGAGGGCGCGGCTGCCGCCCTCGGCGTGCGGGGTGGCGACGGGCTCCGCGGGGGGCTCGTGCGCCGCGGAGACGTCCTGCACTGTCGTCCTACTCATCACGCCGGTTCCGTCACTGGAGGCTGGACCTGCTTCGGGCAGGCCCATTGTGCCGTAAACATGGCGGTCCCGGCCGTTCGACGGAGATAAGGAAGTGCGTGCGGGGGCCTTCCGGGGCGGTTTCGGCCGACGCCCGTTCCCGTGCGGTACAGGTGAACGGGCGTCGGCCGTGCGGCGGCTCAGCCGAGCCGCGACTCCAGTTCGGCCACGATCTCGTTGACGCCGATCGCGCTCTGATCGCCGGACTCCATGTCCTTGAGCTGGACGACGCCCTCGGCGAGGTCGCGTTCACCGGCGACGATCGCATAGCGCGCGCCGCTGCGGTGGGCGTTCTTCATGGCGCCCTTGAGGCCCTTGGAGCCGTAGGAGAAGTCGGCGGCGACGCCGTTCTTGCGCAACTCGGTGACCTTGGCGAACAGGACCCGGCGGGCCTCCTCGCCGAGCGGCACCGCGAAGACGGCGGACGCGGCGGGCAGGTCCAGCTCGACGCCCTCCGCCGCCAGGGCGAGGACGGTGCGGTCGACGCCGAGGGCCCAGCCGACGGAGGGCAGCGCGGGGCCGCCGATCATCTCGGAGAGGCCGTCGTACCGGCCGCCGCCGCCCACCGCGGACTGCGCGCCCAGGCCGTCGTGGACGAACTCGAAGGTGGTGCGGGTGTAGTAGTCCAGGCCGCGCACCAGCCTCGGGTCGTCCTCGAAGGTGACGCCGGCCGCCGTGATCAGGTCCCGGACCTCCTCGTGGTACGCCTTGCAGGCGTCGCAGAGGTAGTCGCGCAGCAGCGGGGCGCCGGTGAGCTGCTCGCGCACCTGCGGGCGCTTGTCGTCGAGGACGCGCAGCGGGTTGATCTCGGCCCGGCGCAACGTCTCCTCGTCCAGGTCCAGGCCGCGCAGGAAGTCCTGGAGCGCCGCGCGGTAGACCGGGCGGCACTCCTGGTCGCCCAGGCTGTTGAGCAGGATGCGGAACTCGCGCAGGCCGAGCGAGCGGTACGCCTGGTCGGCCAGGATGATCAGTTCGGCGTCGAGGGCCGGGTCCTGCGCGCCGATCGCCTCGGCGCCGACCTGCGAGAAGTGGCGGTAACGGCCCTTCTGCGGGCGCTCGTAGCGGTAGTACGAGCCCGAGTACCAGAGCTTGACCGGGAGGTTGCCCGTCTTGTGCAGGTTGGCCTCCAGGGCGGCGCGCAGCACGGAGGCGGTGCCCTCGGGGCGCAGGGCGAGCCGGTCGCCGCCCTTGGTCTCGAAGGCGTACATCTCCTTGGTGACGATGTCGGTGGACTCGCCGACACCGCGGGCGAACAGTTCGACGCTCTCGAAGCCGGGCGTCTCGATGTAGCCGTAGCCGGAGTCGCGCAGCGGGGCGGCGATCGCCTCGCGGACGGCCAGGTAGGTGGCGGAGTCCGGCGGGATCAGGTCGTACGTGCCCTTGGGGGCCTTGAAGGTGCTCACGGGAGGTCTCTCGTCACATTCCTCGTCGGGGAGCTTCGTCGGTCGCTCCCTGGCCGGCCGCCGCCTGCCGCAGATACGGGTTGGCGGCGCGTTCTTGGCCGATGGTCGTCTGGGGGCCGTGGCCGGACAGCACCACGGTCGAGTCGTCGAGCGGCAGGCACACGCGTGCCAGCGAGCCGAGCAGTTCGGCCGCGTCGCCGCCGGGCAGGTCGGTGCGTCCGACGGAGCCGGCGAAGAGCAGGTCGCCCGAGAAGAGGACCGGCGGGATGTCCGCGGCCTCGGGCAGCCCGAACGTCACCGACCCCTTGGTATGGCCCGGCGCGTGGGCGACGGTCAGCTCCAGACCGGCCAGCTCCAGCCGGGCGCCGTCGGTCAGCTCCCGGACGTCGTCCGGCTCCCCCACGCTCAACTCGCCCATCAGCGGCATCCCGATGGACCGTCCGAGGCCCTTCTCGGGGTCGCTCATCATGAACCGGTCGGCGGGGTGGATCCAGGCCGGGACGCCGTGCGCGCCGCAGACCGGGACGACCGAGGCCACGTGGTCGATGTGGCCGTGGGTGAGGACGACGGCCACGGGCTTGAGCCGATGCTTCTTCAGCGTCTCCTCGACTCCCTGGGCGGCCTGGTGGCCGGGGTCGATGATCACGCACTCCTCACCGACGGCGGGGGCGACGAGGTAACAGTTCGTCCCCCAGGCCCCGGCGGGGAACCCGGCAATGAGCACGATCGTCCTTCGTTGTGTCGATACGGGTGGCTTGTGAACGGGCTGCGCCCTGGTCAGAGCCTACCGGCGGTGCCGATTCCTCAGCGAACCCATATACGGTACGGGGCTACACGCAGGCGGTCGGTCCAGGCACGCACAGGTACCGGTCGGCACCCGAAGAGGCATGAGGAGAGAACCCGGTGGTCAGCCAGGAGCAGCGGCGGCGTCAGCTCGCCCGGGAGAAGTTCTTGCGCCAGCAGCAGCGGCGCACCTCCGCACGACGCAAGGCGCGCACGCGCAACGCGGTGATCGCGTCGGTGCTCGGCGTGGTGGTGGTGGGCAGCCTGGCGCTGTACACGACCGGAACCCTCAAGGGGGACGACGACAAGTCCGACGCCGCCGCCGAGGCGACCCCGAGCGCGGCGGCGAGCAGCAAGGCGCCCGATCCGTGCGACAAGCCCGCCGCGGGCAAGGTCAAGACGGCGACGTGGAAGAAGGAACCGGCGGTCACCATCGACAAGTCGGCCGACCACACGATGAAGCTGGCCACGACGTGCGGCGAGATCGACATCGCGCTGAAGACGGCCGCGGCGCCGCACACGGTCAACTCCTTCAGTTTTCTGGCCGGAAAGGGTTACTTCGACCACACGAAGTGTCACCGGCTGACGACCAACGGCATCTACGTGCTGCAGTGCGGCGACCCGACCGGGCAGGGCACCGGCGGCCCCGGTTACACGATCCCGGACGAGAACCTGAAGGACAAAACCCTGAAGGACAACGTCTATCCGGCGGGTACGGTCGCGATGGCCAACACCGGTCAGGCGAACAGCGGGGGCAGCCAGTTCTTCCTGGTCTACCAGGACAGCCAGTTGCCGCCCAGCTACACGCCGTTCGGCACGATCTCGGACGGTGGCATGAAGGTGCTCAAGAAGATCGCCGCCGCAGGTGAGAGCACCGGCGCGGGCGACGGGGCGCCCAATGCGACGGTCGTGATCGACAAGGCGACGGTCACCGGATCCTGAGGCGCCGCCCGCGTAATCTCGGTCGTGCGGGATGCGGACAGGCCGCCCGCCGGTCGCCTATGTTGGCGGTGACGAAACTGTGGACGATGCCCGGGGGTGCTGACGCCTCCCGCAGGCATCATGTGGAGGAGGCGCTGTGAGCGGCGACCCGTGGGGCCGTGTCGACGAGACGGGGACCGTGTACGTGCGTACGGCCGACGGCGAGCAGGTGGTCGGTTCCTGGCAGGCCGGCTCCCCCGATGAGGCGCTGGCCTACTTCGAGCGCAAGTACGAGGGCCTGAAGGTCGAGATCGGCCTCCTCGAGAAGCGGGTGAAGACCACCGACCTGTCGGCGAAGGACGCCCAGGCCGCGATCGACCACCTGCGCGAGCAGGTGGTCGCGCACCACGCGGTCGGCGACCTGGCGGCCCTCGGGGTCCGGCTGGACAAGCTGGTGGAGCTGGTCGAGACGCGGCGCGAGGAGCGCAAGGCGCAGCGGGCGAAGCAGTCCGACGAGGCCCGCCGGGCCAAGGAGGACCTGGTCACCGAGGCCGAGGAGCTGGCCGCGTCCGACCAGTGGCGCTCGGCCGGTGAGCGGCTGCGGGCGCTGGTGGACATCTGGAAGGGGCTGCCGCGTCTGGACCGCAAGTCCGACGACGAGCTGTGGCACCGCTTCTCGCATGCGCGCTCGGCGTTCTCCAAGCGGCGCAAGCAGCACTTCGCCCAGCTCGACGCGCAGCGCGAGGACGCCCGCAAGACCAAGGAACGGCTGGTCACCGAGGCCGAGGCGCTGTCGGGCTCGACCGACTGGGGCACCACGGCCGCGCGCTACCGCGAGCTGATGGCCGACTGGAAGGCGGCCGGCCGGGCCCAGCGCGAGCACGAGGACGACCTGTGGAACCGCTTCCGCGGCGCCCAGGACGTCTTCTTCGCCGCGCGGGGCTCGGTCTTCGCCGAGCGGGACGCGGAGCAGTCCGAGAACCTCAAGCTCAAGGAGGAGCTGGCCGAGGAGGCCGAGAAGCTCCTGCCGGTGACGGATCTGAAGGCGTCCCGCGCCGCGTTCCGTACGCTCAACGAGCGCTGGGAGGCGATCGGGCATGTGCCGCGCGACGCCCGGCCGAAGATCGAGGGCCGGATGCAGGCGGTCGAGCGGGCGCTGCAGGAGGCCGAGGAGACGGAGTGGCGCCGGAGCAACCCGGAGGCGCGCGCGCGTGCCGCGGGTCTGACCGGTCAGCTCCAGTCGGCCGTGGACAAGCTGCGTGGCCAGATCGACACCGCGCGCGGCCAGGGCAACACCGCCCGCGCGGAGAAGCTGGAGCGTGAGCTGGAGGGCCGCCAGGCCCTGCTGGACCAGGCGCTGAAGGGGCTCCACGAGTTCGGCGGCTGAGTTCCGCGACGGTACGACGGGAGCGGCCCCCGGTGTCGGACACCGGGGGCCGCTTTCGTCGTGGTGCGGGGTGCTACGAGGGCCTGCGCGCCGATGTCACCCGGTACACGTCGTAGACGCCCTCCACGCCGCGTACGGCCTTCAGGACGTGCCCGAGGTGCTTGGGGTCGCCCATCTCGAAGGTGAAGCGGGAGGTGGCGACGCGGTCCCGGGAGGTCTGGACGGCCGCGGAGAGGATGTTGACGTGCTGGTCGGACAGGACGCGGGTGACGTCCGACAGCAGCCGGGAGCGGTCCAGCGCCTCGACCTGGATGGCGACCAGGAAGACCGAGGACTGGGTGGGCGCCCACTCGACCTCCAGGATGCGCTCGGGCTCGCGGGAGAGCGAGTCCACGTTGACGCAGTCGCTGCGGTGGACCGAGACGCCGCTGCCGCGGGTGACGAAACCGATGACCGGGTCGCCGGGGACGGGCGTGCAGCACCGGGCCAGCTTGACCCAGACGTCGTCGACGCCCTTGACGACGACGCCCGGATCGGCGTTGCTGCGGCGCTTGCGGCCGCGGCCGTGCGACGGGACCGACTCGTCGATCTCCTCGGTGGCCGCCTCCTCGCCGCCGAGGGCCTGCACGAGCTTCTGCACGATGTTCTGCGCGGAGACGTGGCCCTCGCCGATCGCCGCGTACAGGGCGGAGATGTCGGAGTAGCGCATCTCGTGCGCGAGGGTGACCAGGGAGTCGCCGGTCAGGATGCGCTGGATAGGCAGGTTCTGCTTGCGCATGGCCCGGACGATGGCGTCCTTGCCCTGCTCTATGGCCTCGTCGCGGCGCTCCTTGGAGAACCAGGCCCGGATCTTGTTCCGGGCGCGCGGCGACTTCACGAAGCCGAGCCAGTCGCGGGAGGGTCCCGCGCCGGCCGCCTTGGAGGTGAAGACCTCCACCAGGTCGCCGTTGTCCAGGGTCGACTCCAGCGGCACCAGGCGCCCGTTGACCCGGGCTCCTATGGTGCGGTGACCGACCTCGGTGTGGACGGCGTAGGAGAAGTCGACCGGGGTGGCGCCGGCGGGCAGCGCTATGACGTCGCCCTTGGGGGTGAAGACGAAGACCTCGTTGCGGGAGAGGTCGAAGCGCAGCGATTCCAGGAACTCGCTGGGGTCCTCGGTCTCCTTCTGCCAGTCCAGGAGCTGGCGCAGCCACGCCATGTCGTTGAGGTGGTCGTCCTTGCCGGTGGAGCGGGGCGAGTCGGAGCGCACCTTGGAGGCGCCGGCCACGGCCTCCTGCTTGTACTTCCAGTGCGCGGCGATGCCGTACTCCGCGCGGCGGTGCATGTCGAAGGTGCGGATCTGCAGCTCGACCGGCTTGCCGCTGGGCCCGATGACCGTCGTGTGCAGCGACTGGTACATGTTGAACTTGGGCATCGCGATGTAGTCCTTGAACCGCCCCGGAACCGGGTTCCAGCGGGCGTGGACCGTGCCGAGCGCCGCGTAGCAGTCGCGGACGGTGTCCACCAGGACGCGGATGCCGACCAGGTCGTAGATCTCCGCGAAGTCCCGGCCGCGGACGATCATCTTCTGGTAGACGCTGTAGTAGTGCTTCGGGCGGCCGGTGACGGTCGCCTTGATCCGGGCCGCGCGCAGGTCCTGCTGCACCTCGTCGGTGACGACGGTCAGGTATTCGTCGCGCTTGGGGGCGCGCTCGGCGACCAAGCGGACGATCTCGTCGTACATCTTGGGGTAGAGGATCGCGAAGGCGAGGTCCTCCAGCTCCCACTTGATGGTGTTCATGCCCAGGCGGTGGGCGAGCGGCGCGTAGATCTCCAGGGTCTCGCGCGCCTTCTTCTCCTGCTTCTCGCGCTTGAGGTAGCGCATGGTGCGCATGTTGTGCAGGCGGTCGGCGAGCTTGATGACCAGGACCCGCGGGTCCTTGGCCATGGCGACGACCATCTTGCGCACCGTCTCGGCCTGCGCGGCCTCGCCGAACTTGACCTTGTCCAGCTTGGTGACGCCGTCGACGAGGAGGGCGACGACGTCGCCGAAGTCGCGGCGCAGGTCCTCCAGGCCGTACTCGGTGTCCTCGACCGTGTCGTGCAGCAGCCCGGCCATGAGGGTGGCCGGGTCCATGCCCAGCTCGGCGAGGATGGTGGTGACGGCGAGCGGGTGGGTGATGTACGGGTCGCCGCTCTTGCGCTTCTGGCCGCGGTGCCAGCGCTCGGCGACCTGGTAGGCGCGCTCGATCTGGCGGAGCGTGGCGGTCTCGATCTTGGGGTCGTTGCCGCGGACTATCCGCAGCAGCGGCTCCAGGACCGGGTTGTAGGGGTTGGCGCGCTGGACGCCGAGCCGGGCCAGCCGGGCGCGGACGCGGTTGGAGGAGCCGGAGCGCACGGGCGGGCTCACGGGCGCGCGGACCACGGGCGCGTTGGTGGGCCGCTCGGCGGCGGAGCTGCCGGGACCGGCGGGGGACGGCTTGGGGCGTACCTGCTGGTCGGCGGGCTTGTCGACGGGCGTGGCCTGGGTGTGCCGGAGCGCGCCGCGGCTGTCGTTCGTCGCGTGCGGCGTGCTCGGCGCGGGCTTCGCCGCGGCCGCCGAGGCGGACTCGGGCTTGGCGGCGGTCAGTGGCTGGGCCTCGTCTGGCAAGAGGACTCCTCGTGCGCGATCCGGGTGCCCGGGTCGGGTTCCGGAAACCCCATGGTAGCGATCCCTGGTCCGGGGCTCGCTCCCAGGACGGGGTGCGGGCCGGTGTACGGGCCGGTGTGAGAGCGGTCAACAGGAGAAACAGCGGAGGCGGGCGCCGGATTCCTCCGGGCCCGCCCCCTTTGCCGGTGAGCCGTCCCCGCAGGGGGGTGCCGGCCGCCGCGTACGGGTCCTAGACGGTGAGCAGCGCCTCCAGGGGAGCCCCGTCCAGGGCGGGCTCCAGACGGGCGCGCCCGTCGAGGAAGCCCAGCTCCATCAGGACGGCGAGGCCCGCGACGCGCGCGCCCGCCCGGCGGATCAGCGCCACGGACGCCTCCGCGGTGCCGCCGGTGGCCAGGACGTCGTCGACGACCAGCACACGGTCGTCGGCGCTCAGGTCCTCGGCGTGGATCTCGATCTCGGCGGAGCCGTACTCCAGGTCGTACGACTGGGCCAGGGTCGCTCCGGGGAGCTTGCCCGCCTTGCGTACGGGGATGAAGCCGAGGCCGGCCCGGACGGCGACCGGGGCGCCCAGGATGAAGCCCCGGGCCTCCAGGCCGACGACCTTGGTGGCGCCGGTGCGCGCGGCGATCTCCGCCAGGGCGTCGGTGAGCGCCGTGAACGCGGCCGGATCGGCCAGGAGCGGGGTGATGTCCTTGAACATCACGCCCGGCTCCGGGTAGTCCGGCACGTCCCGGATACGGCTGAGCAGAAGCTCTCGTACGTCGGTCATCGGCGCTTCCCCGACGGCCGGCCGCGGCCCCTGGTGCGGGACGCGGGCTGGTTGCGGGGGCCGACGACCAGGGGTCCGTCGTCCCCTTGGCCGTCCGGCTCGTCCGCGTACGGCCCGTCGTCCTCGGGGGCGCCGGCCTCCGGGGACTCGCCCCTGGCGGCGGCCTGGGCCCGCTTGGCGAGCACCCGCTTCTTGAGCGCCTTCATCCGCGGCTCGCGCTCCTTGAGGTCGGCGACGAGCGGCGTGGCGATGAAGATCGAGGAGTACGCGCCGGCCGCGAGACCGACGAAGAGCGAGAGCGAGATGTCGTTCAGCATGCCGGCGCCGAGAACACCGCCACCGATGAAGAGCAGGCCGCCGACCGGCAGCAGCGCGACCACGGTGGTGTTGATCGAGCGGACCAGGGTGCTGTTGATCGACCGGTTGGCGACCTCGGCATAGGTCCAGCGGCTCTGCTTGGTGATGTCCCGCGCCTGTTCCTTGAGGCTGTCGAAGACGACCACCGTGTCGTACAGCGAGTAGCCGAGGATGGTCAGCAGACCGATCACCGTGCCCGGTGTGACCTCGAAGCCGACGAGGGCGTAGATGCCCACGGTGATGGTGATGTCGTGGATCAGCGCGACGAAGGCGGCCAGTGCCATCCGCCACTCGAACGCGATCGCCAGATAGATCACCACCAGGATCAGGAAGATCCCGAGGCCCTGCCACGCCTTGTTGGCGATCTGGTCACCCCAACTGGGGCCGACCAGTTCGGCGTTGATCGACTCGGTGTCGACCTTCAGGTCCTTGGAGAGCTGTTCCTGGATCTTGTTCGACTGGTCGGTGTCGATACCGGCGATCTGGATGCGCAGACTGCCGTCGCCGAGCTTCTGGACGAGGGCGTCGTGGCCGGACGCCTCCTCCGCGTACGTCTCCGCCTGGCTGACCGAGACGCTGGTGCTCTTCGGGGTGTTGAAGACGGCACCGCCCTGGAACTCGATGCCCATGTGCAGGCCCCGCACCGCCAGGCCGACGATGGCCGTGATGGTGATCAGGATCGAGATGCTGTACCAGATCTTGCGGTTCTTGACGAAGTCGTAGCCGACCTCGCCGTGGTGCAGCCGGGCGCCGAGGTTGCCGAGCTTCGACATCTCTCACGCCTCCTTCGGGTCGACGGGGCCAGCGGGGCGGGGAGAGCGGGTGCGCCGCAGCGGCGGCTTGGCGCCGAGGCTCTTCGGGTCGAGGCCGGACCACTTGTGGCCGCTCGCGAAGAACTTGCGGCGGGCCATCAGCGTCAGCAGCGGCTTGGTGAAGAGGAACACCACGACGACGTCGAGGACCGTGGTCAGACCGAGGGTGAAGGCGAAGCCCTGGACCTTGCCGACGGTGACGATGAAGAGCACCGCGGCGGCCAGGAACGACACGAAGTCGGAGACCAGGATGGTGCGCCGGGCGCGCGGCCAGCCCCGCTCGACGGCCGGTCGCAGCGAGCGGCCCTCCCGGATCTCGTCGCGGACGCGTTCGAAGTACACGATGAACGAGTCCGCGGTGATACCGATGGCGACGATGGCCCCGCAGACGGCCGGCAGGTTCAGCGCGAAGCCGATGGCCGGGCCCAGCAGCGCCATGATCACGTAGGTGAGGGCCGCGGAGACCAGCAGCGAGGCGACGGCGATGAACGACAGGCCGCGGTAGTACACCAGCAGGTAGAGGACGACCAGGGCGAGACCGATCGCGCCGGCGATCAGACCCGCGTGGAGCTGGTCACCGCCGAGGGCGGCGGTGACGGTGGTGACGCTGTCCTCCTTGAAGCTCAGCGGCAGCGCGCCGTAGGACAGCACGTTGGCGAGGTTCTGCGCCTCGTCCTGCGTGAAGCTTCCGGAGATCTCGGCGTTGCCGCCGGTCAGCGCCTGGCTGACGTACGGGTCGGAGACGACCTCGTTGTCCAGGACGATCGCGAACTGGTTCTGCGGGGACTGGTTCTGCGCCAGCTTGCCGGTGATGTCCGCGAACTTCTTGGTGCCGCCGCCGGTGAAGTCCATCGTGACGGTCCAGCCGGCCGCGGTCTGCGTGTTGAAGACCGCCGAGGCCTTGTCGACGTCCGTGCCGTCGACCTCGGCCGGGCCGAGCACGTACTTCTGCCACTGGCCCTGCGCGTTCTGACCGCAGGCCAGCGTGGTGTCGGTGGGCTTGGCGCCCTCGCCGGCCTTGGCGCGGGCCGAGGCGTCGGTGCAGTCGAGCGCGGTGTAGGCGGCCTGGAGCTTGCTGTCGGCGTCACTGGCCGGGGCCGAGGCGCTCGGGGACGCGGAGGCGGCGGCCGAGGCGCTCGCGGAACCGGTCGCCGACGGCGTGGGGTCGGCCTTCAGGGCGTCGGTGAGCGCACGGCCCTGGCTCGTGGCGCTCGCCGAGGGGCTGGTGGAGGACGACGCGCTCTCGTCCCCCTCGGTGGCCTTGTCCGTGGCCTTGTCCGTGGCCTCTTCGCCGGCGCTCTCGGAGGCGCTCGCCGAGGGGCTGGCCGTCGCGGCGGCGCCGGAGACCTCGGTGGCGAGGACCGGCCGGAAGTAGAGCTTGGCGGTGGTGCCGACCTGTTCTCGGGCGTCCTTGGAGTTCGTCCCCTTGGGAATGTTGACGATGATGTTCCGGCTGCCCTGGGTCTGCACCTCGGCCTCGGAGACACCCAGACCGTTGACCCGGCGTTCCATGATCTCGACCGCGGTGTCCATGTTGGTCTTGTTGATCGCGGAAGCCTGGCCGGGCTCCGAGACGGCCCGGAGCGTGATGCTCGTGCCGCCGGCCAGGTCGATGCCGAGACGCGGAGTGGTGTGCCCGGAGACGAACATCCCTCCGGTGAGCGCCACGATGGCGATCAGGATCAGGGCCAGCGAGCGCCCCGGCTTGCTCTGGGCGCTCGCGTTCCGGCCCTTTTTAGGTGCTGCCACCTTCTCGTACTCCCTCTCGGGCCGCCTCGCGCCGCATCGGCGCACCGACGGCCATGACATGGTGTCGGGATCCCGCGGGAACCGCGCATGTCCGAGAGCGCGCGGGGACGCCCCGCGCGCCCTGGGGCACGGCTACTTCGCCTCGGAGTCGCCCTCGGACTTCTTCGGCTGCTCGACCGGCTTCGCCTCGGCGGCGGGCTCGACGTCGACGACGGGCTCGGCGAGGGGCTCGGCGACGGGCTCGACGGCCGCGTCCTTCTTGCCCAGCTCGACCTTGTCACCGGCGGCGGGCGCGGCGGCGTCGGTCCCGGTGAGGGAGGAGGCGTCGTCCGGGACGAGGTCCTCGTCGGACTTCAGGTCGTGCTCGACGCCGTGGACGATGCGGTTGTACTCGTCGTCGGTCAGCACCGCGCCGATGGAGTTCTTGGCGAAGAGCAGGTCGACGCCCGGACCGGCGTCGAGCAGGACGGTCTCCTCGTTGACCTCCTTGACCGTGCCGTACATGCCCCCGATGGTGCGGACGCCCGAGCCGGGCTGCATCTCGTTCCGCATGTTGGCGGCCTGTTGCTGCTTCTTCTTCGCCGACCGGGTCATCAGGAACATGGCCCCGATGAGCACGATGAACGGGAGGAGGGTCACGAGACTCACGGGTCGGTACTTCCTTCACACGACCGCGAGGTGAGCGGCCTGATGGTTGGGGGTTTCGTACGCCGTCGGCAAGGGCGGCATCGGCGGAGTCTAAGCGAGTCCGCGCGCAGGGAACAACGCTCAGCATGGCACCGGGGTTCCCCCGCGGGCCAATGCGCGCGCCGTCACGGAGCTGTCACGCCCCGAACAAGTCTCCTTGTCCGTTTCCTGCGGTCCCCGAGCGGGGCGGGGTCAGGCCGAGGTGCGCCCAGGCGGCGGGAGTGGCGACCCGGCCGCGCGGGGTGCGGGCGAGCAGGCCCTCGCGGACCAGGAACGGCTCGGCCACCTCCTCGACCGTCTCCCGCTCCTCCCCCACCGCCACCGCGAGGGTGGACAGGCCGACCGGTCCGCCGCCGAACAGCTTCAGCAGGGCGCGCAGCACGGCGCGGTCCAGGCGGTCCAGGCCGCGGGCGTCGACCTCGTAGACGGCCAGGGCCGCCGCGGCGATCTCCCGGTCGATCACTCCGTCGGCCTTGACCTGCGCGTAGTCGCGCACCCGGCGCAGCAGGCGGTTGGCGATGCGGGGGGTGCCGCGGGAGCGGCCGGCCACCTCGGCGGCGCCGGCCGCGTCGATCTCGACGTCGAGGAGGCTCGCCGAGCGGTGCACGACCCGCTCCAGCTCGGCGGGCTCGTAGAACTCCATGTGGGCGGTGAAGCCGAAGCGGTCGCGCAGCGGGGGCGGCAGCAGGCCGGCCCGGGTGGTGGCGCCCACCAGGGTGAAGGGGGGCAGTTCGAGGGGGATGGCGGTGGCGCCGGGGCCCTTGCCGACGATGACGTCGACGCGGAAGTCCTCCATCGCCATGTAGAGCATCTCCTCGGCGGGCCGGGACATGCGGTGGATCTCGTCGAGGAAGAAGACTTCACCCTCCTGGAGGGAGGAGAGGATCGCCGCGAGGTCGCCGGCGTGCTGGATGGCGGGGCCGGAGGTGATGCGGATGGGGGCGCCCATCTCGGCGGCGATGATCATCGAGAGGGTGGTCTTGCCGAGGCCGGGGGCGCCGGAGAGCAGTACGTGGTCGGCGGTGGCGCCGCGGGCGCGGGCGGCGCGGAGCACCAGGTCGAGCTGTTCGCGGACCTTCTCCTGGCCGATGAACTCGCCCAGGTCCTTGGGGCGCAGGGCGGCCTCGACGGCCTGTTCCTCGCCGTCCGCGGCCGCGGCGACGAGCCGCTCGGCGGCGGCGTCGTCGGGCGTGTCGTCCCAGTTCATGTGGTGTGCCTCAGGGGTCGGTGGGGGCGGTTCAGCGGGCGCGGTTCAGTGTCTGCAGGGCCGCCTTCAGCAACTGTCCGACCTGGGGCGTGCCCCCGGCGGCCGCCGCCTGGGGGGCCACGGCGGACACGGCCTCGTCCGCCTCCCGGGTGGCGTACCCGAGGCCGATCAGGGCCGCGTGGAGCTGTTCGCGCCAGCCGGTGCTGACCGGTGTGCCGACGGCGGGGGCACCGGTCGGCTCGCCGAGCCGGTCCTTCAGTTCCAGCAGCAGTTTCTGGGCGCCCCTCTTCCCGATGCCGGGGACGGCGGTGAGCGCCTTCTCGTCGCCGGTGGAGACGGCTCTGCGCAGGGCGTCGGGGCTGTGCACGGCGAGCATCGCCTGGGCGAGGCGGGGCCCGACGCCGCTGGCGGTCTGCAGCAGGACGAAGACCTGGCGCTCGTCGTCGTCGGCGAAGCCGTACAGGGTGAGGGAGTCCTCGCGCACGACCAGGGAGGTGGCGAGCTTGGCGGGCTTGCCGAGCCGGAGCGTGGAGAGCGTGTGGGGCGTGCACTGGACGGCCATGCCGACGCCGCCGACCTCGACCACCGCGGCGTCGGGGGCGAGGGCGGCGACCGTGCCGCTCACGAAGGCGATCATGCGGGGCGGCCTTTCGATGCGGTGGGTGTTGCGGAGGGCCGGGCGGCGGGTGCTGCGGAGGGTCGGGCGGCGGGTGCTGGCGCGGGCCGTGCTGCGGACGGGCGTGTGGTGGGTGCCTCGGCCGTGTGCAGGGCTACGGCCCGCTGGAGCCGGTTCTGGGCGGGGGCGCGCCAGATGTGGCAGATGGCGAGCGCGAGGGCGTCGGCGGCGTCGGCCGGCTTGGGCGGTGCCGCGAGCCGCAGCAGGCGGGTGACCATGGCGCCGACCTGTGCCTTGTCGGCGCGGCCTGAGCCGGTGACGGCGGCCTTGACCTCGCTGGGGGTGTGCAGGGCGACGGGGAGGCCGCGCCGGGAGGCGCACAGGATGGCGACGGCGCTGGCCTGGGCGGTGCCCATCACCGTGCGCACATTGTGCTGGCTGAAGACGCGTTCCACCGCGACGAACTCCGGGCGGTACTCGTCGAGCCACTGCTCGATGCCCTGTTCGACGGCGACCAGGCGCGGGCCGAGGTCCGCGTCGGCCGGGGTGCGCACGACACCGACGCCGATCATGGTGAGCGGCCGGCCCGCGACGCCCTCCACGACCCCGACCCCGCAACGGGTCAGTCCCGGGTCCACCCCCAGCACGCGCACGCCGCGCCCTCCTCCACCGATCACCAGTTCGTGCAGGCTATCGGGTGCCACCGACAACGGCGGCGGGCCGGGGGGACGTGTCCCGCCGGCCCGCCGCCGAGAAGCCGCTCGCGGGCTCGGCTACGCGTCGATCTTCTCCATGACCTCGTCGCTGACGTCGAAGTTGGCGAAGACGTTCTGTACGTCGTCGCTGTCCTCCAGCGTGTCGATCAGGCGGAAGATCTTGCGGGCGCCGTCCTCGTCCAGCTCGATCTGCATGGTCGGGACGAAGTTGGCGTCCGCCGACTCGTAGTCGATGCCGGCGCTCTGCAGGGCGGTGCGGACCGCGACCAGGTCGGTGGCCTCGCTGATCACCTCGTAGGTCTCACCGAGGTCGTTGACCTCCTCGGCGCCCGCGTCCAGAACGGCGCCGAGGACGTCGTCCTCACCCAGCTCGCCCTTGGGGACGATCACGACACCCTTGCGGTGGAACAGGTACGACACCGAGCCGGGGTCGGCCATGGAACCGCCGTTGCGGGTCATGGCGACACGCACGTCGGAGGCGGCGCGGTTGCGGTTGTCGGTGAGGCACTCGATGAGCACCGCGACGCCGTTCGGGCCGTAGCCCTCGTACATGATCGTCTCGTAGTCGGCGCCGCCGGCCTCGAGACCCCCGCCCCGCTTGACCGCGGAGTCGATGTTCTTGTTGGGGACCGACTGCTTCTTCGCCTTCTGGATGGCGTCGTAGAGCGTCGGGTTGCCTTCGATGTCCACACCGCCCATGCGGGCCGCGACCTCGATGTTCTTGATCAGCTTCGCGAAGAGTTTGCCGCGCTTGGCGTCGATCACGGCCTTCTTGTGCTTCGTCGTAGCCCATTTAGAGTGGCCGGACATCTGCCTGTCTCCTTCGCGTAACCCAACTCTTTACGAACCCCAGAGATCCTACAAGGAACCCCGCGTCCGGCTCGCGCGCACCATGTCGGCGAACAGGCCGTGCACGCGGTGGTCGCCGGTGAGCTCCGGATGGAACGAGGTGGCGAGCGCGTTGCCCTGGCGGACGGCGACGATGTGGCCCTCGTGCTCGGCCAGCACCCGCGCCGCGGCGCCCACCGACTCGACCCAGGGGGCGCGGATGAAGACGCCCTCCACAGGATCGCCGTCGACGCCCTCGATGTCGAGGGCCGCCTCGAAGGACTCGTTCTGCCGTCCGAAGGCGTTGCGGCGCACGATCATGTCGATGCCGCCGATCGTCTCCTGGCCCGAGCGCGGGTCCAGGATCTTGTCGGCGAGCAGGATCATGCCCGCGCAGGTGCCGTAGACCGGCAGGCCGTCCGCCACGCGGGCGCGCAGCGGCTCCATCAGCCCGAAGAGGGTGGCCAGTTTGGAGATGGTGGTGGACTCGCCGCCGGGGAGGACCAGGCCGTCCACCTCGGCGAGTTCCTCGGGACGCCGGACCGGCCTGGCCGCGGCGCCGGCCGCGGCCAGGGCGACGAGGTGCTCCCGCACGTCGCCCTGGAGTGCCAGGACGCCGATCACCAGTGCGTCGCTCATGGCGTCTCTACCAGCCGCGGTTGGCGTAGCGCTCGGTCTCGGGGAGGGTGTCGCAGTTGATGCCGACCATGGCCTCGCCGAGGTTGCGGGAGGCCTCCGCGATGATCTTCGGGTCGTCGTGGAAGGTGGTCGCCTTCACGATGGCGGCGGCGCGCTTGGCCGGGTCGCCCGACTTGAAGATGCCGGAGCCGACGAAGACGCCCTCGGCGCCGAGCTGGCGCATGAGCGCGGCGTCGGCGGGGGTGGCCACGCCGCCCGCGGAGAAGAGCACCACCGGGAGCTTGCCCAGCTCGGCGACCTCCCTGACCAGCTCGTAGGGGGCGCGCAGGTCCTTGGCAGCGGCGTACAGCTCGTGGTTGTCGTAGCCGCGCAGGCGGGCGATCTCGTTCTTGATCTGGCGCAGGTGGCGGACGGCCTCGACCACGTTGCCGGTGCCCGCCTCGCCCTTGGAGCGGATCATGGCCGCGCCCTCGGCGATGCGGCGCAGGGCCTCGCCCAGGTTGGTGGCGCCGCAGACGAACGGGGTGGTGAAGGCGAACTTGTCGCTGTGGTTGACCTCGTCGGCCGGGGTGAGGACCTCGGACTCGTCGATGTAGTCGACGCCGAGGGACTGCAGGACCTGGGCCTCGACGAAGTGGCCGATGCGGGACTTGGCCATCACGGGGATGGAGACCGCCTCGATGATGCCCTCGATCATGTCCGGGTCGGACATCCGGGCCACGCCGCCGTCCTTGCGGATGTCGGCGGGGACCCGCTCCAGGGCCATGACGGCGACGGCGCCCGCGTCCTCGGCGATCTTCGCCTGCTCGGGCGTGACGACGTCCATGATCACGCCGCCCTTGAGCTGCTCGGCCATACCGCGCTTCACGCGCGCGGTGCCGGTCTCGGGGGTCTGGTTCTCGGAGTGGATGCGGGACACGGGTGACCTCACTGAAGAAAAGAGGGGGTTTCTGCAGCACTGAGGAAACGTGAACGGAGCAGTCCACAGCAAGGGCCAATGGGCAGGCGGTGGATCATTTTGCGGACCCGCCGTGCGGCGGTGGTGGCGCGGCGCGGTGTCAGGACCGGTCGACCAACGCGGGCGGCGGCTCGTCGTCCATCTCGAAGGCCAGCGGGAAGGGGGCGTGGCCGGCCAGCCGGAACCAGCGGACCTTGCGGTGCTCGCGCAGGCGGCGGGCGGCGCCCACGGTGTTGTTGTGGAAGCGGCGGGCCATGGGGACGCGGCGGACCGCCTCGGTCAGCTCGCCGGCCGCCGCCTCGCCGCCAGGCGCCTGGCGCAACACCTCCACCTGCTGCGGCTCCCCGAACACGGCCCGCAGCGCCTGGCTCAGTTCGCTCTCGGCGACCTCACGCTGTTCCTCCTCGCTCTGCCGGGCGGCGTGCGCGGCCTCGTACAGGACGATGGAGGCGGCCGGGTCCAGGACGCCGGCGGTGGCCAGCTCCTGGGCCACGGAGGCCCGGCGCAGCAGTTGGGCGTCGAGGCCGGCGCGGGCGGCGTCGATGCGGGCGTGCAGCCGGTCCAGGCGCCCCGCCGTCCAGCTCAGGTACAGGCCGATCGCCACGAGGGCGACGAGGATCCAGATCAGGGTTGCGGTCACGCTCCGCTAACTTACCGGCTGTGTCGGCCCGGACGGACTCGTCCCCGTGCCGCCCGCACTCCGGGGTCTCAGTCCCGCCCGGCCAGCCCGAACCGGGCCCGCAGGCCCGTCGCCCGCTCGTCCGCGGCCACCGCCGCCGCGCCCGCCGTCACCGTCTCGTAGACGGACAGGATGTCCGCGCCGACCGTCGACCAGTCGAACCGCCGTACGTGCGCGCTGCCCCGCTCGCTCAGCTCGGCCAGCCGCCGGGGGTCCTCCAGCAGCCGTACGGCCGTCGCGGCGAGGGCGTCGGCGTCCTCGTTGGGGAACAGTTCGCCGGCCGCGCCCCGGTCGAGCACCTGCGCGAAGGCGTCCAGGTCGGCGGCGAGCACCGGGGCGCCCGCCGACATCGCCTCGACCAGGACGATGCCGAAGCTCTCGCCGCCGGTGTTGGGCGCCACGTACAGGTCGACGCTGCGCAGGAAGCGCGCCTTGTCCTCGTCGCTGACCATGCCGAGGAACTCCACGCGTGAGCGCGACTCCGCCGGCAGGCTCTCCACCGCCTCCTCCTCGTCGCCGCGTCCGGCCACCAGCAGCCGGGTCTGCGGGCGGGCGGCGAGGATCTTCGGCAGCGCCCGCATCAGCACCGGCAGGCCCTTGCGGGGTTCGTCGATGCGCCCTATGAAGCCGAGGGTGTCGCCCTGCCACTCGGGTTTCGGCTCGGCCTTGGCGAAGAAGTCGACGTCGACGCCGTTGGGGATGACGACCGCGTCGCCGCCGAGGTGCTCCACCAGCGTGCGGCGGGCGTACTCGCTCACCGCGATCCGCGCGCTGATCTTCTCCAGGGCCGCCTGGAGGATGGAGTACGCGGCGATCATCGCGCGGGAGCGCGGGTTGGACGTGTGGAAGGTGGCCACGATCGGCCCCTGCGCCGCCCAGCAGGTGAGCAGGCCCAGCGAGGGCGAGGTCGGCTCGTGGATGTGGATGACGTCGAAGGCGCCGTCGTGCAGCCAGCGCCGCACCCGGGCCGCCGAGAGGAAACCGAAGTTGAGCCGGGCCACCGAGCCGTTGTACGGCACCGGCACCGCGCGGCCCGCGGACACGACGTACGGCGGCAGCGCGGTGTCGTCGTCGGCCGGGGCGAGGACGGAGACCTCGTGGCCGAGGCGGCGGAAGTACTCGGCGAGGTCGCGGATGTGGAACTGGACGCCGCCCGGCACGTCCCACGAGTACGGGCAGACGATGCCGATCCTCAACGCGGGTCCCCGTCCGCGGGGCGGGCGTCCAGGTCGGCGAGCCACAGTCGCTGGAGCATGTGCCAGTCCTCCGGGTGGTCGGCGATCCCCTCGGCGAAGGCGTCGGCCACCGCCTGTGTCATGACAGACGTCTTCTCGCGCCGGGTGCCTGACACGGGCACCTCCACGGGCGGATGCACCCGCCCCCGCATGACCGGCGAGTCGTCGTACCAGAGGGTGACCGGCAGCAGTCGCGCGCCGGTGTGCTGGGCGAGCAGGGCCGGGCCGGCGGGCATCCGGGCCTGCTCGCCGAAGAAGTCGACACCGACACCGGAGGCGGACAGGTCGCGGTCGGCGACCAGGCAGACCAGGCCGCCCTCGCGCAGCCGCCGGGCCAGGGTGCCGAAGGCCGTGCCGCCGCTGTGCGGCAGGACCTCCATGCCGAGGCTCTCGCGGTAGGCGACGAACCGGTCGAACAGCGTCTCGGGCTTGAGCCGCTCGGCGACCGTGGTGAAGGGGATGCCGAGCCGGGTGGTGATCCAGGCACCGGCCAGATCCCAGTTGGCCAGGTGCGGCAGGACGGCGATCACGCCCTTGCCGGCGTCCAGGCCCGCGGTGACGTGGTGCAGGTCCTCGACGGTGACGGAGGCGGCGATCCGCTCGGTGCTCCACGTGGGGAGCCGGAAGGACTCCATCCAGTAGCGCAGGTAGGAGCGCATGCCGGCGCGGGAGAGCGCGGCCAGCCGTTCGGGGCCGGCGTCGGGCAGCACGCGCGCGTAGTTGCCCTCCAGGCGCAGCACGCCTTGGCCGCGCCGCTTCCAGGCGAGGTCGGCGAGGGTGCGGCCGAGCTTCACCGCGGCCGGTTCGGGGAGCTTCTTCACGGTGCTCCAGCCGGCGCCGTACAGCGCGTCGGCCAGCCGGTCCTGGGCGCTCACTTCGCCGCCTCGCTCCCCTGCGTCCTCTGGGTCTCCTGGGTCTCCTGGGGCCGGGGCGCCGCGGCCTCCGCCTCGGCGGACTCCCGGCGGACGGTGACCACCCGCTGGACCAGGGTGACCAGACTGCCCACGGCGACGATCCACAGGGCGATCGGCAGCAGGTACTGGATGCCGGGCACCCCGAACGCGTGCAGGCCCGCGAGACCGGCCGCGACCAGCGAGATGACCAGCCGCTCGGCGCGTTCCACCAGGCCGTTGACGGCGACCGGCAGGCCGATCGACTCGCCGCGCGCCTTGGTGTACGACACCACCTGGCCGCTGGCCAGGCAGAAGATCGAGACGGCGCACAGGGCGATGTCGTCGCCGCCACCGGCGTACCAGAGGGCGAAGCCGCCGAAGACCGCGCCGTCGGCGACCCGGTCCAGGGTGGAGTCCAGGAAGGCGCCCCAGCGGCTGGAGCGGCCGAGCTGGCGGGCCATGTTCCCGTCGACCAGGTCGGAGAAGACGAAGAGCGTGATCACCACCGTGCCCCAGAAGAACTCGCCCATGGGGTAGAAGACCAGCGCTCCCGCCACCACGCCCGCGGTACCGATGAGCGTCACTGTGTCGGGGCTGACGCCCCGGCGGATGAGAAACGCGGCGAACGGTGTGAGAACACGCGTGAAGAATGCACGCGCGTACTTGTTCAGCATGGCCTTCCCGACGGTCGTTGTCGCCGCGGCCCCTGCTGGCCGCCGGCTGGCCCATCGTAGTCACGCGCACGCGTGCGTGACGGCCGGGCACCCGGACCCCGGGTGCGGCGCCCGGTGGACGGCGGGTTCCGGTCCGCCGTATGGACGCGGCGTGACGGGAGTGGAAAGCTCGAAGGACCGCGGGCGTCGCCGGAGCCGCCAGTGCACGCGGTCCCGCGTGTCCGCGCCCACAGTGACCTCACCGTGCACGGGAGGCGGAGACATGGGCGACAAGGCACACACCCACCCCGGGGCCGCCGGCCGGGCGCGCGCGGCCGACCGGCCCGCATCCGTACGGAACGTGGTTCTGGTCGGCCCCTCCGGTTCGGGCAAGACGACTCTGGTGGAGGCCCTCGCGCTGACGGCGGGGGCGGTGAACCGGGCGGGCCGCGTGGAGGACGGCGGCTGCGTCTCGGACTACGACGAGATCGAGCACCGGCAGCAGCGCTCCGTGCAGCTCTCGCTGGTCCCCCTCGAATGGGACGGCATCAAGATCAATGTCCTCGACACCCCCGGGTACGCCGACTTCGTCGGGGAGCTGAGGGCCGGTCTGCGGGCGGCGGACGCGGCCCTCTTCGTCGTCTCGGCCGCGGACGGGGTGGACGGCTCGACCCGGGTGGTCTGGGAGGAGTGCGCGGCCGTCGGCATGCCGCGCGCCATCGTGATCACGCACCTGGAGGCCGCGCGCGCCGACTTCGAGGAGATGACCCGGAGCTGCGCCGAGGCGTTCGGCGCGGACGACCCCGACGCCGTACTGCCGCTCTACCTGCCGCTGCACGGCCCGCGGACACCCGACGGCCACGCCCCCGTGACGGGTTTGATCGGGCTTCTCTCGCAGAAGCTGTTCGACTACTCGGCCGGTGAGCGCGAGGAGTCCGAGCCCGGCCCGGAGCAGTTGCCGCTCATCGCCCAGGCCCGGGACCGGCTGATCGAGGGGATCATCGCGGAGAGCGAGGACGAGACCCTCATGGACCGCTACCTGGGCGGCGCGCCGGTCGACGTCAGGACGCTGGTCCAGGACCTGGAGCGGGCGGTGGCGCGCGGGGTGTTCTTCCCGGTGCTGGCCGCCGCCCCCGCGGCCGACGGCGCCCGCCGGGGACTGGGCACGGTCGAGCTGCTCGACCTGGTCGCCCGCGGCTTCCCCACCCCCCTGGAGCGCGCGGCACCGCGCGTGACGACGCCCGACGGCACCCCGCGCACGCTGCGCGGGTGCGACCCCGGCGAGTCGCTGGTCGCGGAGGTCGTGAAGACCTCCTCCGACCCGTACGTCGGCCGTGTCTCGCTGGTGCGGGTCTTCTCCGGCACCCTGCGCGCCGACCAGACCGTGCACGTCTCCGGGCACGGGATGGCCGACCGCGGCCACGAGGACCACGATGTCGACGAACGCGTCGGCGCCCTGTCCACGCCGTTCGGCAAGCGGCAGCACCCGGTCCCGCACGTCATCGCGGGCGATCTGGCGTGCGTGGCGAAGCTGAGCCGCGCGGAGACCGGCGACACGCTGTCGGCGAAGGACGACCCGCTGCTGATCGAGGCGTGGGAGATGCCCGACCCGCTGCTGCCGCTCGCCATCGAGGCGCACGGCAAACCCGACGAGGACAAGCTCTCCCAGGGGCTGGCGCGGCTGGTCGCGGAGGACCCGACGATGCGTCTGGAGCAGAACCAGGACACCCACCAGGTGGTGCTGTGGTGCCTGGGCGAGGCCCACGCGGATGTCGCCCTGGAGCGGCTGCGCGGCCGGTACGGCGTCCGGGTCGACGTCGTCCCGCACCGGGTCGCGCTGCGGGAGACCTTCGGCACGAAGGCTGCCGGGCGCGGCCGGCACGTCAAGCAGTCCGGCGGGCACGGCCAGTTCGCGATCTGCGAGATCGAGGTGGAGCCGCTGCCGGGCGGCTCGGGCGTCGAGTTCGTGGACAAGGTGGTCGGCGGCGCGGTGCCCCGCCAGTTCGTGCCGTCCGTGGAGAAGGGCGTGCGCGCCCAGGCCGCGAAGGGCGTCGCCGCCGGTCATCCGCTGATCGACGTGCGGATCACGCTGCTGGACGGCAAGGCGCACTCGGTGGACTCCTCCGACGCGGCCTTTCAGACGGCCGGCGCGCTGGCGCTGCGCGAGGCCGCCGCGGACACCCGGATCGACGTGCTGGAGCCGGTGGCCGAGGTGGGCGTGCTGGTGGGCGACGCGTACGTGGGCGCGGTGATGAGCGATCTGTCCGGGCGGCGCGGCCGGGTGCTGGGCACCGAGCGGACCGCCGGGGGGCGGACTCTCGTCCGGGCCGAGGTGCCGGAGATCGAGATCGGCCGGTACGCGGTGGACCTGCGGTCCCTCTCGCACGGCACCGCGCGCTTCGAGCGCCGGTACGCGCGGCACGAACCGATGCCGGCTCAGGTGGCGGGGAAGGTGCGCGAAGAGGCGCGCGGGGGCGCGTGAGCGAGCGCCCGGGCGCGTCGGTGACCGCCGCGGGCGGCGGCCGTCGCTCCGCCCCGGCGGACGGCTTCGACCGTCCGCCGACGCGTGTCGGTGGCTGACGATACGCTGATGACTTGATCAACAGGTGTGCGAAGCACGGAAGTCGGGAAAGCCGCTTGGCGAGAGGCGGCGTCGATCGGGGGCGGGAATGACCGTGGGCAACGGTTACGCGGACTTCTTCGGGCCGCAGGTGCCGAGGACGGCGGACGCGAGCCAGACGGCCACCCTCGCGCTGGCGTCGGCGGCCTACCGGGACAATCCGGTCGAGGAGATCAAGAAGGCCGACAACGACTGGCACCAGACGACCGTGAATCCGGGCCGTTCCTGGGCCACGCTGTTCCGGCCCAATCTCGGTGAGGCGTTCGCGCACGCGGTGGTCGGCCGCATGCTGGGCGGCAAGCGCGCACCCCTCATCCAGTCCTTCGGCACCGAACCGCAGGTGGTCGTCGAGCACTGCCTGGCGGCCAACCGCATCCGCAAGGAGCGCGACGCCCGGCTGACCGTCGTGATGGTGGTGTGTGGCCTGCTCTTCCTGCCCGGCATGCTGGTCTGGCTGCTCGGCGCCCAGATCCGCGCCACGGTCTCGAAGTCGACGAACAAGCAGGCCGGGGCGCTCGGCACGGCCGTGCTCGTCGGGATCGGGGCGCTGGCCGTGCTGTTCGTGATCAAGATGCCCTTCGACGGCTTCTGGGGCTGGTACGCGCGCCTGTCGGTGGTGATGCCGGTGGCCGGCTGGTTCTGGGCCAAGCGGATCTGCGAGAGCACGGCGAAGGACCTGCGGGAGCGCTGGGCGAGCCTGGTGGCGGGGTCGAGCGTCGGCGCCAAGGTCCCCGAGGCGGTACCGAGCAACCCGAACGAGACGGCGGCCGAGCAGTTGCGCCAGTCCCTCGCCAAGCTGGGCGCCGAGCAGCAGTCGAACTCGGCCTTCTACGCCGGTCCCAAGGGCATACTCGGCATGGGCACGCGCTGGGGAAGCTGGCAGCTCGCCGAGGACCTGGTGCCGGCCGACCCGTCCCGGGAGATCCACCCGTTCCGTAGCTGGGACGTGATCCGGTCCATCCACGACCAGCTCCGCATGCTGGAGCGGGGCCCGCTGAACACCGGCGGTTTCCCGAAGGCGTCCATACGGCACTGGGTGGTCACGCCGATCGCGGAGGGCGCCAAGGGCGTGTCCCGGCCGGAGGGCACGGACGTCGAGGCGTACCAGGTCAAGCCGCACGCCGTGCAGGAGATCTGCAACAAGCAGCAGTTCGGCGCCGGTGACCGGCACTACCTGGGCGTGCAGTGGGTGCTCTGGGACGGCCAGCTCGTCCTCACCATGATGATCACGGTGACGGTGTTGCACGCGACGCTGCGGATCGAGGTCACCGGACATGCCCTCGGCCCGGTGAACGGGCTGTTCATGGGCGGTCCGTCGGCCCCCTCGAAGCAGGTCGCCAAGGCGTTCAAGCCCTGGGAGACGCGGAAGGTGATGCTTCCGCTGATCCCGCCCGGCGAGGTGGTCCGGCTCGCCGTCCGCGCCCCGCTCACCTGGTACTCGCCGGCGTTGAACTGGCTCGGCGGGACGATCTCGCTGCCCGAGCCGTTCGGTCTGCGGCACGCCTGGGCCGATCAGCCCTGGCGGCACCGCTTCATGGCCGACGACGCGCTGCGGGCCGCCACACCGGTGCTGCGCGTGGTGCACTCCGCGGCGATCAAGGTGCTGGAGGAGAACGGGGTGAACACGGAGAAGTTCGGCGCGCGCTCGGCGTTCCTCAGCGGCGCGGTGCAGGACCCGTCGCCGCGCAAGGCCGACCTGTACGACGCGTAGGGCTCACCCGGCGCGTGGACGTCACCCGGGACGCGGGGCGCACGCGACGCGTGGGGCGCATGCGACGCGTGGGGCTCATGCTCGCGAGCCCCTCGCGCGCCGCTCGCCGGCCCTCAGGCCGGCCAGGCCTCCGCCAGCATCTTGCGGGTGTCCCCCAGCAGTTGCGGCAGCACCTTGGTGTGGCCGACCACCGGCATGAAGTTGGTGTCACCGCCCCAGCGGGGCACGACGTGCTGGTGGAGGTGGGCGGCGATGCCCGCGCCGGCCACCGCGCCCTGGTTCATGCCGATGTTGAACCCGTGCGCGCCGGAGGCGGTGCGCAGCGCCGTCATCGCCTGCTTGGTCAGCTCGGCCAGCTCGGCGGTCTCCGCGGTGGTCAGCTCGGTGTAGTCGGCGACGTGGCGGTAGGGCACGGTCATCAGGTGGCCGCCGTTGTACGGGTACAGGTTGAGCACCGCGTAGACGTGCTCGCCGCGGCGGACGACCAGGCCGTCCTCGTCGGATTTGGCCGGGATCGAGCAGAAGGGACAGCCGTCGTCGGCCCCGGGGCCGCTCGGCTTGTTCTCGCCCTGGATGTACGCCATCCGGTGGGGCGTCCACAGGCGCTGGAACGCGTCCCGCGTCCCCACTCCCGACTGCTGCTCCGGCTCACTCGTCATGCTTGCAGCATATGGCGTCGGTCCGGTGGACGAGGAAAGGCCCCCGGGATCACCCGGGGGCCTCGGCGCGGTGCGGTCAGATCTGTGTGCGCTCCTCGACCACCTTCGTGATCTTGGCGATCGCCTCGTCGACGGGGATGCCGTTCTCCTGGGAACCGTCGCGGTAGCGGAAGGAGACGGCACCGGCCGCCATGTCCTCGTCGCCCGCGATGACCATGAAGGGCACCTTCTGCTTCTGCGCGTTGCGGATCTTCTTCTGCATCCGGTCGGACGAGGCGTCGACCTCCACCCGCAGACCGGCGGCGCGGGCCCGCTCGGCGAACTCCTGGAGGTACGGCACGTGCGCGTCGCCGATCGGGATGCCGAGCGCCTGGACCGGGGCGAGCCAGGCGGGGAAGGCACCGGCGTAGTGCTCCAGCAGCACGCCGAAGAACCGCTCGATGGAGCCGAAGAGCGCCCGGTGGATCATGACGGGCTGCCGGCGCGAGCCGTCCGCCGCCGTGTACTCCAACTGGAAGCGCTTGGGCTGGTTGAAGTCGACCTGGACGGTCGACATCTGCCAGGACCGGCCGATGGCGTCCTTGGCCTGGACGGAGATCTTCGGGCCGTAGTAGGCGGCGCCACCGGGGTCCGGGACCAGGGGGAGGTTCTGCTTCTCGGCGGCCTGGCGCAGTGCCTCGGTGGCCTCCGCCCAGTCCTCGTCCGAGCCGATGAACTTGTCGGAGTCGTCGCGGGTGGACAGCTCCAGCTCGAACTCGGTCAGACCGTAGTCGCGCAGCAGGTCGAGCACGAAGGTCAGGAGTGTGTCCAGCTCCTCGGGCATCTGCTCCTTGGTGCAGTAGATGTGCGAGTCGTCCTGGGTGAAGCCCCGCGAGCGGGTCAGGCCGTGCACGACGCCCGACTTCTCGTACCGGTAGACGGTGCCGAACTCGAACAGGCGCAGCGGCAGCTCGCGGTAGGAGCGGCCCCGCGACTTGAAGATCAGGTTGTGCATCGGGCAGTTCATCGCCTTGAGGCGGTAGTTCTGCTCGTCGAACTGGATGGGCGGGAACATGCCCTCCGCGTAGTGCGGCAGGTGTCCCGAGATCTCGAAGAGGTGCTCCTTCGAGATGTGCGGGGTGTTCACGAACTCGTAGCCGGAGACCTCGTGCCGGCGGCGCGAGTAGTCCTCCATGACCTTGCGGATGACGCCGCCCTTGGGGTGGAACACCGCGAGGCCGGGGCCCAGCTCGTCGGGGAAGGAGAACAGGTCCAGCTCGGTGCCGAGCTTGCGGTGGTCGCGCTTCTCGGCCTCGGCGAGGAAGTCCAGGTGGGCCTTCAGCTCCTCCTTGGACGGCCAGGCGGTGCCGTAGATGCGCTGGAGCTGGGGGTTCTTCTCGCTGCCGCGCCAGTAGGCGGCGGCCGAGCGCATCAGCTTGAAGGCCGGGATGTTCCGCGTGGTCGGCAGGTGCGGGCCGCGGCACAGGTCCTTCCAGCACAGGTCGCCGGTCTTGGCGTCGAGGTTGTCGTAGATGGTCAGCTCGCCGCCGCCCACCTCGGCGTCGGCGCCGTCGGCCGCCTGCGCGGCGTTGCCCTTGAGGCCGATCAGTTCGAGCTTGTAGGGCTCGTCCGCCAGTTCCGCGCGGGCGGCCTCGTCGGTGGTGACCCGGCGGGAGAAGCGCTGGCCCCGCTTCTGGATCTCCTGCATCTTCTTCTCGACGCGCTTGAGGTCCTCGGGGTTGAAGGGCTCCTTGACGTCGAAGTCGTAGTAGAAGCCGTCCCGGATGGGCGGGCCGATGCCCAGCTTGGCCTCGGGGAACAGTTCCTGCACCGCCTGCGCCATGACGTGCGCGGCGGAGTGGCGCAGGATGTTCAGGCCGTCCTCGGAGGAGATCTCGACGCCCTCGACGGTCTCGCCGTCCCCGACCTCGTAGGCGAGGTCCTTCAGCTCCCCGGCGACCCGGGCGGCGACGATCGAGCGCTCGCCGGCGAAGAGCTCGGCGGCCGTGGTGCCCGTCGTCACCACGCGTTCGTCCCGCTCGGAATCGCGTTGGATGATCACACGGACGTCTGACACCGGTCTCTCCTGACTGAAGGGGGCGCGGCGCCATACCGGAGCGCACGCATGGGGGCGATCGTACCGACCCGCCCCCCTGCCTCGCGAAATCAATACCCGCCCCCGGGTCCCGGGCGCGCCGCTCACTCCTGGGGCGCGGGCTTCCCCGGCGTGATCGGGGTCCGTCCGGAGCACCTCGGCCCACCGGTCGCCGGCGTACGGCGCGAGCGGCCCGGGTATCACCGGGACAGGCAGCGGACGAGTCGTCAACTGCCGGCGGTGGACGAGGGGTTGTGAGGGTATGGCGTGCTGGTACGAAGGGCCCCTGGCCGCGTTCGACACGGAGACGACGGGTGTCGACGTCGAGACCGACCGGATCGTGTCGGCGGCCGTCGTCGTCCAGGACGCGCCGGGCCTCAAGCCGCGGGTGATCCGCTGGCTGGTGAACCCGGGCGTTGAGGTGCCCGGGTCGGCGACCGCGGTGCACGGACTGTCCGAGGAGCGGCTGCGGCACGTCGGCCGCTGGCCCGCGCCGGTGATGTACGAGATCGCGGAGGCGCTGGCGGAGCAGGCCCGTGTCGGGCGTCCGCTGGTGGTGATGAACGCGCCGTTCGATCTGACCCTGCTGGACCGGGAGTTGCGACGCCATCGCGCCTCGCCCCTCGACCGCTGGCTGGGCCACCTGCCGTTGTACGTCCTGGATCCCCGGGTGCTCGACAAGCACCTGGACCGCTACCGCAAGGGCCGCCGGACCCTGACCGACCTGTGCGGCCACTACGGCGTTCCGCTGGAGGGCGCGCACGACGCGGCGGCGGACGCGCGGGCCGCGCTGGAGGTGGCCCGGGCGGTGGGGTACAAGTTCGCGGGTCGGCTGGAGCGGCTCTCCGCCCAGGAACTGCACGGCCGCCAGGCGGTCTGGCACGCGGCGCAGGCCAGGGGCCTGCAGTCCTGGTTCGCCCAGAACGGCACGGACGAGGCGGTGGACCAGGCCTGGCCCCTGCGCCCGGAGGTGCCGGCGGCGGCCTGAGCCGCGCCGTCCCGGCACCGGCACCGCCGCGCGGAGACAGACGGAAACAAGCGGAAACAAAGAGAGCGACGTGGTCCGCACGGTCTGCGGACACACGTCGCCTTCGCGAGCGTGGGCGATACTGGGTTCGAACCAGTGACCTCTTCGGTGTGAACGAAGCGCTCTCCCACTGAGCTAATCGCCCGGGAACGCACTGAACAATACAGGGCCCGGTGCGCTGCTTTCAAACCGCCCGGAGATGGGCGGCCAGGCCGCGCCGCCCGGCGCGCATCATCAGGGTGTGGTTGGCGCGGAAGAGGGCCCGGCCGGGCAGGGCGAGGTGGCGCAGCAGCGGTTTGCGGACGTCGACCTCCTGTTCGTAGCGGACCAGGGTGCCGGTGCCGCGCGCGCGGACGGTCCAGCGGGCCCAGCCCTCGATGTCGCCGCCGAGCACGACCTGGAGGACCCCGGCCGCCGGATCGCGGCGCTCCTCGCGCATCGTCTGGGTCAGGTCGTACGGGAGGAGGGAGCGGACGCGGATGACGCCGCCGGCCGGGTCGAGGCGGGTGACCTCGCGGACCTGGGGCCACCAGTGCGGGTACTCCTCGATCCGTTCCAGCGCGCGGTAGACGTCCGGGACGGGCGCGGGCAGGTCCCACAGACTGCGGAACCGGTAATGGTTGAAGTCCACGCGGGGAGTGTGCCCCCTCCCGCGCCCGTCACGGGTGGGCTACGGCATCCGGTTTCCCAGCAGGGCGAGGTTCTCGATGGCGGCGAGGCCGTAGAGGGCGGTGTCGTTGGTGGAGATCCAGGGCGCCTCGCTGCCCGCCACCAGGGTGAGCGGGCCGGTGAGTTCCCGCGTCTTCCAGGGCGCCGACTCCTGGTACCCGTCGGAGTTGTAGAACTTGTCCCACGCGCGGGCGGCGAGTTTCTCGTCGCCGGTCCGCACGGCCGCGTACGCGTCGAGGCGGGAGTGGCCCTGGAAGAGGAGCAGGGAGCCGAAGTCGCTGCCGTACCGGGCGGCCTGCTCGGTCTTGGCGGCGTTGAAGTAGCGGCAGTAGTCGTAGTACGCCGCCTCGAACGCCGGCATGTCGACCAGGTCGATCAGCTCGGCGCAGAGTTCGCCGAGGCCGAAGACGGCCGAGAGGTGCGAGACGGAGACGACGGGGTCCGCGGCGATCGCGAACTTCCCGGTGTCCAGGTCGTACAGGCCGCTGCCCTGGACGAACCCGTTGGGCTGGGCGGCGATCGTCTCCATGGTGGACAGGACGCGGGCCTTGGCCTTCTCCCACTTGGGGCCCCTGCGTTCCCACTCGGTCAGCCAGGCCGAGACCAGGCCGCTCCAGTCCGTGCCGAAGCCGATCGACAGGGCGTGCCGGTCGGGGGTGTACGGCTCGGTGCGGATCTTGCGCAGCGGGTCGAGGGCGAGGAAGGTCTCGTCGGAGTCGACGTTGGCGTGGCAGAGGTCGCCGACGCGTTCGTCGGCGGTGAGGAAGTAGTAGAAGCGGCGGTAGGTGGTGTTGGCGATGCGCTGCTGCTTGGCGCTGTCCGCGTAGTGCTGGACGCCGTGGCGGGTGCCGAGGCCGGCCCACTCGCCGAGGTGGTAGACGTCGACCTCGCCGGTGTGCCGGGTCATGGCCTCGGCGAAGCGGAAGATGTCGGCCCGGCCGGAGCGCAGATAGGCGTACCAGAGCCAGAGGTCGGGGGAGAGTTCGGAGTTGTCCCAGGCGTAGCCGCCGACGTCGTACCGCCACTGGTGCCGGGCGGTGTCGTACGTGTGCATGATGTCGCCGTAGTCCCAGAAGCCGTACCAGCGGCGCTGCTCCACCTGGTCCTTGTAGTAGGTGAAGAGGAAGTCGAGGTGGTCCTCGATCTTCGCCTTGGCCGGGGTGGAGCGGTCCGGTTCGGAGTACAGGCCGGGGCCGAAGACCCCCGCCTTGATGAGCTGCCCGGGCGGGGCGGCGAGCTGCGGCAGGACGCGGACGGCCTCGACCTGCCGGGCGAGGGTCTCGGCCGGGGGCGTGGCGGCGTTGGCCCAGAAGAGGAGTTCGGAGGTGCGGGCGATGCCGTACGGGGTGCCGAACTCCGGTTCGTAGTCCTCGTAGGTGATGTTGAGGCCCTCGATCTGCTCGGGGTAGGTGTCCTGGCCCAGGCCGTCGTGGTAGAAGCGCAGGTCCATCGGCTGGGCCTCGGGCGACCAGAGCCAGAGGGTGACCTCGGCCTCGTCGGTGTGGGCGTCGCGGATGTCGAGCTGGGCGGGGTGTTTCTCCCAGAAGTCGCGCAGGCCGAAGGAGAGACCGCCGCTCGCGCCGCCGACGTACCCGAAGCCGGAGGCGCGCCGGCCGCCGCCCGCGGCGATCCAGCCGTGGCCCTTCGTGGTGCGCTTGCGCAGGGTGAAGCCGTCGGCGGAGAGCTGGGAGAGGGTGTGGTCGCCCCATTCGGGGATGTACTGGAGGCGGGTGGTGACCCGCTGGTCCCAGGTGGCCGGGTCGGGCAGCCGCTCCCCCGCGTACTGCGCCGCCTGCACGGCCGCACCCGGGTCGCGGCGCAGTCCGGTGATGCCCTTGACGGCCTCGCGGAGCAGGCCGGTGCCCTCGCCGCCGAGCCGGACGTGCCGGTCGTAGGACTCGTCGCGCATCGGCACGGTGAAGCGGACGCCGAGGCCCCGGATGAAGTCACCGCTCGCCTCGCCGGGCTTTTGCTCGCCGTCGAAGGTGAGGGTGTGCACCATGCGGAAAGAGTCGGCGCCCGCGTAGAAGTAGAGGCGGATCGAGAAGGGCAGCCGGCTCCGGCCGCCCTTGCGGTGCTTGCCGTCGATGCGGACGACCGCCCGGACCGGCCCGTCCTGTTCGACGGTGACGTCCGAGATCGCGCCGTCGAAGCGCTCGTACCTCACCGTCCCCTGGTCGCCGTCCTCGATCTCGGGCTGGCGCAGCAGGACGAGCCGGCCGTCCTTGGCGATCTCGGTGGAGCCGCGGGTGACGGATCTGACGAGGGTGGCGCCGGATCTGCCGATCCGCGCGGTGATGACGCCGGTCGATATGTCGATGCCGCCGCCGCGCCGGTCGACGGTGACCTTCTTCTCGGGTGCGGCGGGGGTGCCGGCGGCCAGGGTGAGCCGGCCGGTACCGGAGCCGACGGCGTGCGCGGTCCACTTCAGGGAACCGTCCGGCCAGTAGGCCAGCGGCCAGGTCTGCACGGGTACGGCCGTGCCGTCGGCGTCGGTGAGGGAGAAGGTCTGCTCCTCCGGGTGGGCGCCCTTGGGCCAGGGCACGCCGACGGTGGTGCCGGGCGCGGCGCCGAGGCCGCCGTCCTCCAGCCAGTCGAGGGTGACGGGGCCGGCGGCGGTGGCCTCGGCGGCGGGCGCGGCCTGGGCCTCGCGGGTGCCCAGCGCCCAACTGACATGGGCGGCGGCGCCGGCGACGGCCGCCGCCTTCAGGAGGGATCTGCGGGGGATGGGGGACATGGCCTTCCCTTCCGTGCGGGGGACATGGGGTGGTGGACTCGGGCGGGGGGACAGGGGCTGGTGGACTCGTACGTGAACGCGCATATGGATGACTGGAATGTCAGGGGCATGACAGATCGGGACGCGGCACCGGGGCACCGCTCCCGGCCGGGTGGCCGCCACTCCCGCACGGGTGGCCGCCGCTCCCGGCCAGGTGGGACGCCGCTCAGCGGCGGGCGTACCGCTCCTCCACGGCGACGGTCGCCGCCGCCACGGCGCCGAGGACGGCGACGCCCAGCGGCGCGCTGAACCAGGCGGAGCAGACCACGACCGCCAGGCCGCCGACGAGCAGGAAGGAACCGGCGGGGTCGAGCACGGTACGGCGGCCGGCCCCGGCGAGCAGCGCCCGCCAGGAGGCGCCGGGGTGCCAGCGGGCGGCCGCGCGCAGTCCGGCCACGGCCGCGGCGATCAGCGCGGACACGCCCACGGCACCGGCCAGCGGCCCGCCCGGCAGCCCCGCCCGCACCGCCCGCACGTCCACCCAGACCACGGCCAGGGCGGCCCACCCGGCGAGCCCGACGAGCCAGCCGCGGCGCAGCGCCGCGCGGAAGTCGGCGGTGAACTCCCGCAGCCCGCCGCGTTCATGCGCGAGCCGGCGCCCGAGGTGCCGCGCGCCGGCCGCGAAGGCGGCCGGCCAGGTGACCAGCGGCAGCGCCGCCACCGCGATCCACACGCCGGTGAGCAGGCACTCGGCGAACAGGGCGAACCGCTCGGCGAGCGGCGACTCGCCCGGTCCCGTACGGGCCTTCGCACGCATCTCGGTCATGACCTGCTCCCCCTCAGCCCTTCAGTCCGGACGTCGCCATGCCGTCGATCAGATAGCGCTGGAAGGCCAGGAAGAAGGCGAGGACGGGCAGCAGGGCGACCAGCGACATGGCGATCATGCCGCCGTAGTCGGCCAGCCCCTCCTGGTCGACGAACATCTTCAGCCCCAGCGAGACGGTGTACTTGTCGGGCTCGTTGAGGTAGATCAGCGGGCCCATGAAGTCGTTCCACGAGTTGATGAAGGTGAAGATCGCGCTGGTGATCAGGGCCGGGCGGCACAGCGGCAGCACGATCGACCAGTAGATGCGGAAGTGCCCGCACCCGTCCAGCCGGGCCGCCTCGTCCAGTTCCCTGGGCAGGTTCCGCATGAACTGCACCATCAGGAAGACGAAGAACGCCTCCGTGGCGAGGTACTTGCCGAGCAGCAGCGGCGTGTACGTGTTGATCATGTCCAGGTTGCGGAACAGCACGTACTGCGGGATCAGCAGCACGTGGTAGGGCAGCAGGAGCGTGCCGATCATCAGGGTGAAGAGCAGGTTCCGGCCCGCGAACCTGATCCTGGCGAAGGCGTAGGCCGTCAGCGAGCAGGACAGCAGAATGCCTGCCACCGAACCCACCGCGAGGAGAGCTGAGTTGACGAAGAAGGTGGAGACCGGGATGTCGGCGATGCCCTCGGTCAGGCGGGTGTAGTTGGCGGTGATCGGCTCGGCCGGGAACAGGTCCAGGCTGCCGACGATGTCCTCGCTCGCCTTGAAGGAACCGCCGAGGACCCAGATCACCGGGTAGAGGATCACGGCGAGGATCGCCAGCGACCCGAGGTGCCAGGCGAGGGACCCGGGCAGCCCGCGCCGCAGGGCGGCCGCCCTCGGGGACGCGGCCGGTGTGACGTCGGTGGCCCGCGCGCTCATCGGCCGCCCTCCTCGTAGTGCACCCAGCGCTTCTGGGACCAGAACAGCACGGCGGTGACCAGGGCGACCGCGACCAGCAGCATCCAGGCCATGGCGGAGGCCAGGCCCATACGGCTGTTCTCGAATCCCTGGACGTACAGATAACAGGTGTAGACCATCGAGCCGTCCGCGGGACCGCAGGCGTTGCCGCCGGCGCCGCCGCCGACGATGTAGGCCGAGCTGAAGATCTGGAACGAGTGGATGGTCTCCAGCAGGACGTTGAAGAAGAGGACCGGGGAGATCATCGGCAGCGTGATGTTCCAGAACTGCCGCGCCTTGCCCGCCCCGTCGACGTCGGCCGCCTCGTACAGTTCGCGCGGCACCTGCTTCAGGCCGGCCAGGAAGATGACCATCGGGGCGCCGAACTGCCAGACGGTGAGCGCCACCAGGCTGTAGATGATCATGTCGGGGTCGCCGGTCCAGCCGCCGACGCCGACCCCGAAGAACTGCTGCGTGCGGTCGACGACCGCGTCGTCCGAGAAGATCGCCTTCCAGACGATGGCGACGGAGACGCTCGCGCCGATCAGCGAGGGGGCGTAGAACGCGGCCCGGTAGAACGCCTGGCCGCGCCGCTTCTGGGCCAGCAGCAGGGCCACCCCGAGGGCGGCGACCAGTTTGACGGGGGTGCCGACGACGACGTACCAGAGGGTGACCTGGACGGAGTGGCGCCAGCGCGGGTCGCCGAACATCTCCGTGAAGTTGTCCAGGCCGATCCAGCGCGGGGCGTCGAAGAGGTTGTAGTCGGTGAAGGCGTAGTAGAGCGAGGCGATCATCGGGCCCGCGGTGAGCAGCAGGAATCCGGCGATCCAGGGGGACATGAAGAGGTAGCCGACCAGGCTCTCCCGGCGGGCCCGCCGCTTCCAGGCGGTGGGGCGCGGGGACTTCACGGGGCCGTGCCGCGGCTCGGGGTCCGTGGTCCGGCCCGCCATGGCGGGGGCGTGTGTCACGGCGCTTCCCCTCAGCCGGTGAGAGCCGTCTTCGACTCGGTGAAGAACTGCTCGACCGCCTCGTCCACCGACCGCTTGCCCAGGGACATCTCCTCGGCGATGCGCAGGAACGCGGCCTCGCAGATGTCGGCACCGTCCGGGTGCGGGGTGATGGTCTCCAGGACGCCCGCCTTCACGAGGGACTCCTCGTAGGCCGCGATCGACTTGTCGACCTCACCGGTCGGCCGGTACGCGTCGTACTGCACCTGCGTCGTGGGCACCCCCCGGTCGTAACCCATGATCTTGGCGACCTCGGGGTCGTGGACCATGAAGTCGATGAACTGGGCGACCTCCTTCGGGTGCCGGGTGCGCTTGGCGGCGCTGAGCATCAGTGAGCCGAGGTACTGGCCCGTCTTCTTGCCGTCCGTGGTGGGGATGGGCGCCAGGCCGTACTCGCTCGTGCCCTCGGAGGTGTAGCGGACGACGAAGTTGTCCCAGGTGAACTCGGCGGCCGCCAGCTCGCCGGCGACCGCCGACTTGGGCTTGATCTGCACGACCTTCTTCGCGTCGGCGACCAGGCCGGTCCGCACGCCCTTCTCCGCCTTCGTCCACCACCGGGTCAGATCCGCCTCGGTGAAGCCGAGTCCGTCCTCGGTGAAGAACGCCTTGCCGTTCTGCCGGAGGTACAGGTCGTAGAGGTACATGACGCCGTACATGCCGCTGTCCCCGGCCCGGCCCGCCCGGTCACGGATGCGCGTCATGGCCGCGTCGAAGTCGTCCCAGGTCCAGCCCTGTTCGGGCGAGGCGCCGGCCCGGGTCCAGACGGGCTTGTCGATGACGAGGGCCATCGAGTTCGAACCGACCGGCACGCCGAGCAGTTTGCCGTCGACCTCGCCGAACTTCTCCAGTCCCGCCCGGAATCCGTCCATGGAGAGATTTCCGGCCTCGACCTGGTCGCCGAGATCGAGCAGCACATTCTTCGCGTCGTATTTACGAAGGAATCCGATGGCATTCTGGAAGACATCCGGCGGATTTCCCCCCGAAGCCTGTGTGTTGAACTTCTTCCAGAAGTCGGCGTACTGCTGGAAGTCGGTCTTGACCTTGATCTTCGGATACTTCTTCTCGAAGAGCGCGATGGTCTTGTTGATGCGTTCCGCCCGGTCCTCCGCACCCCACCAGGAGTAACGGATCGTCACCGTGCCGTCCCCCGAGCCGCTGCCGCCCTCGCACGCCGTGGCGGTCGCGCCGAGCCCCGCGGCGGCCAGCGAGGCCCCCGCCGCTTTGAGGATCGTCCGCCTCTCCACATTCCCGACCTGCTGCATAAGAGCCTCCCCGCGACGTTGCGTTCGCTCCGTGAATCGTTTCAAGTAAGCGCTTGCTGGCACAAGCTACGGAGGGCCCAGGGGCGCGTCAATGATTCGGACAGGAATTGATGGGAGCGGGGCGGCGCGCGCCGCGGCGGCGTCCCGGAACGCGTCGGGACGCCGGGCCGGAAAAACGCAGGTCGCCGTGGGCGCGATCGAGGGGCCGAACGGCGGGTGGCGCGTCGGCGGAGGGCGCGCGGAAGGTCACGGTTGGATGAAGGCCGGGGGTTGGGCGGGGCCCGGCGGGCAAGCCGCGCGGGACCGACGTGACCAAGGGGCCCGGCGAGGGGCTGTGGGGCCTGACGTGACGCCGGGCGGCCTGGACCGGCGGAGGTCCGGCGTGCGTCCTGGCAACGGAACGGCCCGGCTCACTTCCGTGAGCCGGGCCGCCTTGATCCGGTGGGCGATACTGGGTTCGAACCAGTGACCTCTTCGGTGTGAACGAAGCGCTCTCCCACTGAGCTAATCGCCCGGACGCAGGGAGAACGTTACCGCATGTCAGGGGCTGCCCGTGCCACCCGGTCGCGCGGGGCGGAGGGTCGCCCCGCGCTCACTGGTCCTCGATCTTCCAGGGCATCACGAGGCCGAACTTCCACAGGTAGAAGCCGACGATCGCCGCGATGACCACCAGGCCGATCGACGTGAGGATGATGTTGCGGCGCCGCACCTCGGGGTCGAGCGCGCGCTGTGCCGCCTCGGTCACCTTGCGTTTGGTCCAGCGCAGTACCAGTTGGGCCCAGACGAACTCGGTCGCCCAGATCGCCATGCCGCCGAAGATCACGACCCAGCCGGGTCCGGGCAGCGGCAGCATGATGATGCCGGCCACCACGACCGCGAGACCGACCACGAAGACACCGACCTGCCAGCTCAGGTGCAGCATGCGGCGCGCCTTGACGAACTCGGGAGCCCGTGAACCGAGTTCCCGCTCGTCCGCCGCCTCGTCCGTTTCCGCCCGATCCGACATCACAGCCGCTACCTCGCCCGGCTCACTACTCCCCGTGTTCATACGGCCAAACCCTACCGGAGCGAAACGAGTCACCGGAATGGCCGCACCTCGACGACGATCTCTCGGCCGGAAGAGGGACGTAAAGCCACGCAAAACACTCAGAGGGGTTTACAACGGCACCGTAGGTGGCATGTCGATTTCGCCGACGTGCGAATCCCCGAGCGCACACTGAGCGAAAGGCCCTGGCGCTTATGAACACCACGGTCAGCTGCGAGCTGCACCTGCGCCTCGTTGTGTCGAGCGAGTCATCCCTGCCCGTCCCCGCAGGCCTGCGGTACGACACGGCCGACCCCTACGCCGTGCACGCCACCTTCCATACCGGAGCCGAGGAGACCGTCGAGTGGGTGTTCGCCCGCGATCTGCTCGCCGAAGGGCTGCACCGGCCCACCGGTACCGGCGACGTCCGCGTCTGGCCGTCGCGCAGCCACGGTCAGGGCGTCGTGTGCATCGCCCTGAGCTCTCCGGAGGGCGAGGCACTGCTCGAGGCCCCGGCGCGGGCCCTGGAGTCCTTCCTGAAGCGCACCGACGCCGCCGTGCCGCCCGGCACGGAACACCGGCACTTCGACCTCGACCAGGAGCTCTCGCACATTCTGGCGGAAAGCTAGCGCGAGGCCCCATGAAGCCGCCCGGCGCCGTCGACTCGGGGTGACGGCCCGGGCCAGGACAACCGCATACGGCACTGCGCACCGGCGTCGTCGCCGCGGCACTTCCGCGGCGACGACGCCGGTGCGCGTGCGCGCGGGTCCGCCGCCCCGGCCCCGCGGGCCCCGGGATGCCACTACCATCGGCCAGCATCGGCGGGCGCCCGCCCGTCCCCCAGGCCTGGGAGCGAAATGTGCTGATCACCCACGACAGCCGGTGCGCCCTCGACACCGTGGTGGATCTGGTGAACACCGCGCCGGAGGACGAGTCGGCACCCGACGGACTGCCGGACCTCGTCACTCTCGTCGATTTCGTCCGGAACCACGAGATCAGCGACGTCGGCGTGCTCTCGGAGGCCGACCTCGCGGCGGTGCGCGCGGTGCGCGGCCGGTTCGCCGCGGTCTTCGCCGCCCCCGACGCCCGGGGCGCCGCCGCGGTGATCAACGAACTGGTCGCGGCCGCGGGCACCACACCGCGCCTCACCGACCACGACGGTTACGACTGGCATGTGCACTACTTCGCGCCCGGCGCCTCCGTCGCCGACCACCTGGCGGCCGACTGCGGGATGGCCCTGGCCTTCTTCGTGGTCGCCGGGGAGCAGGACCGGCTGCGGCGCTGCGAGGCCCCCGACTGCCGGCGCGCCTTCGTCGACCTCTCCCGCAACCGCTCACGGCGGTACTGCGACAGCCGCACCTGCGGCAACCGGCTGCATGTGGCCGCCTACCGGGCGCGGCGCAAGGAGGCGGCGGCCGGCTGACCCGCGGGGCGGCGGCGGATACGACGCGCTCCCCGGCGGATGGCACCGGGGAACGCGGGTGGGCTCACAGCAGTAGCAGATCGTGCAACGAAGCCATGAGCAGCAGACACCCGATCACCGCAAGGAAGATCATCAGCGGTGGCTGGGAAAGGGCGAAGAGGCATCCGCGGGGCGCTGGCCGCCGGGGCGCGGTGTCACTCTCTGTCTCTGTCGGGTCAAGCTGTGTCGTATCCAGCATCTCGCGGCGATGATGACGCAGCGGATGCCCCCGGCGCGATCAACGCTCTTCTTGATCACCGGTGTTCGCCGGTAACCGCGGTCTTCGGGGCGGGTTGTGATCGTTTGCGGACGTCCGCCGACCCACTGTGTCGTTTCGCCCCGCGAGACGTTCGGCGGCGCCGGACGCCGTGCCCCGGCCGCCCGTTCAGATGCCGTGCTTCTTCAGGATGGCCTCGATGTCGCTGAAGTCCTCGTCGGCGCGGGCCTTGCCGCTGCCCCTGCCGGCGGGGCGGGCCGCGGGTGCGGAGGGCGGGCCGGCTCCCAGCGAGGGGGCCGAGGCGGTGGGGGCCACCGCGTCGCGCCGGGCGGCGGCCCGGGTTTCCCTGCGTTCCTTGCGGGTGCCGCCGCGGCGGCGCTCCACGACGCGGGTGGTGGCGAACAGCAGCCAGGCGATTCCCAGCACCCCGAAGCCCGCCCAGGCCGTCGGGCTGAAGGCGGTGTCCGCCAGCCACTCGACGAGGCCGGTCAGCACCAGGCCGACGGGGATCAGCGCGTAGGCCGCGATCCGGGCCGCCGCCAGGAAACGCTTGCGGTACGCCGTGACCGCCGCGATGCCCAGGCCGGCCGCGGAGACGGCGGAACAGACGGTCTCGGCAATCATCCGGTCCTCCAGGCTGGGCACGGCGGGGCAGCGGGTACTGCCTCTTCGTCCCCTCCATCCTGCACCGTCGCCGCCCGGTGGGGCCACGCCCCGGCCCGACATCAGGGACATCTCCGGGTCGGCTCCGCCGCGGGTGCCGGTGCCCGCGGGCGTCCCGGGCCGCTCCGGTCCGGGTTGGGCCGCGGCTGCGGGGGCTGGAAGACTGGCCCCATGAGCGACTCCTCCCCCGTACGCCCCGCCACGCCCGTCCTCGACGTCTGGTGCGAACTCCAGTGCCCCGACTGCACCACCGCCCTGACGGACCTGCGGGCCCTGCGCGCCCGCTACGGCGACCGGCTGGAGCTGCGGCTGCGGCACTTCCCGCTGGAGAAGCACAGGCACTCCTTCGCCGCCGCCCAGGCCGCCGAGGAGGCCGCCGAGCAGGGGCAGGGCTGGCCGTACGTCGAGGCGGTCCTCGGCCGGACCGCGGAACTGGGCCGCGCGGGCGAGCCGCTCCTGATCGAGGTCGCCCGTGAACTGGGCCTGGACACCGAGGAGTTCGACACCGCGCTGATCGACGGCCGGCACATGCTGATCGTCGACGCGGACCAGGCCGAGGGCAAGGCGATCGGCGTGACCGGCACGCCGACCTATGTCATCGACGGCGAACGGCTCGACGGCGGCAAGGGCCAGGAAGGACTGCGGGAGCGCATCGAGGAGATCGCGGACCGGCTGCTGGCCGACCGGCCGTCCTGATCCCGGCGGGACGCGCCCGGCCGGCCCTGTCCTAGAGCAGCCGCTTGCGGAAGGTGTACCGCGTCGTCTCGTAGCCAAGGGACTCGTAGAGCCGTTCGGCCGGGAAATTGTCGGCGAAGACGCTGAGGCCGAGCAGGCGCCGGCCGGCGGCGATCGCCTGGGCCTCCGCCACCAGCATCAGCGTACGGCCGTGGCCGCGCCCCCGGTGGGCGGCGTCGGACTCGACGCCGTAGACGAAGGCGTCCTCGTCGCGCAGTGCCAGCCAGAGGGTGCCGACCCGGTCGCCCGCGTGCTCCACCACGGTGAGCAGCGTGTTCTCGGTGTCCAGTCCCCGGGGCAGCAGTTCCTCGTGGTCGCGCCGGCTCCTGGCCCGCGCCACGTCCTCGGGCATGCCGCGCTCGATCCAGTCCCGGGCGTAGCCCTCGCTCTCGTACGACTGCCAGGCGTCGTACTCGGCGGGTGTCATGGGCCGGGGGCGGCTGCCGTCGGGCAGGGCGGGCGGGGTGTCGCCGAGCCGCTTGCGCATACCGCGGCTGAGGCGGACGTAGCCGAGGGCCTCCGCGAGCCGTCGGGCCGGCCCGGCGTCGGCGGGGACGGTCACCAGGACCTGGCGGCAGCCCCAGCCGCGCGCCACCTCCTCCGCGGCCAGCGCGGCCACCGTGGCCCGGCCGCGCCGGCGGTCGGCCTCGTCCACGCGCAGATCGTGCAGGACGGCCACCGAGTCGCCGAAGGCGGGCGAGGTGCCGAGGCGCACCACGCCGACGGGGCGGCTGTTCACGCACACCTGGTAGCGGCGTGAGCGCGTCCCGTCGGCGGCGTGCTGAAGCGGCTCGGTCGGCCGCAGGGTCGTGGTCATCAAGAGTGTTCTACCCGCCCCGGCCGCCGGGAGCAGCCGAATATCGGAGCACCGGGGCAGCCGGGCACGGGGGTGCGGAGTGTCGGGGTGCGGAGTAACGGAGTGCGGGGCTCAGGGATCGAGGTCGTCCGCGGCCCGCTCCGCGAAGATCCGCGCGGCCTTGGCGGTCACCGGGCCCGGGGCGTCCGGCAGTTCGCGGCCGTCGACCCGGCGTACGGCCTGGACGTCGCGCAGGGTCGAGGTCAGGAACACCTCGTCGGCCCGTTCCAGCACCTCCAGCGGGAGATCCGTCTCCTTGGCGCCGGTCCACTCCACGGTGAGGGCCCGGGTGATGCCGGGCAGGCAGCCGGAGGCGACCGGCGGCGTGTGGATCTCGCCGTCGAGGACGACGAAGACGTTCGACCCGGTGCCCTCGCAGAGCTGCCCCACGGTGTTGGCGAACAGCGCCTCCGAGGCGTCCCGCGCACGGGCGCGGGCGAGCGCGAGGACGTTCTCGGCGTACGAGGTGGTCTTCAGGCCGGTGAGCGCGCCGCGCTCGTTGCGCGTCCAGGGGACGGTGATCACGGCGGTGGCGTCGGGGCGGCGGCTCGTCTCGCCCAGGGCGACCACGAGCGTCGGGCGGTGCTCGCCGCGGTCGGAGCCGAGCGGGCCCCGGCCGGCGGTGCAGGTGATCCGGAGCCGGCCGAGCGGCAGGGGGTTGGCGTCCAGTACGGCGGCGCAGGCGCGCCGCACCTCGTCGAGGTCGGGGTCGGGCAGGCCCAGGCCCCGCGCGGAGCGCACCAGCCGGTCGAGGTGCCGGGTCAGCGCGAACGGGCGGCCGTCCACCGTCTTCACCGACTCGAAGATGCCGTCACCCACGGTCAGGCCGTGGTCGAAGACGGAGACGCGGGCGGAGTCGCTGTCCTGCAGCCCGCCATCCAGCCAGAGCTTCACTTGTCCCTACCGTTCCTCGCCGTCCAGCGTGTACGCCCCCGACGCTATCGCGAGCAGCCGGGACGCCTTCAGCTCGGTCTCCCGCCACTCCCCCTCGGGGTCGGAGCCCCAGGTGATCCCGGCGCCGGTGCCGAAGCGCAGGCACCCCTCGGCCCGGTCGATCCAGAAGGTGCGGATACCGACGGCCAGCTCCGCGACACCGCGGTCCGCGTCCACCCAGCCGACGCCGCCGCAGTACGGGCCGCGCGGCGCGGTCTCCAGCGCGTCGATGATCCGCAGGGCGCTCGCCTTGGGGGCTCCGGTGACGGACCCGGGCGGGAAGGCGGCGGCGAACAGCTCCGGCCAGCCCGCCCCGGGGCGCAGCTCGCCGCGCACGGCCGACACCAGGTGCACGAGCCCCGGGTGCTTCTCCACGGCGCACAGGTCGGGCACGGTGACGGTGCCCGGCGCGCAGACCCGCCCGAGGTCGTTGCGGACCAGGTCCACGATCATCACGTTCTCGGCGTGGTCCTTCTCCAGAAGGTCCGCCTCGGTGCGCCCGGTCCCCTTGATCGGGCCCGACTCCACGGTCCGCCCCTCCCGGCGCAGGAACAGCTCGGGAGAGGCGGTGGCGATCTCCACCCCGTGTCCCGGCAACCGGATCGTGCCCGCGTACGGCGCCGGGTTGCCGCGCGCCAGCAGGGCGGCGAGAGCGTCCACGTCGGCATCGGGCGGGACCGGCGCGGACAGCACCCGGCAGAGGTTGGCCTGGTAGACCTCGCCGGCCTCGATGTGCGCCCGGACCCGCCGCACGGCCGCCGTGTACGCGGCGCGGTCGAGGGAGGACGTCCAGTCACCGACGGCCGGTCCCCGCCACCGGCCCGGCACGGGCGCGGGCACCGGGGCGGTGCGGACGTCCGCGAACCGGGCGCAGGTCAGACCGCCCTCGAAGTCCGCGCGGACCGCCCAGAAACCGCTGGAGTCCAGGGCGGCCGGATCGGTGGTGACATCGCGCAGGCCCGTGGCGAGACGGTCGCCGAAACGGGCGAGAGGCGGGAGATCGGACACTTGACCGAGTGTAGGCGGGGTGACCGCGAGGTGCCCCGAACCTGTCCTTCCGCCCACCCTGACCAGGACCGGGACCGGGCACAGGGCAGCACGCTGCGCAAACGCGTTTTTGTGCTGGCCCCGGAATCCGCTAGAGTTCAACACGTCGCCGGGACGCGTGAGCCGACCGAACCGACAGGCGGACGTAGCTCAGTTGGTAGAGCGCAACCTTGCCAAGGTTGAGGTCGCGAGTTCGAACCTCGTCGTCCGCTCGCGGAACAGGGAGTCCTCGTGGTTCCCTGCACTCCTGGTGGAGTGGCCGAGAGGCGAGGCAACGGCCTGCAAAGCCGTCTACACGGGTTCAAATCCCGTCTCCACCTCCAAGGACGATTAGCTCAGCGGGAGAGCGCTTCCCTGACACGGAAGAGGTCACTGGTTCAATCCCAGTATCGTCCACTGGATCTCTCGAAGATCCTGAACCCGCGCGATTAGCTCAGCGGGAGAGCGCTTCCCTGACACGGAAGAGGTCACTGGTTCAATCCCAGTATCGCGCACGCAGTGTCCACCGCCTCCGGGCTGTGGTCCCGAGGACGATTAGCTCAGCGGGAGAGCGCTTCCCTGACACGGAAGAGGTCACTGGTTCAATCCCAGTATCGTCCACCACCCGGAAAACCCCCGGCCGTCTCGTACGGCCGGGGGTTTTCTGTCGCCGGCCCGGCGGGCCGGCGACCGGCTGTCAGCTGGAGAACAGCATGCGTCCGAAGCCCTTGTCGCGGTGGTGGCCGTGGTGGCCGTGACCGCCGTGACCGCCGTGCGGGGCGCCCCAGGCGGGGGCGGCCGGAGCGGCCTGGGGGTACGCCTGCGGGATGCCCTGGGGCGGCGGGGCCGGCTGCGACCACTGGGACTCCAGCCGGGTCAGCGCCTCCAGCTCGCCGTAGTCCAGGAATATCCCGCGGCAGTTGCTGCACTGCTCGATCTGGACGCCGTTGCGGTTGTACGTGTGCATCGCTGCGTGGCACTTCGGACACTGCATGTTCGGCTCAACTCCTCGCCGGTCGGTCCTGCTTCGCGTTCCGCCGGGACAGACACTGCCCGGCCGCGGTCGGTTGCACCCTACTTCGCGTGACTCGCGCTCAACTCCACCGGGAGGGCGGCCATCCGCGCGCAGGCGTCGACCACCGCGCCGTCCACCTCGTCCAGCGGGCGGTCCGCCTCGATCGCCTTGGTCAGGGCCCGGGCGGCGGTCTGGGCGGTGAGGGCGCGGGCCGCCGTGTCCAGGGCCGGCCAGGGGTCGCCGTGCGGCGGGACGGCCGGGCCGCCGGCGACGCGGTAGGCGGTCAGGAAACGGGTCCACTCCTCGGGCGGGAGCAGCCCGCAGGCGTACCAGGCGGCCGGGCGGGCGAGGTCCCAGGCCGGGGCGCCCACGCCCAGGTCGTCGACGTCTATCAGCAGCCAGGGGCCGTCGGGCGCGGGGTGGCGCACGAGCTGGCCGAGGTGGAGGTCGCCGTGGCACAGGACGGGGTTGTCCGGCCAGGGCTCCTCGTCGCGGGCCCAGGGCGGCAGCGCGGACCAGGCCCGCAGGACCGGCGTCGCCCGGGGGTCGTGCCGGGCGGCGGCGCGCAGGCGGGTGAGGGCGGCGGCGGCCTTGGCGGGGCCGCGCATGGCGGGGGTGCCGGCCGGGGCGGGGGTGCGGTGGAGGCGGGCGAGGAGGGTGCCGGCCGCTTCCCAGGGGGCGGCGCCGGGGTGGTCCGGGTCGACGGGGATGCCGTACGGCCAGAAGGTCACGAGGCGGTCGTGCAGGGTGACGGGGGCCGGGTCGAGCGGAGGGAGCAGGATGCCGGGGAGCCGGGCGGCGAGGGCGACGCGCCGGGCCAGGCCCTGCGGGTCGGCGTCCGGGGCGTGGGCCTTGGCGACGGTGCCGGCGTGACGGACGACGGTCGCGTCGGGGCGGTCGGCGAGTGTGACCGCGGGGCCTGAACGACCTGCCGAGCCCGCGGAGCCCCCGGAGCCCGCGGAGCCCCCGAAGCCCTCGGAGCCCGCGGAGCCCGCAGAGCCCGCAGGGCAGGGGCAGGTCGGAGTGCGGGCGTGGGCCGTCGCCCGGACTCGGGCGGTCAGGGCCGGGAGGATCGGGTCCGTCGTCACGGGGTGAGGGTACGGGGGTGGGGCTACGCGGGTGCGGCTGCGGGGGTGGGGCTCGGCCGGGGTTCGCGGGTAGGCGGCGTCGGGGTGGGCGGCGGCTTTGGCTGCGGCTGCGGCTGCGGCTGCGGCTGCGGCTGCGGCTGCGGCTGCGGCTGCGGCTGCGGCTGCGGCTGCGGCTATGGCTATGGCTATGGGTGCGGGCACAGCAATGCCGGCGTAGCTCCCCAGCTACGCCGGCATCTTTTGCCGTCCGCCGCACCCCCGTCCCCACGGGGTTTCATGGATGGATGTCCCCGCCCGGACCGCTCTTCCGGGCCTGGGGTCGCCGCTCAGCGCCCCAGCATCACACCCACGGACGACGCTTGTGTGGCCACTGTCTCCCACCCGTCGAAGACGAGGAGGAGCAGGACCGCCAGGGGAAGGGCCATCACGGTCGCCACCAACGGGTGACGACGACCCTGCCGACGACCGCGTGGCAACGCGGCGAACCAGCGTTCCTGCGTGCGGATCAGCGTCCGCGGTGCCGTCTGGGCCATGGTCCCTCTCCTGACCGAATCGGTCTGTTCTTGACAGCGGCGGGCGTCTGACCTCGGGGGACGAGTGCTGCACCCGCCGCTTGACCTCAAATCTAGGCGTCCGGCGCGCACCGCACGTCATGCCCTCGTACCGATTGCCGGGCCTCCCCGAGGATGAGCCCCGCCCAGGGGCGTACTCCCCTGGGTGGAGACTTCGGCCCGGGCGTCGGGGTCTTCCCCGAGGGGCTATCCGCTCTGCCCCGTTTTCTCCGAGCTGTCCTCTCGCGGGACCGGCTGCTCGACCAGTGCCAGCACACGGTTGGCCATGAACCGGGCCGTCCGGATCACCGAGCCGTTGCGAGTGACTTCGCTCACCTCCACCACGCCCCGGCGTACCGCCGTCTCCACCCGGCGGCCCGCGCGGCTCGCCACCATCTCGTAGGTGCGGGTGGTGTCTCCCGCATCCACGACTATCTCCACACGGTCACCCTTCACGGAGCCAATCCCCCTTCGCCGACGTCCGGTTGGGCAGGCGCGCGGAACCGGCCCGGTCCGCCCGCCCGTTCCCTGACCACCTCTCAATTCTCCCACCGGGCACTGACAATCGATCGCCTCCGGAGGGCGCGGCCTCTGCGCACGGGCGGCCGGGGAAACGTAAGCTGTCGCTCGTCACAGGGACCGGGCAGCGGGGATGAACATGGCGATGATGCGCCTGAGGCGCGAGGACCCGCGCGTCGTCGGCTCGTTCAGGCTTCACAGGCGGCTCGGCGCGGGTGGGATGGGCGTGGTCTACCTGGGCTCCGACAAGAAGGGGCAGCGGGTCGCGCTGAAGGTGATCCGGCCCGATCTGGCGGAGGATCAGGAGTTCCGTTCGCGGTTCGCGCGCGAGGTGTCCGCCGCCCGCCGGATCCGGGGCGGGTGCACCGCCCGGCTGGTCGCGGCCGATCTGGAGGCGGAGCGTCCGTGGTTCGCCACGCAGTACGTGCCCGGCCCCTCCCTGCACGACAAGGTCGCCGACGAGGGCCCGCTCGGCGCGGCGGACGTCGCCGCCGTCGGCGCCGCCCTGTCCGAAGGGCTGGTCGCCGTGCACGAGGCCGGGGTGGTGCACCGCGACCTGAAGCCGTCGAACATCCTCCTCTCCCCCAAGGGCCCGCGGATCATCGACTTCGGCATCGCCTGGGCGACGGGCGCCTCGACGCTGACGCACGTCGGCACGGCGGTGGGCTCCCCCGGCTTCCTCGCGCCGGAGCAGGTGCGCGGGGCCACCGTGACACCGGCCACGGACGTGTTCTCGCTCGGGGCCACCCTCGCGTACGCCTCCATGGGCGACTCACCCTTCGGGCACGGCAGTTCCGAGGTGATGCTGTACCGCGTGGTGCACGAGGAGGCGCAGCTCCACGGCGTTCCGGACGCGGTCGCCCCGCTGGTGCGGGCCTGCCTGGCGAAGAACCCCGAGGAGCGGCCCAGCACGCTCCAGCTCTCGCTGCGGCTCAAGGAGATCGCCGCGCGGGAGGCCCAGGGACTCACCGACGTACGGCCGCCCAGCCCCCGCGCCGGAGAGGCGGACCGGCCCACCGGCCGGATCGCCGACACCTATCCCGACCGGCCGCAGCGGCGGCCGCAGGGTGCGCCGGGCACCCCCGCGCCCCGGGGCACGGGCGGCTCCGGCCCCCGGGACACCACGGGTGCGCGGGGCACGGGCGGGGTCCGGCGCTCCGGTCCGGCGCGCGGGGCGACCGGCTCGCGAGGGATCGGCGCGCCGCGCGGGGGCACTCCCCCGCGCGGCGGCACCCCTTCGCGGACCGGCGGCGGCGCGGGACCGCGGTCCGGGTCCAGGAACACCCCCGCCTCCCGTGACACCGGCCGGAGCACCACCCGCTCCGGTGGCGGCCGGCCCATGTCACGCGGCGGGGCGAGGCGGCCGTCGTCCCGGCCGACGGGCACCGGGCGGCGCCCCGCCAATCCCCGGCTGCTGCGCCAGCGGCTGTTCGTGTTCGTCGTGGTCACGCTGCTGGTCGCGCTGGCCATCGCCGCGGCGCAGGGCTGCCAGGGGCCGTCCCGGGGGCTCGGCGGCGAGCGGGACGGGGTGCGGTCGCAGCAGGCGCGGGCCGCGACGGTTCCGGCGGCCCCGGTGGCCCCGGTGGCCCCGGTGGCCCCGGCGGCCATCGGGTGGCGCGGCGCGGGCTGAGGCGTACGGCACGTTCAGCGCCTGTACCTCACCTGCTCACACCCGGATGCCGCCGGCCGCCTTCGCGCGAGGTGTCCTTGAGGTCAGGCGGGGCGGGGGCGGGTCGCGTAGAAGGCCACGGCCGAGGCGGCGGCCACATTGAGGGAGTCGACGCCGGCGTCCATCGGGATGCGGACGTGCTCGTCGGCGGCGGCGAGCGCGCCGGGGGTGAGGCCGTCGCCCTCGGTGCCGAAGAGCAGGGCGAGCCGGTCGGGGTTCCGGGCGGCGAGTGCGTCGAGGGTGATCGCGCGGTCGCTCAGACAGAGCGCGGCGACCGTGAACCCCGCCGAGCGCAGGGTCTCGATGTCGTGCGGCCAGGACTTCAGCCGGGTCCACGGCACCTGGAAGACGTTGCCCATCGAGACCTTGACCGACCTGCGGTACAGCGGGTCGGCGCAGCGCGGGGTGAGGAGGACCGCGTCGACACCGAGGGCGGCGGCGTTGCGGAAGGCGGCGCCCACGTTGGCGTGGTCGACGATGTCCTCGAAGACGGCGACCCGGCGGGCGCCCGCGAGGAGGTCGGCGGGGGCGGCCGGGGCCTTGCGCGCCATGGCGGCGAGGGCGCCGCGGTGCACGTGGTAGCCGGTGACCTGTTCGGCGAGGTCCGGCTCCACCAGGTAGACCGGCGCGTCGCTGCGCTCGATGACGTCGCGCATCACGTCGACCCACTTGGCCGACAGCAGCATCGACCGCATCGCGTAGCCGGCGTCCCCGGCCCGGCGGATGACCTTCTCGCCCTCGGCGATGAACAGTCCCTCGGCGGGTTCCCGGCGGCGCCGCAGGGCGACGTCGGTCAGGTCGGTGTAGTCGTGCAGACGCGGGTCACCGGGGTCGGTGACGAGGACCGGTTCGGCCATGTCACGCCGTCCCGTGCGGGCCGACGCGGACGACCTCGCCGACGACGATGACGGCGGGCGGCCTGACGTCCCGCGCGACGACCGTCTCGGCGACCGTCTCCAGCGTCGCGTCGACGCGGCGCTGGGCGGCGGTGGTGCCCTCCTGGACGAGGGCGACCGGGGTGTCGGGGGACTTGCCGTGCGCGACCAGCGTCTCGGCGATCTTCCCGATCTTGTCGACGCCCATGAGGATCACGAGGGTGCCGGTCAGCTTGGCGAGGGAGGCCCAGTCGACCAGGGAACGCGCGTCGTCGGGGGCGACATGGCCGCTGACCACGGTGAACTCGTGCGCGACGCCGCGGTGGGTGACGGGGATACCGGCGGCGCCCGGCACCGAGATGGAGCTGGAGATGCCGGGGACGACCGTGCAGGTGATGCCGGCCTCGGCGAGCGCGTGCAGTTCCTCCATGCCCCGCCCGAAGACGTACGGGTCGCCGCCCTTGAGCCGGACGACGGCCTTGCCCTGCTTGGCGTGCTCGATCAGCGCGTGGTTGATGGCCTCCTGGGCCATGTACCGGCCGTACGGGATCTTCGCCGCGTCGATCACCTCGACGTGCGGCGGCAGCTCGGCGAGCAGGTCACGGGGGCCGAGGCGGTCGGCGATGACGACGTCGGCCTCGGCGAGGAGGCGCCGGCCGCGCACCGTGATCAGATCCGGGTCGCCGGGGCCGCCGCCGACCAGGGCGACGCCCGCGGTGCGGGTGCGGTGGTGCGGGGCGACGAGGGTGCCGTCGCGCAGGCCCTCGACGACCGCGTCCCGGATGGCGGCGGTGTGGCGGGGGTCGCGGCCCCGGCCGTCGGTGGTGAGCACGGCGACGGTGACGCCCTCGCTGGTCCCGGTGGCCGGGGTCCAGGCGGTGGCCCGGTCGGCGTCGTCGGCGCGCACGCACCACACGCGGTGCCGCTCGCCCTCGGCGGACGCGGCGGTGTTGGCCTCGGCGTCGCTGGTGGCGATCAGGGCGTACCAGGCGTCCGCGAGGTCGCCGTCGGCATACGGACGACGCTCCCAGGTGATCTCCCCGGCGTCCGCCATCGCCTCGACCGAGGGGGTGGCCCCGGGCGAGACGAGGAGGATCTCCGCGCCCGCCGCGATGAGGGCCGGGAGGCGGCGCTGGGCGACCTGGCCGCCGCCGAGGACGACGACGCGTCGGCCGGTCAGGCGGAGACCTACGGGGTAGGCGGGGTGTGCGGCCATGAGGGCGGCTCCTCGTCCTGGCGGGGGCGGTGGGCGCTGCGGCTCTGGAGCAACCCTGACGTGCGGATTTTACGAGGTGGGTTCAGGGTACGGCGGGGTGGGGCGGCGGCGCCGGGACCGGCCGCCGCACGCCTGCCCTTGCGTACGGGTCTTTCCGCGCGGGGTCTTTCCGTGCGAGGTCTTCCCGCGCGGGTCTTCCGCGCGGGCTACTTCTCTGTGACGCCCGCCGAGTCGAAGGTGGCGACCTCGTGCATGGCACGGGCCGTGCTCTGGACCATCGGCAGGGCCAGCAGCGCGCCGGTGCCCTCGCCGAGGCGGAGGTCCAGGTCGACCAGGGGGCGCAGGCCCAGCTTGTTGAGCGCGGCCACATGGCCGGGCTCGGCGCTGCGGTGACCCGCGATGCAGGCGGCCAGCACCTCGGGCGCGATGGCGCGGGCCACCAGGGCCGCGGCTCCGGCGCTGACGCCGTCCAGGATGACCGGGGTGCGCAGCGAGGCGCCGCCGAGCAGCAGGCCGACGATGGCCGCGTGTTCCAGGCCGCCGACCGCGGCGAGCACGCCGATCGGGTCGGCCGGGTCGGGCCGGTGGATCTCCAGCGCGCGGCGGACCACCTCGGTCTTGCGGGCGAGGGTCTCGTCGTTGATGCCGGTGCCGCGGCCGGTCACCTCGGCCGGGTCGGCGCCGGTGAAGACGGAGATCAGCGCGGCGGAGGCGGTGGTGTTGGCGATGCCCATCTCACCGGTGAGCAGCGCCTTGTTCCCGGCGGCGACCAGGTCGCGGGCGGTCTCGATGCCGACCTCGATGGCCTGCTTGACCTCCTCGCGGGTCATCGCGGGGCCGGTGGTCATGTCACAGGTGCCGGGGCGGACCTTGCGGGGCAGCAGGCCGGGGGTGGCGGGCAGTTCGGCGGCGACGCCGACGTCCACCACGCACACCTCGGCGCCGACCTGGGTGGCGAAGGCGTTGCAGACGGCTCCCCCGCCGAGGAAGTTGGCCACCATCTGGGCGGTCACCTCCTGCGGCCAGGGGGTGACGCCCTGGGCGTGCACGCCGTGGTCACCGGCGAAGACCGCGACGGCGGCGGGCTCCGGGATCGGCGGCGGGCACTGGCGGGACAGCCCGGAGAGCTGGGCGGAGATGATCTCCAGCATGCCGAGCGCGCCGGCCGGCTTGGTCATCCGCTTCTGCCGCTCCCACGCCTCGCCGAGCGCCTTGGCGTCCAGCGGGCGGATCTGGGCGACGGTCTCGGCGAGCAGGTCGTGCGGGTCCTCGCCGGGCAGCGCGCGACGGCCGTACGTCTCCTCGTGCACCACCCAGGAGAGCGGGCGGCGCTTGGACCAGCCGGCCTGCATCAGCTCGGGCTCGTCCGGGAACTCGTCGACGTACCCGACGCACAGGTAGGCGACGACCTCCAGGTGCTCGGGCAGGCCCAGGGCGCGGACCATCTCGCGCTCGTCGAAGAAACTGACCCAGCCGACGCCGAGGCCCTCGGCGCGGGCGGCGAGCCAGAGGTTCTCGACGGCGAGCGCGGCGGAGTACGGGGCCATCTGCGGCTGGGTGTGCCGGCCGAGGGTGTGCCGGCCGCCGCGGGTCGGGTCGGCGGTGACGACGATGTTCACCGGGGTGTCGAGGATGGCCTCGATCTTCATTTCCTTGAACTGCTTCGCCCGGCCCTTGGGGAGCGACTTGGCGTACGCGTCGCGCTGGCGCTCGGCGAGTTCGTGCATCGCGCGCCGGGTGTCGGCGGACCGGATGACGACGAAGTCCCAGGGCTGCGAGTGGCCGACGGAGGGCGCGGTGTGGGCGGCCTCCAGGACCCGGAGCAGCACCTCGTGCGGGATGGGGTCGGTACGGAAGCCGTTGCGGATGTCCCGGCGTTCCCGCATGACCCGCAGGACCGCTTCGCGTTCGGCCTTGTCGTAGCCGGGCGCGGCCGTGCTCACTGCGTGCTCGTCCTTCTGGTCCTCGCGGTTCTCGCGGTCCACACGGTTCTCGCGGTTCTCGCGGTTCTCGCGGTTCTCGCGGTTCTCGCGGTTCTCGCGGTCTTCCCCGTCGGTCGCCTCGGCCTCCGGTGTCTCCTGCTCCCACGCGACCGACTGGGGGCCCTGCGCGGGCTGGGGGTGGGGCTCGGGCTGCGGGGCCTCGGCCGGGGCGGGCTCGGGGGCAAGGTGCGGTAGCGGCACCCCCGCCGCCGGGGCCGGCTCGACAGCCGGTTCCGGGTACGGACCGGCTCCGAGAGCCGCGGGACTCGGGTCGGCCTCCGGCGGGAGACCTCGCTCCGCCGCGACCGGCACCGGCACGGTCTCTTCGACGGGAGCCTGGGGCGCGCCCGGTGCGGCGGCGGGCTGGTCGGGCGCGACCGGAGCGGGGGGCGCCTGCTCGGGTGCGGCCTCCGCGAATACCGCCTGGGCGGCGGCCAGGTGCTCAGGAGCGGGCTGCTCCGGTACGACGTACTCCGGCAGCATGGCCGGCTCCGGGGCGACCTGCTCGGGCGCGCTCGGCTCCGGTGCCGCCTGCTCGGTCGCCGGGGGCTCCTGGACGGACGGCGCGGCCACGGCTTGCTGCGCGGCGGGCTGCTCGGGGACGGGCTGAACGGCGGTCGGCTGCTCGGCGGCGAGGTGCTCGGGGGCGTCCGGCTCGGAGATGCTCGGCTCGGCGAGCGGCTGCTCCGCGAACTGCTCCGGGACGAACTGCTCGGGCACGACCTGACCGGCGACCGGCTGCTCCGGGGCGAACTGCTCCGGTACGGACTGCTCCGGCGCGGCCTGCTCGGAGATGCTCGGCTCGGCGAGCGGCTGCTCCGGGACGAACTGCTCGGGCACGACCTGACCGGCGACCGGCTGCTCCGGAACGGACTGCTCCGGTACGGCCTCCCCGGAGCCGCGCTGCCCGGCAAGCGGCTGCTCGGCGGCGAACTGCTCGGGCACGGCCTCCCCGGCAGCCGGCTGCTCCGGGGCGAACTGCTCCGGTACGGCCTCCCCGGCGGCCGGGTACTCCGGCGCGACCTGCTCGGGGGCGGTCTGCCCGGCGACCGGCTGCTCCGGGATGAGCTGTCCGGGCCGGGTCTGCTCGGCAACCGCCTGGTCCGTCACAAGCTGGGCGGGCGCGACCTGCTCTGCGGTCGGCTGTTCCGGCGCGACCTGCTCGGGGGCGGCCTGTTCGGCGACCGGCTGCTCCGGAGCGAGGTGCTCCGGTACGGCCGGCTCGGCGCTGTTCTGCTCGCTGAGCGGCTGCTCCACGAACCGGGCGGGCGCGGCCTGTTCGGCGGCCGGCTCCTGAATCGCGATCAGCCCGGGCACGGCATGCGGCTCGGCCGCGGCGGCGGGCTGCTCCTGACCGGGGACCACCTCCGGGGCACCGCCGACGACGACGGCCACCGGCATCTCCGCGCCCCCGACCTCGGCCCCGGCCCCGGCCCCGGCCTCGGCTCCCGCGACGGCGCCGTCGGGAAGCTGGGCGACGGTCCGGAAGCCGGGGACGTGGTCCACCTGGGCTGCAGGCGCCTCGGGCGCCTCGGAGGTGCCGAGCGCCTCGCCGTCACCCACCCCTTCACCCGCCACGAGGTCCGGCTCGACGCCGGTCTCCGCCACCCGCAGCGCGCCCACCGCGCCCACCGCGTCCGCCGCGTCGGCCACGAGGGCCGTCGCCATGACCGCCTGGGCCGCCACGCCGACCGGCTCGGGCGCCGGAACAACCGTTTCCGCTGGGATCGCTGCGGAACCCACGGGAGCCGGGACGCCCCAGGGCACGGCCCCCTGCGGGGACATCACGGCGGCCTGCGGGGCGTCGAGGTACTCGGGGCCGGGGGCCGGGGGGCCCGCCGGGCGGGTCGGGGCGTGGGCGGGGCCCCGGTCGGCGAGGGAGCGGACGGGGCTCGCGGAGGCGTCCGGGATCGGCGGGCCGAGGTGGAGGGGGCGGCGCGGGGCGTGCGACGGACTCGGCAGGCGTACGCCGCTGAGGTCGACGGAGCCGCTGTCCCGGCCGGAGATCTCGTGCGGCTCGGGCTCGTGCACGGTCTCGACGACCGGCTCGGGCGCGGGCGGCGCGACCTCGTTGCCCCAGGCGCTCTGGGCGCCCGGCAGCAGCAACAGGTCCTCGTCCTCGGCGGTGGTCTCGGAGAGGTAGGTGTACGCACCGGGCACGAGAACGCCCGGCTGCTCCACCATGCCTGCGTTCTCCGGCAGCCCCTCGCCCGGGATCTGGCCGGTGTCGGTCATGCGAACCCCTCGCCCATCGGTTAGTGCTTCTACGACCAGCTCACCCGGAACGGCGCACCGACCGCCCCGCAGTGAAGAACGAGCGTCCGTGCCCAGCGGCACGAACGACCCGCCGGAAAAGGCGACAAAGCCATTGAGTGGCATTCTTCCGGTCGTTCGCCCGTCACGGCAGCCTGATCCGTGACGATCCGCTGTGGACTGCGCCACGTTGCGCGCCCTCAGGTCCCGCCGTACCACAGCCCGCCCGAAAGGGTCAGGTTTTCCGGACATTGCCCGACGAAGCGTCGGATGCCCGAGAGCGGTACAACGATCGGCCAGCTTACCGCGCGCAGTACGACAAACCGATCACGGGGCGCGATCCGGCAGAGTGCCGCTGAGCAGGAACGCGACGCTCCGCTCCGTCTCGGTCCAGGACCGGGTGTCCATCCCCACGGACTGGAGGAGGGCGCACTCGACCCGGTAGCCGTGCTCGGTGAGGTCCCTGCCGACGAGTTCGGCGTCGTCGCGGGTGGCGGCGTGGGCGACGATGCGCTGCGGCCGGCGGTCGGCGACGGCCAGGACGACGGCCGCTCCCCCGCCGCCGACCCGGACCACGTCCGGTTCGGGCAGGTTCTCCAGGACGTGCGGGGCGGTGCCGTGCACGGTGTGGAGCTGGACGCCGAAGCGGCGGGCGGTGGACTCGGCACGGCCGCAGGCGGACAGGTCGCGGTCGACGGCGATGACGGCGGCACCGCCGCGGGCGGCCTCGACGGCGAACGCGCCGCTGCCGCAGCCGATGTCCCACACCAGGTCGCCGGGGCGGGGACCGAGCCGGGTGAGCTGGGCGGCGCGGAGCAGGTCGGTCTCCCCCTCGCCGAGGCCGCCGCCGTACTCCTCGCCCGGCAGCGACCAGCCGCGCGGCCCGGTGGCGGGGTCGCGGCCGGCGATCCAGCCGGCGCCGTCGCCCGCGCCGCCGTGGCCGACCGGACCGCCGATGACGATGACGACGTTGGGGTCCCGCCAGGTGTGGTCGGCGGCCTTGTCGGAGGTGACGACGGTGACCCGCTCGCGTGTCGTGCCGAGTTCCTCGCAGATGACGAAGGTGCGGTGGACGCCGTCGAGGAGCAGGCCGAGTTCGGCCGGGCCGGCGCCCGGTGAGGTGAGTACGGCGACCTTGGTGTGGGCGCGGCACACGTTCACCGCGCGGCGCAGGGTGCGGGGGTGGGCGACGACCACCTGGGCGTCGTCCCAGGGCATACCGGCGCGGGCGAAGGCGGCGGCGACGGAGGAGACCGCGGGGACGACCTCGACCTCCAGGCCGAACTCGGGGTCGCGCAGGGTGCGTACGACACCGAAGAAGCCGGGGTCGCCGTCGGCGAGGACGACCGCCGTGCCGCGGTGGCCGGCGGCGCGGCGGGCGGCGAGGGCGACGCTGCCGAGGCGGACGCGTTCGGCGGCGGGCGGCACCTCGTCGAGTGCGAGGTGGTGGGCGGCACCGGCCACGAGGGTGGCGGCGCCGAGGGCGGCGCGCGCCGCCGCGGTCAGTGGCGAACCGTCCCAGCCGATCACTGTGACCCGGTCGGCCATTGTCGTCAGTCTCCTGGAGTCGTCGCAGGTCGGCGCGGGGGGGTCCGCGGGCGGGCTACGTGAGCGTACCCGGTACGGCCGCGGCCGACGCCGGGGGCGGGGGGCGGGTCGGCGCCGATCAGCTCCAGTCGGTGAAGGCGGTGAAGGAGTCGGTGTCGGAGAGGTGTTCCGTGCCGCCTTCGAGGTCCTCGGGCAGCAGGCTCCACACGATGAAGTCGGTGCGCACGTCGCTCCAGGTGCCGTCCTCGGCGCGGATGTGCGCTATACAGGCGTTGCGCAGCACGCCCTCGCTGATGCAGCCGATCTTCTGGGCGACCTGCTGGGAGGCGGTGTTGTCGGCGGCGGTGCGCAGTTCGACGCGTTCGAGCCGCTGGTCGCCGAAGAGCCACTGGGCGGTGGCCAGGGCGGCCTCGGAGGCGTAGCCCTCGCCGCGGGCCCAGGGGGCGACGATGTACGACAGTTCGGTGGACCGTACGTGCCAGTTGGTTCTGGAGAGCTGGACGATGCCGACCAGGCGCTGGGTGAGGAACTCGGTGACGGCGAGGTCGAGTCCGCGGCCGGCCGCGCGTTCGGCGGGGGCGCGGCCGGTGATCCAGGTGCGGGCGCCGTCCTCGCTGAAGGGCTGGGGGACGTCGGTCCAGGCGCCGACCTGCTCGTCGTTCATCATGGCGGCGAGGGCGGGGACGTCGTCCTCGTCGAGGGGACGCAGCACCAACCGCTCCGTGCTGATGGAGATGTTGGGGAAGGTGCTCGTCATGCGCCGCTCCGTAACCGTCGATACCGTCGGGCCTGCTGAACTGCCCAGCATGCAGCATCGGGGGCGCGAAACGCACCACGGGGTCGGCTCCGGAAGGGAGCGGACCCCGGGGGCGGCGGACTCGGTCAGAAGGTGGGGATCACGGAGCCCGCGTACTTGTCCTCGATGAACTTCTTCACCTCGGGGGAGTTGAGGAGCTCGGCGAGCTTCTTGACTCGCGGGTCGTCCTCGTTGCCCTCCTTCACGGCGAGGAGGTTGCTGTTCGGGTTGTTCTTGGCGGACTCCAGCACGAGGGCGTCGTCGGCCGGCTTGAGGTCGGCCTCGATGGCGTAGTTGCCGTTGATCACCGCGGCGTCGACGTCGTCCAGGGAGCGGGGCGTCTGGGCCGCCTCCAACTCCTTGAACTTCAGCTTCTTCGGGTTCTCGGTGATGTCCGAGGGGGTCGCCGCGGTGTCGACGCCGTCCTTGAGGGTGATGATGTCGTGGGCGGCGAGCAGGCGCAGCGCGCGGCCCTCGTTGACCGTGTCGTTCGGGACGGCGATGGTCGCGCCGCTCTTCAGGTCATCGGCCGTCTTCACCTTGTTCGAGTACAGGCCGAGCGGCTCCAGGTGCACATCGACGACGGACACGATGTGAGTGCCGTTCTTCTTGTTGAAGTCGTCGAGGTAGGGCTGGGTCTGGAAGTAGTTGGCGCCCACCGAGCCGTCCTCCGTCGCCGTGTTCGGCGTGACGTAGTCGGTGAACTCCTTGACCTCCAGGTCGAGGTCCGCCTTCTTCGCCAGGTTGTCCTTGATGTAGTTCAGGATCTCGGCGTGCGGGACGGGCGGCGCGGCGACGACCAGCGGTCCGGAGGTGTCGGAGGCGGAGTCCTTGTCCGAGCCGCAGGCGGAGAGTCCGAGGGTGAGGGCTCCGGCGGCGAGGACGGCGGTGGTGATCTTGGCGGTGTTACGCACGAAAAGTGCCTTTCCTGAGGGATGACGCGACCCCGTGTCGGTGTTACGGGGGGGGGTTCGGGGAGCTGGTGGTGCGGGAGAGTCGTCCGGGACGTGGGTGCGGGCGGCTCGGCGGCCGGCCGGTCAGTGCTGGTCAGTGCTGGTCAGGCGACCTTGCCGATGTCGGCGGCCGCGGGCTCCTTCGCCTTGAGCAGCCGCAGCCTCGGGCCGGGGCCGGAGCGGCCGCCGCGCCGGTGCAGGGTGCGGGCGGTGGTGTCGCCGGCTAGCTGGATCAGGGAGATGGCGACCGCGAGGACCGCCACGGTGATCCACATCAGGCCGGTCTCGAAGCGCTGGTAGCCGTAGCGGACGGCGAGGTCGCCGAGGCCGCCGCCGCCGACCGTGCCGGCCATGGCGGAGTAGCCGATGAGGGCGATGACGGTGGTCGTGGTGGAGGCGATCAGCGAGGGCAGGGCCTCGGGGACGAGGACCTTGCGGACGATCGTCCAGGTGGAGCCGCCCATCGACTGGACCGCCTCGACCAGCCCGCCGTCCACCTCGCGCACGGCCGTCTCCACCAGCCGGGCGAAGAAGGGGATGCCGCCGATGGCCAGCGGCACGATCGCGGCGGTGGAGCCGATGGTGGTCCCCGTGATCCAGCGGGTGAAGCTCATCAGGGCGACCATGAGGATGATGAACGGCATCGAGCGGGCGATGTTCACGATCTGCCCGAGGACCTTGTTCACCACGGTGTTCTGCAGCAGGCCGTCCCGGTCGGTGAGGACGAGCAGGATGCCGATGGGCAGTCCGCCGACCACGGCGATCAGGGTGGACCAGGCGACCATGACCAGTGTCTCCTGACACGCCTGGGTCAGCAGCGGCTGCATCTCGGACCAGTTCATCGCGCGCCTTCCTTCACCAGCGAGGGCTGGTCCTCGCCGACCACGTCGATCTGCAGGCCCTGCTCGCGCAGGAAGCCGACCGGCACGACGTTGTCCTCGTAGCGGCCGGGCAGTTCGATGCGCATGCGGCCGATCTGGAGGCCGCCGACGGTGTCGATGGCGGCGCCCAGGATCGAGATGTCGATGTTGTAGGTGCGGGAGAGCTGCGAGATGACCGGCTGGGTGGCGGCCTCGCCGTGGAAGGTGACGTCGAGCACGGTGCGGTCCCGCGCGCTCGCCGCGCCGCTCACCGGGAAGAGCGCGGCGGCCAGTTCGGAGCCGGGGGTGGCGAGCAGTTCGCCGACGGTGCCGGACTCCACGATGCGGCCCTGTTCCATCAGGGCGGCCGAGTCGCAGACGCTCTTGACGACGTCCATCTCGTGGGTGATGAGCAGGACGGTCAGTCCGAGCTGGCGGTTGAGGTCGCGCAGCAACTGGAGGATGGAGCGGGTGGTCTCCGGGTCGAGGGCGCTGGTGGCCTCGTCGGAGAGCAGCACCTTGGGGTCGCCGGCCAGGGCGCGGGCGATGCCGACGCGCTGCTTCTGGCCGCCGGAGAGCTGGGCGGGGTACGCCTTGGCCTGGTCGGCCAGACCGACCAGGTCGAGCAGTTCCAGCGCCTTGCGGGAGCGTTCCTTGCCGGTGCTGCCGAGGATCTCCAGCGGCAGTTCGACGTTGTCCCGCACGGTCCGGGTGGAGAGCAGGTTGAAGTGCTGGAAGACCATGCCGATCCGGCTGCGCGCCTGCCGCAGCTCCCGCCCGGCGCGCTGGCCGCGGCCGGCCAGTGCGGTGAGGTCCTGTCCGGCGACGGTGACCGTGCCGGAGGTGGGCCGCTCCAGGAGGTTGACGCAGCGGATGAGCGAGGACTTGCCGGCGCCGGACTGGCCGATGACGCCGTACACCTCGCCTTCGCGGACGTGCAGGTCGACGCCGTCCAGGGCGGTGACCTCCCGGCCGCGGGAGCGGTAGACCTTCGTGAGGCCCGAGGTGGTGATCACGTGGGTTTCCGTCACTGTCGAGTGCGCGGGCGCGAGGGGGCCCGGCACGGGTGCTTTCGGTCAGGGACGCGGCACGGTTCTCGTGGCGGAGGAACCGGGGGAGAAACGTGTGCGCGGGTCAGCGCCGGCCCGGTGGCGTGCGGCGCACGGGGGCCGGCTCTCGCTTCGGGGCGCGAGGCTCAGGTGGTGCGGGGGCCCTCTAGCAGGCGCACATTCGACACATACAACGAGCACCGGGCGTCATGGTCGCCTCGGTCGCAAGGGTGCGGTCGCTCGTCGTGGTCATGCGGCAAGTAAAGCAGACCGGTCCTCGCGACCGGGCACACCCCGTCCGGATGGTGGACAGCGGTGGGAAAGCGCCGGTGGGCGGGTTGGCGGGTCAGTCCCGGGCGGTGATCTCCACTCCCCCGCCGGTGACCAGTGCCGACCGGGCCGCGAGGTGGTCGACGACCAGGTGGACGCCGAGTTCGCCGGCCCGGTGGGTTGTGGTCAACGCCACGGTCGCCGTCCCGGCGGCGCGGCCGGCCCGGAGTCCGGCGGGGGCGTCCTCGACGACGACGCGGTCGGCCGGGTCGACACCGAGGGCGCGGGCGCCGAGCGGGCAGGGCCGGACGGGGTCGGCTCCAGCGGGTCTTTTCCGCCGTAATAAGGTCACTGCCATGCTTGACGTCCTGACGCTGCTGACCGGCGTCGCCGCGCTGCTGCTCGCCGCCTGGTGCGGCTGGGCCGCCTACCGTGACCAGCCGACGAAGGACTGGCACTTCATCGGCATGGCCGTGGTGACGGTGCTGACCCTGGCGCAGCTCGTGATCGGGATCGTGCGGCTGGCGCGGGGCGAGGACCCGGAGCAGGGCACGGTGATCTTCGTGTCCTATCTGCTGGGCGCCTTCGCGTGCGTTCCGGCGGCGGGGTTCATGTCGCTGGCCGAGCGGACCCGCTGGGGCTCGGTGACGGTGGCCGCCGGCGGTGTCGTCCTCGCCGTCCTTCAGGTGCGGCTCTACGACATCTGGGGAGGCTGACATGGTGGCGACCGAGGGGAAACCGGCCGGTACGCGGCTGATCGCCGGGCCCGGCATCCTGCTGGTCTGGCTGTACGGCGTGATGGTCGTCGGTGCCGTGTCGCGGTCCGCCTACCAGATCGCCACCGAGTTCGACCGGGCGCCGCTCGCCTACTCGCTCTCCGCGGTGGCGGGTCTGGTGTACGGCTTCATCACCTACACCCTGGTGCGCGGCGGCCCGGCGGCCCGGCGGGCGGCGCGGATCTGCTGCGCGGCCGAGCTGGCGGGGGTGCTGATCGTGGGCACCTGGACGCTGATCGAACCGTCCGCCTTCCCGGACGCGACCGTGTGGTCGCAGTACGGGATGGGATACCTGTTCATCCCCGTGCTGCTGCCGGTCAGCGCGCTGTACTGGCTGCGGAGGTCCGCGCGCCGGGCGAGCGCCGCCTGAGGCCGCGGCGGGCCGGCTCCGCCTGAGGCCGTGCCGGGGGGTGCCCTCCTGGTGTCGCGCCGACGGGCTGTCCTCCTGGCTCCGCGCCGGGGACGCCGTCCGAGAGGCTGTCGGGCGGCGTCCGTGCCGTCTGCGGTGATGCGGGTGCGCGGGCGGGCCGACGCGGCGGTCCGGGCGCGGTGCTCACGCCGTCGTGGCGTACGCCTCCGCCCGCTTCTCCAGGACGATCATGGGGACGCCGTCGGCGCCGCCCGCGGCGGTGCCCACCGTCTCGTAGCCGACCCGGTGGTACAGCCGCAGGCCGCCCTCGCCGCGGTGGCCGGTGTGGAGGCGGAAGCGGGTCACGCCGGGCTCCCCGGCGAGGGCCGCCTCGGCCGCCTTCAGCAGGCGGGCGCCGATGCCGTGGCCCTGGAGGCGGGGATGGACGCAGAGGGTGCCGATGGCGGCCGATCCGTCCTCGGCGACCCGGCCGCGCACCGAGCCGACCACCTCGTCGCCGAGACGCGCCACGAAGACCCGGTCCTGGGCGACCTCCTCGCGCACGGAGTCGAGGCTCTGGACGAGCGGGGCGATGCGGTAGTTGCCGTACAGCGCGGCCTCGCTCTGGAAGCAGAGGTACCGCAGCCGGAAGATCTGCTCGGCGTCCGGTCCGGCCGCCGCCGAGATGGTCACGCTCATGCCCATGTGCGCATGCCTCCCGCTCACCTGATCGCCTGTTGTTCCTCACTCCTATCCCCGCCGTCAGCCGCCCGCAACCTCCGGTGCCAGCAATCGCCGCAGACATGCCAGACATCGGGAACGTTCCGGCCCAAGACTGCCCTGTGACATACCCAACTCCCCGGCGATCTCCCGGTAGGTCAGGTCCTGCGGCGACAGCATCGCCTCCATCAGCCGGGGGCAGCGGCCGGGCAGCCGGCGTACGGCCTCGTGCAGGGCCCGGCCGCGGGCGGCGGCGAGCGCGAGCTGTTCCGGGCCGCGGGCGGCGGGGTCGACGGGTTCGGCCGGGTAGGGACGTTCGAGGCGGGCGGTGCGCAGGGTGCGGCGGGCCTCGCTGCGGACGGCGGTGCGCAGCCAGCGGTGCGGGTCGGGGGGCGGGCCGTCGGCCTCCAGGCGTTCCAGGAGGCGGAGCCAGACCGCCTGCTCCAGGTCGCCGGGCTCGGTGCCGGAGGCATATGCCTCGGCGGTGGCTTCGGCGGTGAGCAGCGGGCGCAGGTGGGTGACCAGGTCGTGCGTCATATGCAGTGCGACGCGGCCGCCCGGGCGGGGGTTGCCCCGGGCGGCCGTAAGTCACCCCATGCGGGGGTGTGCCGCTCAGCCGTTGACGAACTCCTCGCGGGCCAGCAGGCCGGTGTCCGGCTGGTCGGTGAAGATGCCGTCGATGCCGGTGGCGAAGTAGGCGCGGTAGGCGCCGAAGACATCGCCGTAGGCGTCGGCGTCGGTGCCCTGGCGGAAGTCGGCGGGCAGGAAGGGGTTCTCGTTGCGCAGGGTGTAGGGGTGCAGGATCAGGCCCGCCCGGTGCGCGTCGCGGACCAGGGTGGTGGGCTCGGTGAGGCGGCCGGCCGCGTCCCTGGGAATGATCAGGGACAGGTCCGGGCCGATGCCCTGCGCGTACGTGGCGATCTCCTTCAGCCCGGTGGGGGTGATGAGGTCGGCCACCGTGCGCGGGTCGCCGCTCGCCACGAAGTCCCAGGGGCGGCTGCCCGCCCCGGAGAGCAGCACGGCGAGCGGGTTGGCCACGAGCCGGTTCATCCGCTGGATGCTGGTGGGCTCGAAGGACTGGACGATGACGGGCGAGTTCTTCTTGTCCTTGCCGTACTTGCGCAGGAGCCGGGCGAGCCGCTCCTCGGTGGGCAGGCCGAGCCCCCGGAAGTAGGTGGGGTGCTTCAGCTCGGGGTAGATCCAGACCTGCTTGCCGCGCTTACGGGTCTGCTCGTCCTGCCAGCGCAGCACCTCCTCGAAGGTGGGGATCTCCCAGCGGCCGTCGTAGAGGGTGTTGTGCGGGCGGTTGGCCGGGATGCGCTCGGTGGCGCGGAGCGTCTTCAGCTCTGCGAGGGTGAAGTCCTCGGTGAACCAGCCGGTGGTGGAGACACCGTCCAGCAGCTTGGTGCGCTTGCGGTCGGCGAACTCGGGGTGGGCGGCGACGTCCGTGGTGGAGCCGATCTCCGGTTCGTGCCGGCAGACCAGGTGACCGTCCTTGGTGGGCACCAGGTCGCCGGCCTCCACGATGTGGGCGCCCAGGTCCAGGGCGAGCTGGTAGGAGCCCAGGGTGTGCTCGGGCCGGTAGCCGCTGGCGCCGCGGTGGCCGACGATCGTCGGGACCGGCAGGCCCTTCACGCCGGCACCCTGCCCGCCCCGGCCGCCGGCGGCGCTCGCCGTGCCGGACAGGCCCAGTACCGCGCCGCCCGCGCCGAGCACCGCCGCGCCCAGGAGCGCCCGCCGTCCGGTGCCGCCCGCCCGCTCGTCCGAACCTCGTTCCGAACCGTGTCCGAAACCCCGTTCCGACCCCTGTGCCGCCATGAGCCCTCCAGCCGTCGCCTCGTCAGATGCGGGCCGATCGTAGGTGCGCGTCCATGACCGCCGGGAGACCTCGCGCGGAACACGGGGGTGACACCGGATGTCGCCTGTCGCGCGGGGCGTTCCGGTCGTTCCCCGGGCCGCCGGCGCCGGAACGGCTGACGACCCGTCGGCTTCGCGGCGCCCGCGCGGGGTACCCGGACGCCGGCCGTCGTCGCCGGGCCCCGCGGGGCGGGGACGCCCGGGAGGACACGCGGGGGGCGCGACCTGCGTCACATCGTTCCGGGCGGATTTCGGGCGTGCGACGCCGTGCCACAGCAGGTGAGCCCGCGTCAACACCGTGTAAGACCTCGGTGAACCCGACGTGCGCGACCCCCCGGGCCGCGAGTAATGTCCTCACCTGCACAGACTCGTACCGCCTCGCCGAGACCACTCGAATCCGTCTCCCTGACACCGGAGGACCTGTTGTCCCGCTTCGCACTCATCAAGGCAGTGCTCGGCCCGATCATGCGCCTGATGTTCCGCCTACGGGTGGAGGGCGTGGAGAACATTCCGGGCGAGGGGCCGGTGATCCTGGCCGGCAACCACGTCACGTTCATCGACTCGATGATCCTCCCCCTGGTCTCGCGGCGGCAGGTGCACTTCATCGGCAAGGACGAGTACGTCACCGGCAAGGGCCTCAAGGGCCGCCTGATGGCCTGGTTCTTCACCGGCGTCGGCATGATCCCGGTGGACCGGGACGGCGCCAACGGCGGGGTCGCGGCGCTGATGACCGGCCGCCGGATCCTGGAGGAGGGCCGGGTCTTCGGCATCTACCCCGAGGGCACCCGCTCCCCCGACGGCCGTCTCTACCGCGGCCGTACCGGCATCGCCCGCCTGACCCTGATGACCGGCGCCCCGGTGGTCCCGTTCGCGATGGTCGGCACCGACAAGCTCCAGCCCGGCGGCAAGGGCCTGCCGCGCCCGGGCCGGGTCACGGTCCGCTTCGGCGAGCCGCTGGAGTTCTCCCGCTACGAGGGCATGGACCGCGACCGGTACGTGCTGCGGGCGGTGACCGACTCGGTGATGACCGAGGTCATGCTGCTGTCGGGCCAGGAGTACGTGGACATGTACGCCACGAAGGCGAAGAAGGCGGCGTAACCGCGCGCCGCACCGCACGAAACGCACGCACCGCACGCACCGCACGCAACGCACGGAACGCACGGAACGCACGGAACGGCGGGCCGCCCCTCACGGGCGGCCCGCCGTTCCGCGTACCTCGTCCGGTGCCGGGACTAGCAGCCGTGCTTCGTTCCGTGCTCGGCACCGCGCTCGGCACCGCGCTCGGCTCCGTGCTCGGCTCCGTGCTCAGGTCCGGGCTCCGTCGTGTCGTCCAGTTTCTGGCCGCGCAGCAGGAACCAGGCGGCGACCGCGGCGGCGAGCAGGACGGCCGCGCCGAGGCCCGCGGCGAGCGCCAGCCCGTCGACGAAGGACTGCCGGGCGGCGTCCAGCATCGCCGCCGCCGGGGCGGCGGGCAGGTGGGCGGCGGCCTCCACGGCGCCGCCCAGCGACTCGTGGGCGGCGGCCGGGGTGCCGGCCGGGCCGGTGAAGTCCCGGTAGACGCCGGTCACGATGGAGCCGAGCAGGGCGATACCGAGGGCGGCGCCGAGTTCGTACGCCGTCTCGGAGACCGCGGCGGCCGCGCCCGCCTGCTTCTTGGGCACGCTGGAGAGGATCACGTCGGCGGTGACGGTGAACGCGAATCCGGCGCCGACGCCGACGACCAGCAGGGCGGTGCCCAGCAGCGGATAGCCGGTGTCCTGGTCGAGGACGGTCAGCGCGGCGAGGGCGAGGCCGACGGCGGCCAGTCCGCCGCAGACCACGGCCCGCACGGACAGGCGGCGGGCCGCGCGGCCCGCGATCAGACCGGCCGCCACCGCGCCGATCGCGGCGGGCAGTTCGGCGAGACCGGCCTCGAAGGGCCCCCTGCCCTGCACCAGTTGCAGGTACTGGGAGAGGAAGAAGACCAGCCCGGACAGGCCGAGGACGGTCAGCAGGTCGGCGAGGACCGCGCCGCTGAAGCCGCGGTTGCCGAAGAGCCGCATGTCGAGCAGCGGGACCGGCAGGGTGAGCTGCCGGCGCACGAACCCGTACAGGGCGGCGGCGCCCAGCAGACCGGCGCCGAGGGTGCCCCAGGCGAACCCGTGCGCGGCGGCCTCCTTGACCGCGTAGACGACCGCGACCATGCCGACCAGGGAGAGGGCGACACCGGCCGCGTCCCAGGGGCCGGGGTCGGGGTCGCGGGACTCCGGCAGCGTCTTGACGCCGACGAGGACCAGGACGGCCATCACGGGCAGGTTGATCAGGAAGACCGAGCCCCACCAGAAGTGCTCCAGCAGGAACCCGCCGGCGATCGGGCCGACCGCGGTGCCCGCGGAGGCGGCGGCGCCCCAGATGCCGACGGCGAGGCTGCGCTCGCGCGGGTCGTGGAAGAGGTTGCGGATCAGGGCCAGGGTGGCGGGCATCAGGGTGGCGCCCGCGACGCCGAGCAGGGCGCGGGCGACGATCAGCAGTTCGGGGGTGGACGCGTAGGCGTTGAGCACGGATATCGCGCCGAACGCGGTGGCGCCGGCGAGCAGTGTCCGTTTGCGGCCGACGCGGTCGCCGAGGCCGCCCATGGAGACGAGCAGGCCGGCGATGGCGAACGAGTAGATGTCGCCGATCCACAGCAACTGGGTGCCGGAGGGTGTGAGGTCCTCGCTGATGTAGGGGGTGGCGAGGCCGAGGACGGTGGCGTCCACGGCCACCAGCAGCACGGCCAGGACGAGGACGGACAGCGCCGCCCAGCGGCCGGGGCGCCGCGCCGCCCCGCTCGCTTCGGCCGGGCGCAGGGTGCTGGTCATGGTCAGGTCACTCTCTCCGTACGGCGCCGCCGAGCAGCAGTTCGGCGGTCATGCGGGTGAAGTCGTTGCGGGCCACGCGGCCCTCCGCGACGGCCCAGGCGGCGGAGGCCAGCAGGCCGTAGAGCGCTTCGGTGAGCCAGGCGGGGGTGAGGTCGATCCGGAACTCGCCGCGCTCCTGGCCGCGCCGGAAGAGTGCGGCCAGCCGGCCGTCGAGCCGGGCCCAGCCCTCGTTCAGCTCCTCGCCCTCGAAGAGCTGGTTCTCGGTGTAGAGGAAGGCCAGCAGCCCGGCGGACGGCTCGATCTCCCGGATCAGCCGCCGTACCGCGTCGGCCGCGGGCCCCTCGTCGGGACGCGCCGCGTCGAGGGCCGCCTCGCACTCGGCGATGCCGAGCGCCTCCAGCGCCCGTACCAGGGCGTCGCGCCCGGCGAAGTGGCGGTGCAGCGTCGCGCGGCTGATCCCGGCGGCCCGGGCGACGTCGTCGAGGGTCGCGGTGGACTTGCGGGTCAGCAGCGCGGCGGCGGTGCGCAGCACATGGTCACGGTCGACAGCCATGAGACAACTGTAACTCACGTGAGACATTGATGTCTCACTACGGGCGGGTGCGGGTCACGCACCGGGTCGGCTCGGGCTCAGTGCCAGGGCAGTTGTCCGCGCCGCTCCCAGTAGGCGTGCGGGTCCTCGGCCAGCGCGGCGAGGCGGGCCGCCCGGTCGTCGTCGAGGTCCACGGCCGCCGCGTGCAGGTTGGAGCCGAGCTGACCCACGGTCGCGGCGCCGGAGAGGACCACCCCCGCCCAGGGCTGCCGCAGGACCAGCGCGAGGGCGACCGCGTCGCAGCCGAGGCCGGTCTCCTCGGCGACGCCCCGCAGCGCGTCCGGGGCGTACCGCCCGGCGAGCCGGCCGTTGGCCATGCCCTCCTTGACGATCACGGTGAGCCCGGCGTCGTGCGCCTCGGCGAGCGCGGGGCCGGCGGAGGTCTCCAGCGCGTTGTACGTCGACTGGACGGTACGGAAGAGGGGCTCGCCGTCGACGGTCACGGCGAGCGCGGCGCGGATGGCGTCGGCCTGGGCGGGGCCGCTGGTGGAGAAGCCGATCGTGACGCCGTCGGCGGCGGCCCCGGCGAGCCGGACGTGCAGGTCCCGGTCGGTGAGGGCCGGGCTGTCGGGGGTCACCGAGTGGATCTGGTAGAGGTCGAGCCGGTCACCGAGGAGAGCGCCGGTCTCCGCGCGCTGGCGCTCGAAGGTGGCGAGGCCGTGGTCCTTGACCTCGTGCCGCTCGGCGTCGGTGGACCAGCCGGCGGTGTAGGTGTAGCCCCACTTGCTGCCGACGACCGCGTCCGCGGCGTCCGGGCGGGCCGCGAGCCACGAGGCGAGGAACTCCTCGGAGCGGCCGTAGGAGCGGGCGGCGTCGAAGTAGCGCACGCCCTGGGCGTAGGCGGCGTCGAGGAGTTCGTGGGTACGGGCGCGCAGCGCGTCGACACTGCGGTCCGCGCCGAGGTCGCCGTCGCGTCCGAGGTTGAGGTAGCCGGGGCGGCCGACGGCGGCGAGGCCCAGTCCGAGGTGGCAGGTCGGGGTGGTCGCCGTGGCCAGGCGGGTGAAGGGCATCGCGGGCTCCGTTCGGTCGGCTCAGGTGCGGCCTGCGACCAACGTAACCCGCGACCGTCTTCGTCCCGGGGCTCGGTGCGGGGTGGCGGGGGTGGCGGGGCCCGGCGGGGGCGGGTGCGGATGCGGATGCGGATGCGGGGCGAGTGCCGGTGCGGGGGCGGATGCGGGTGCGGATGCTGGTGCGTCGTGGCCGGGCGCTGCCCGGCGGATCAGGTGACCGGGGGGCGCCCGGCGGATCAGGTGACCGGGGGGCGCCGCGTCAGTTCTCGCGGGCCGGACCGCGCCCGGCCGCGAGGCGTTCCCGCCCCTCGGGCAGGGGCAGGACCGCCAGTGCGGTGTCCGCGACGTGCCGCAGCGTCTCCGGGTCCAGGCCGGCCTTGCCCACCGCCTCGATACCGCGGACCACCGTCAGCAGCAGGGCCGCCAGCCGCTCCGGATCCGCGGCGGCGTCGATGTCGCCGTGGCGCTGGGCGGCGCTGATCTCCGTCCGCAGCAGGGTCAGCAGCGCCGTCATGGTCTCGGCCGACCGCCCGGCGACCGTCGGGTCGTGCTGGGCCAGTTCCGCGACGCCCTTGGCCAACAGGCACCCGCGGCGCTCGGTGTCGGAGGCGGTGTTCTCGGCCATCAGGCGCACGTATTCCGACAGCCGGGTCATGGCCTCGGCGTCCGGGCCACCCGCCAGCCGCCCTTCGGCGACCTCGACGACCGCGGTGCACCAGTCGCCGAACACACGGTGGAACAGTTCGCCCTTGTCGCCGAACGCGCCGTACAGGCTGCCCTTGCCCAGGCCGGTCGCCCGGGCGATGTCGTCCATCCGGGTTCCCGCGTAGCCGGTCGCCCAGAACTGCTCCCGGGCCCGCTCCAGGACTTGGCGTTCGTCGAACGCGCGTGGTCTCGCCATGGCCTCAGCCTAACCATTCTTGACTCGACCGTCCATTACTGCCTACGTTGTGGACGATCCATTCCACAATCCATTCCACAACTGAAGGGGTTCGCCATGACAGGCGTACTGCGGGAGAAGATCGCCGTGATCACCGGAGGGACCAGCGGGATCGGGCTGGCCATCGCCCACCGCTTCGTCCTGGAGGGCGCACGGGTCTTCGTGACCGGCCGGGACACCGACCGCCTCGACGCGGCGGTGCGGGAGCTGGGCCCGGCGGCCACCGGCGTGCGGTCCGACGTCTCGGTCCTGGCCGACCTGGACGCGCTCTACGCGCGAGTCCGCGAAGACGCCGGACGCGTCGACGTGCTGGTGGCCAACGCGGGAATCGTCGCGGACGCCGCGCTCGGCGCCCACACCGAGTCGAACGTCGACCTGACGCTCGCCGTCAACGTCAAGGGCCCGCTGTTCACCGTGCAGAAGGCGCTTCCGCTGCTGGCGGAGAACGCCTCCGTCCTGGTCATCGGTTCGAGCAACAGCGTGCGCCCCAATGAGCACCTGGAGGTCTACAGCGCCTCGAAGGCGGCGTTGAGCAACCTCGTGCACAACTGGGCCCGGCAGTCGCGGGAGCGCCGGTTCCGGGTCAACGTGCTCAGCCCGGGACCGACGCGAACCCCCGGCCTGCTCGGCGTCGCGGGGCCGGACGCCGACCGGTTCGCCGAGGCCGTCGTGCCGCTGGGGCGGCTGGCCGACGCGGCGGAGATCGCCGAGGCCGCCCTCTTCCTGGCCTCGGACGCCTCGTCGTTCGTCACCGGCGCCGAACTCTTCGCCGACGGCGGCTACACCCGGGCCTGACCGCCGGCCGCCCAGTCGTGCTGCCTCGCCACGTCCGCCTGCACCTCGGCCAGTTGGACCGCCACCGCGCTCGGCGCGGTGCCGCCGCGTCCGTCGCGGGAGGCGAGGGCGCCCTGGACGTTGAGGACGCCGCGCACCTCGGGGGTGAGGTGAGGGGAGATCTTCGCGAACTGCTCGTCGGTCAGCTCGTCCAGTTCCTTGCCCTCGGCCTCGGCGACCTTCACGCACTCGCCGGCCACCTCGTGCGCGACCCGGAACGGCACCCCCTGCCGTACCAGCCACTCGGCGATGTCGGTGGCGAGCGAGAACCCGGCCGGGGCCAGTTCCGCCATCCGCTCGCGGTGCACGGTGAGGGTGGCCATCATGCCGGTGAAGGCCGGGAGCAGGACCTCCAACTGGTCGATGGAGTCGAAGACCGGCTCCTTGTCCTCCTGGAGGTCGCGGTTGTACGCGAGCGGGAGGGCCTTGAGGGTGGCCATCAGGCCGGTGAGGTTGCCGATCAGGCGGCCGGACTTGCCGCGCGCCAGCTCGGCGATGTCCGGGTTCTTCTTCTGCGGCATGATCGACGAGCCGGTGGAGAAGGCGTCGTGCAGGGTCACGAAGGAGAACTCCTTCGTGTTCCAGATGATGATCTCCTCGGCGATCCGGGAGACGTTCACCCCGATCATCGCGGTGATGAAGGCGAACTCGGCGACGAAGTCGCGCGAGGCCGTGCCGTCGATGGAGTTGGCGACGCTGCCGCGCTCGAAGCCGAGGTCCGCCGCGACCGCCTCCGGGTCCAGGCCGAGCGAGGAGCCGGCCAGGGCGCCGGAGCCGTACGGCGACACGGCCGTCCGCTCGTCCCACTGGCGCAGCCGCTCCGCGTCCCGGGAGAGCGCCTGGACGTGGGCGAGGACGTGGTGGGCGAAGAGCACCGGCTGGGCGTGCTGGAGGTGGGTGCGGCCCGGCATCGCGACGTCCGGGTGGGCCTCCGCGAGGCCGATCAGCGCGTCCTGGAGGTCGGCGATCAGGGCGCCGACGCTCCGGGCGTGGTCGCGCAGGTACATCCGGAAGAGGGTCGCCACCTGGTCGTTGCGGGACCGGCCGGCGCGCAGCTTGCCGCCGAGGTCGGGACCGAGCCGCTCCAGCAGGCCGCGTTCCAGGGCGGTGTGGACGTCCTCGTCGGCGATCGTGCCGGTGAAGGAGCCGTCGGCGACGTCGGCCTCCAGCCGGTCGAGACCGGCGGTCATCCGGGTCAGCTCGGCCTCGGTGAGCAGGCCCGCCTTGTGCAGGACGCGCGCGTGGGCGCGCGAGCCGGCGATGTCGTAGGGCGCGAGCCGCCAGTCGAAGTGGACGGAGGCGGAAAGCTTCGCGAGGGCCTCGGCGGGACCGTCGGCGAAACGGCCGCCCCAGAGCCGTACGTCACCGCTGTTGCTGCTCACTTGCGTCGCTCCTGGAAGAGATGGCTAGGTGACCTTCGTCCTGCATGTCGTCCTGCATGAGTATGCAAAACTCCGCATGGTTCGTCAATCCGGGCCGGAGCTCCCGCCCGGACCTCGCGAACCTTCGGACAAGTGAACGATCATGACCCATAATCGTTAGACATGGGAAAGACTTACGAGCGCATCGACGGCCGGCTCCGCACCTTCATCGAGGCCCAGCCCCTCTTCTTCACCGCCACCGCTCCCCTCTCCGGCGACGGCACGGTCAACCTCTCCCCCAAGGGCCTCACCGGCTCCTTCGCGGTGCTCGACGCACACACCGTGGCCTTCCTCGACTTCGCCGGGTCCAACGCCGAGACCATCGCCCATCTGCGGGAGAACGGGCGGATCACCCTGATGTGGTGCGCCTTCCAGGGCCCGCCGAACATCGTCCGCGTGCACGGCCGCGGCGAGCCGGTCTTCCGCGACGACGCGCGCTTCGCGGAGCTGCTGGGCCACTTCCCCGACATCGACGCCGGCTCCCACGGCCTGCGCGCGATCATCGTCGTGACGGCCGAACTGGTCCGCGACACCTGCGGCTACGCCGTCCCCTTCATGGCGTACGAGCAGGACCGGGATCTGCACGCCAGGCGTTTCGCCCGCGAGGACGACGCCTCGCTGGACGCCTACTTCACCAAGAAGGAGCACATCGCGACCAGCCTGGACGGGCTTCCCGGGCTGCCGTTGCCGCTGCCGCCCTCTACGGTCTGAGCCATGCGCACCGGTGTCGTCGCCGCCCTCGTCTCCGCCTCCTTCCTGCTGCCCGCGTTCTCGGCGCCGCCCGAGCCGCCGGCCGAGCCGCTGCCCGCCCGGATGGCGGACACCGGCGGCGGCACCCAGCTCCTCACCGCCGTCGCCCCGGACACCGGGTCCACCACCGGCACCCTCACCTGGTGGGACCGCCGGGACGGCGTCTGGGCGGAGTCCGGCTCCGCGCCCGCCCGCTTCGGCGCGAGCGGCCTGGCGGACGGCGAGACCCGCGAGCAGGGCACGAACACCACCCCCACCGGCCTGTACGACCTGCCGTACGCCTTCGGCATCGCGGCGGCCCCGGCCGGCACGGCGTACGCCTACCGCCCGGTGCGCGAGGACTCCTGGTGGTGCCAGGACAACGACTCCCGCTCCTACAACCGCTGGACCGAGCCCCGCCCGGCCGACTGCGCCGCCGCCGAGGCCGAGCACCTGATCACGTACGGCACGCCGTACGCGCACGCCATGGTCGTCGGCTTCAACTACGACCGTCCGGTGCGCGGGCGCGGCGCGGGCATCTTCCTGCACGTGAACGGGGCCGGGGCGACGGCCGGGTGCGTGTCGGTGCCCGCGGCGGCGATGCGCCGCGTGCTCGCCTGGGCCGACCCGCGGGCGCGCCCGCACCTGGCGATCGGCACCGCCGACGGGCCGACGGCGATCACCCGGTACTGAGGTCCGCCCGCGCTGAACACCCGGCGCACGCGGCGCGTATGTGTGGTCCAAGGGTCCCGTCCCCCCGGAGGAACCGTGCCCACCACGCTCGCCGGCGGCCGTGCCGCCCGCCGCCAGACGATGCGCCGCATCCGTCCGCGCCGCTCCCCCGTCGTCCCCCTGCTGCTCGCCGTGTGGGCGGGCGCGGCGGGTGTGCTGTGGCTGTGGTGGCGCGGCACACCCGCCATCTCCGACGACGCCGGCCGGATCATGGGGGCGGGCCGGATCACCGGGCTGCTGGCCGGCTATCTGATGGCGCTGGTGGTGCTCCAGATGGCCCGGGTGCCGGCGCTGGAGCGGCGGGTGGGCTCGGACCGGGTGGCCCGCTGGCACGCCATGACCGGCCGCTACACGCTCTGCCTGGTCCTCGCCCACATCTTCCTGATCATGTGGGGGTACGCCCTCCGCTCCGGCCGGGGCCTGGGCGGCCTCGCCGCGCAGACCGCCGACTCGGTGAACGAACTCCCCGACCTGGGCAAGGCCGCCGCCGGCGCCGGACTGCTGCTGCTGATCGGGCTGCTCTCGGCCGGCCCGGTCCGCCGCCGCCTCCCGTACGACCTCTGGTACCACGTCCACCTGCTGACGTACGCGGCCGTCTTCCTGACCTTCTGGCACCAGCTCTCCACCGGCAACGACTTCGCCGTGGAACCGCTCGCGAAGACGGTCTGGTACGCCCTGTACGGCTCGGTCACCTGGCTCGTGCTCTGGTACCGCGTCCTGACCCCGCTCCGCCTCAACCTGCGTCACCGGATGCGGGTCGAGGCAGTGATCGAGGAGACGCCCGGGATCGTGTCGGTGCTGATCGGCGGGCGCCGGCTGCACCGGATGGGGGCGGAGGCCGGGCAGTTCCTGCGCTGGCGGTTCCTGGCCCCCGGCATGCGGTTCAGCTCGCACCCCTACTCGCTGTCGGCGGCGCCCCGGCCGGGCCTGCTGCGGATCACGGTGAAGGCGATCGGCGACCACAGCGCCAGGCTGCGGGAGCTGACGCCCGGCACCCGGGTGTGGGCGGAGGGCCCGTACGGGGCGCTCACCGCGCGGCGCCGCAGCCGCGGCAAGGTGCTGCTGGTCGCGGGCGGGGTCGGCATCACCCCGATGCGCGCCCTGTTCGAGACGCTGCCCGGCGCCTCCGGTGACCTCACCCTCCTCTACCGGGCCAACAGCACCCACGACCTGGCCCTCTGGGACGAGCTGGCCGCGATCGCCGACGCGCGCGGGGCCCGGCTGATGTACGCGGTGAACGGTCCCGACGGGGTGCGGCCGGACATCTCGGCGGAGTCGCTCGCCCGCAAGATCCCCGACGTCGACCGCCACGATGTCTTCCTGTGCGGGCCGCCCGGCTTCGCCCGGTCGGTGTACGAGGCACTGCGCGGCGCCGGGGTCCCCGCCCGCCGCATCCACCACGAGTCGTTCGCGATGTGAGCGAGAGTCAGGAACGAGAGGGAAGATGAAGAGGAGCCACCCCGTCCGGCGGGCCGTGCTCGCGGGGGCCGCGACCGTCTCCGGCATCGTGCTGCTGCTGTCGCTGAAGCCGGGCACCGACCCCGGAGCCGCGGCGGCGGCCGGCGGCGCCGCCCCGCCCGCGGCCGCCCGGTCACCGCAGGGCGGCCGGGACACCCCGGGCGCCGACGCCGGCGCCGGTACGGTTTTGCTCGGTGACGAGGTGCGCACCCCGTACGGGCCCGTGCGGGTCCGGCTGACGGTGAGCGGCGGCAGGATCACCAAGGCCGAGACGGTGCGGGCTCCCGGGGGCGGCCGCAGCGACCAGGTCACCGCCGCCGCCGTACCCCGGCTCAACCAGGCCGTGCTCAGCGCCCAGAGCGCCGACATCGACGCCGTCTCCGGCGCCACCTACACCAGCGCCGGGTATCGGGAGTCCCTTCAGTCCGCGCTGGACCGGGCCGATGGCTGACCCGGCGGCGGCCCCTCTGCGGCACGTCGAGGAGGTGATGGGGACCGTCTTCTCCTTCGACGTCCGCGGCGGGGAGCCCGCGGCCGTACGGGCGGCCCTCGGCGAGGCGGTCGCCGGGCTGCACCGGGCCGACGAGGTGTTCAGCACCTTCCGCGCGGACAGCCAGATCTCACGGCTGGCCCGCGGCGAGCTGACGGTCGGTCAGTGCGCGCCGGAGGTCGCCGAGGTGCTGGAGCTGGCGGCCGAGGCGGAGCGGGCCGGCGAGGGCTGGTTCAGCACCGCCTACGGGGGGCGGCTGGACCCGACCGGCATCGTCAAGGGCTGGGCCGTGGAGCGGGCGGCCCGGCGGCTCGCGGCGGCGGGCGCGCGCGGGGTCAGTGTCAACGGCGGCGGGGACGTGCAGCTCCTCGGCACCCCGGGGGCGCGGCGCCCGTGGCGGGTCGGGGTGTCGGACCCGCTGCGGCCGGGCGGGCTCGCGGCGGTTCTCTCGGCGGCGGGGACGGCCGAACTGGCCGTGGCGACCTCCGGTTCCACCGAGCGCGGCGCGCATGTCGTCGACCCGCGCACGGGCCGCCCCGCGGTGACGGACCTGGTCGCGGTCACAGTGGTGGCACCCCGCCTGACCTGGGCGGACTGCTGGGCTACGGCGGCCTTCGCGAGGGGCTCGCAAGACGGTCTGCGGTGGCTGGAATCGCTGGCGGGCGTGGAGGCGCTGTTGATCACGGCGGGTGACGAGGTGCGGTGCACGGACGGCCTCGCCTCCTGGCTCGGGTGAGCGGACGCCCGTCAGTGCCCGTTCTGGGCGAGTCGCAGCAAGTGATCGGCCAGCGCCTGGCCACCCGTGGGATTCCTGCTGATCAGCATCACCGTGTCGTCCCCGGCGATCGTCCCGAGGATCTCGTGCAGCTCCGCCTGGTCGATGGCCGAGGCCAGGAACTGCGCGGCCCCCGGCGGGGTGCGCAGCACCACGAGGTTCGCGGACGCCTCCGCGGAGATCAGCAGCTCCTGCGAGAGCCGCCGCATCCGCTCCTCCTTCGCCGACCCGCCCAGCGGCGCGCGCGGGGTCCGGAAACCCCCCTCGCTCGGCACCGCGTAGATCAGGTCGCCCTCGGAGTTGCGGATCTTGACCGCGTTCAGCTCGTCCAGGTCGCGGGAGAGCGTGGCCTGCGTGACGGTCAGCCCGTCGTCGGCGAGCAGTCTCGCCAACTGGCTCTGCGAGCGCACCGGCTGGCGGTTGAGGATGTCCACGATCCGCCGGTGGCGCGCCGTGCGGGTCTGCGGCACGGCCTGTCCGGCGGCCGCGCTGCTCTCGTGATCTGGCGCCTGGCTCATCGTCGTCTCATTCCCCGGCTCGTCCGTCCCCGCCCGCTGTGTCCAGGATGCCCGGCAGCGCCCCGAGGAAGGCGTCCACCGCCTCGTCGCCGAGGGTCAGCGGCGGCATGAGCCGTACGACATCGGGGGCGGGCGCGTTCACCAGGAAACCGGCGTCCTGAGCCGCCTGTTGCGCCTGCGGCGCGAGTGGCTCGGTGAGCACGATACCCAGGAGCAGGCCCGCGCCCCGGACCCGGTCGACCAGCGGGTGGCCCAGGCCCTCGATCCCCTCGCGCAGCCGCTCGCCCTGCCGCTTGACGTTGGCGAGCAGGCCGTCGCCGGCGATGGTGTCCAGGACGGCGAGTCCGGCGGCGCAGGCGACCGGGTTGCCGCCGAAGGTCGTGCCGTGCTGGCCGGGGCCGAGCAGCTCCGCCGCGCGGCCGAAGGCGACGGTGGCGCCGAGCGGGAGTCCGCCGCCGAGGCCCTTGGCGAGGGTGACGACGTCGGGCAGGACGCCCTCGTGGGTCTGGTACTCGAACCAGTGCCCGGTGCGGCCGATCCCGGTCTGCACCTCGTCGAGGACGAGCAGGGCGCCGGTGGCGGCGGTGATCGCGCGGGCCGCCTTCAGATAGCCGGGGGGCGGGACGACGACGCCGCTCTCGCCCTGGATCGGCTCGATGATGACCAGGGCGGTGTCCTCGGTGACCGCGGCGGCCAGCGCCTGCGCGTCACCGAAGGGGACGTGGGTGACGTCGCCGGGCAGCGGCCGGAACGGCTCCTGCTTGGCGGGCTGGCCGGTGAGGGCGAGGGCGCCCATGGTGCGGCCGTGGAAACCGCCCTCGGTGGCGACCATGTGGGTGCGGCCGGTCCGCCTGCCGATCTTGAAGGCGCCCTCGTTGGCCTCGGCGCCGGAGTTGCAGAAGAAGACCTTGCCGTCCCGGCCGAAGTGCTGGAGCAGCCGCTCGGCGAGCGCCACCGGCGGCTCGGCGACGAAGAGGTTGGAGACGTGGCCGAGCGAGGCGATCTGGGCACTGACCGCCTCGACGACCGCCGGGTGGGCGTGGCCGAGCGCGTTGACCGCGATGCCGCCGACGAAGTCGACGTACTCCTTGCCGTCGGCGTCCCACAGGCGTTCACCGGCGCCGCGCACCAGGGGCAGCCGCGGGGTGCCGTAGTTGTTCATGAGCGCGCCCCGCCACCGCGCGGTCAGTTCCTCGTTGCTCATCCGGCATCCCCCTCTTTCTCGTCCTTCTCGTCCTTCTCGTCCGGCTTGCCGGGCTCGTCGGGTGTTCGCGGGTCGGGCACGACCATGGTGCCGATGCCCGAGTCGGTGAAGATCTCCAGCAGGATCGAGTGCGGGACCCGGCCGTCGATGACGCGGGCGGTGTTGACGCCGCCCCGGACGGCGTGCAGGCAGCCCTCCATCTTCGGCACCATGCCGCTGGACAGCTCGGGCAGCAGTTTCTCCAACTGGGAGGCGGTGAGGCGGCTGATCACCTCGTCGCTGTGCGGCCAGTCCTCGTAGAGGCCCTCGACGTCGGTGAGGACCATGAGGGTCTCGGCACCCAGCGCGGCAGCGAGTGCCGCAGCCGCCGTATCAGCATTGACGTTGTAGACATGGTGATCGTCCTGGGAGCGCGCGATGGAGGAGACGACCGGGATGCGGCCGTCGGCGAGGAGCGCCTCGATCGCGCCGGTGTCGATGTCGGTGATCTCGCCGACGCGGCCGATGTCGACCCGTTCGCCGTCGATCTCGGGAAGGTGCTTGGTGGCGGTGATGGTGTGCGCGTCCTCGCCGGTGAGGCCGACGGCGAGCGGGCCGTGCCGGTTGAGCAGCCCGACCAGTTCGCGCTGCACCTGTCCGGCCAGCACCATCCGGACCACGTCCATGGCGTCCTCGGTGGTGACGCGCAGGCCCGCCTTGAACTCGCTGACGATGCCGTGCTTGTCGAGGGCGGCGCTGATCTGGGGGCCGCCGCCGTGCACGACGACGGGTTTGAGGCCGGCGTGGCGCAGGAAGACCACGTCCTGGGCGAAGGCGGACTTCAGGTCCTCGTTCACCATGGCGTTGCCGCCGAACTTGATGACGACGGTCTTGCCGTGGTGCCGGGTCAGCCAGGGCAGCGCCTCGATCAGGATCTGGGCCTTCGGGAGCGCGGTGTGCTTCCGCGTGGCTCCGGTGCTGGGTCCGGTGCTCGGTCCGGTGCTCGGTCCGGTGCTCGGTCCGTCGCTCATGAGGAGTACGCGCTGTTCTCGTGGACGTATTCGGCGGTGAGGTCGTTGGTCCAGATGGTGGCGGCGGCGTCGCCGGCGGCGAGGTCGGCGACGATGTGGACCTCGCGGTAGCGCATGTCGACCAGGTCGCGGTCCTCGCCGACGCCGCCGTTCTTGCACACCCACACGCCGTTGATGGCGACGCCGAGCCGGTCCGGCTCGAAGGCGGCGGAGGTGGTGCCGATGGCGGACAGGACGCGGCCCCAGTTGGGGTCCTCGCCGTGCACGGCGCACTTGAGGAGGTTGTTGCGGGCGATGGTGCGGCCCACCTGGACGGCGTCCTCCTCGGTCGCGGCGTTCACCACCTCGATCCTGATGTCCTTGCTGGCGCCCTCGGCGTCCCGGATGAGCTGCTGCCCGAGGTCGTCGCAGACGGCCCGGACGGCCTCGGCGAACGCGGCGTACTCGGGGGTGACGCCGGAGGCACCCGAGGCGAGGAGCAGCACGGTGTCGTTGGTGGACATGCAGCCGTCGGAGTCGACCCGGTCGAAGGTGACCCGGGTGGCGTCGCGCAGCGCCCGGTCCAGGGTCGGGGCGTCGACGTCGGCGTCGGTGGTGAGGACGACGAGCATGGTGGCGAGGCCCGGCGCGAGCATGCCGGCGCCCTTGGCCATGCCGCCGACGGTCCAGTCGTCCCGGGTGGCGACGGAGGTCTTGTGGACGGTGTCGGTGGTCTTGATGGCGATCGCGGCCTTCTCGCCACCGTGCTCGCTGAGCCCGGCCACCGCCTTGTCCACGCCGGGGAGCAGCTTGTCCATCGGCAGCAGGATGCCGATCAGGCCCGTGGAGCAGACGGCGACCTGGCCCGGGGCGTGGCCGCCGGTCCCGCCGTGACCCGCCGCGTTGAGGGACTCGGCCACCTTCTCGGCGGTGGCGTGGGTGTCCTGGAAGCCCTTGGGGCCGGTGCAGGCGTTGGCGCCGCCGGAGTTCAGGACGACGGCGGTCACCTCGCCGCCCTTGAGGACCTGCTCGGACCAGAGGACCGGCGCGGCCTTGACGCGGTTGGAGGTGAAGACGCCCGCGGCGGCGCGGCGGGGGCCGGTGTTGACCACGAGGGCCAGGTCCGGGTTGCCGTTCTGTTTGATCCCGGCGGTGATGCCCGCCGCCGTGAATCCCTTCGCTGCCGTGACACTCACGGGGCGACTCCGATCGTCGTCAGTCCGGTGGTCTCGTCGAGACCGAGGGCGATGTTCATGCTCTGGACGGCACCGCCCGCGGTGCCCTTGGCCAGGTTGTCGATGGCGCTGATGGCGATGATGCGGCCCGCGGCGGCGTCATGTGCGACCTGGATCTGAACGGCGTTGGAACCGTAGACGGACGCGGTGGCCGGCCACTGCCCCTCGGGGAGCAGATGGACGAACGGCTCGTCGGCGAACGCCTTCTCGTAGGCGGCGCGGACGGAGTCGGCGCTCACTCCGGGCCGGGCCTTGGCGCTGCAGGTGGCGAGGATGCCGCGGGGCATCGGCGCGAGGGTCGGGGTGAAGGAGACCGAGACCCGCTGGCCGGCGGCGGCCGAGAGGTTCTGGATCATCTCGGGGGTGTGCCGGTGGACGCCGCCGACGCCGTACGGCGACATCGACCCCATGACCTCGCTGCCGAGCAGGTGCGGCTTGGCCGCCTTGCCCGCGCCGGAGGTGCCGGAGGATGCGACGATCACGGCCTCGGGCTCGGCGAGGGAGGCCGCGTAGGCCGGGAACAGCGCGAGGGAGACGGCCGTCGGGTAGCAGCCGGGCACCGCGATGCGCTTGGACCCCCGCAGCGCGCCGCGGCCGCCGGGGAGTTCGGGGAGGCCGTAGGGCCAGGTACCGGCGTGCGGGGAACCGTAGAACGCCGTCCAGTCGTCGGCGTTCACCAGCCGGAAGTCGGCGCCCATGTCGACGACGAGGACGTCCGGGCCGAGCCGCTCGGCGACCGCGGCGGACTGCCCGTGCGGCAGCGCGAGGAAGACGACCTCGTGGCCGTCGAGCACCTCGGGCGTGGTGGCCTCCAGCACCCGGTCGGCCAGCGGCAGCAGGTGCGGCTGGAGCGCGCCCAGTCGCTGCCCCGCGTTGGAGTTGCCGGTCAGGGCGCCGATCTCGACCCCGGGATGGGCCAGCAGCAGCCGCAGCAGCTCTCCGCCCGCGTATCCGCTCGCTCCGGCCACCGCCGCACGTACCACCATGGAACTACCCTCCTCCTGGATGGCATGACTATACGTATCGATGCACGTTTATGCAATCCAGAAGGAGGGGTAGGTACTGTCTTCGCTTGATTCGCAGGAAGGTGACCGAGTTCGCCGGGAACGCGTACGTGAACCTCGCCGCCGTCGAGCGGCAAGATGGGGGAGGTGGCCGAGGGGCGTCACCGGGTCGCGCGGTGACGGACGGGACGCGAGGAGTGGACGATGGGCGAGTTCTGGCCGGTACCCGATGTGCTGGCCCACCTGACGGGCGGGTGGCGGGTGCGGCGGTCGGTGCGGGATCTCACCGGCGGGGACGAGGGCCGGTTCGAGGGCAGCACGGACTTCACGGAGCTGGACGGCGGCGGCCTGCTGCACCGGGAGGCGGGGGCCTTCACCTGGCAGGGCGTCTCCCGGCCCGCCGAGCGCACGCTGCGCTTCCTGCCGGGCACCTCCCCGGGCACGGCGGACGTGCGGTTCGCGGACGGGCGGCCCTTCCACGACCTCGACCTGACCACGGGCCGCCACCGCACCGACCACCCGTGCTCCGCCGACCTCTACCGGGGCGAGTTCACCGTCCGGGACCGCGACCACTGGCGCACGGTCTGGCGGGTGCGCGGCCCGGCCAAGGACCTCGTGCTGACCACGGATTACGTCCGCGCGCGGTGACCGGGCCGCCCGGCGCACGCGCCGCACGGGCGCCGGCGCTCACCTCCCCGGGAGACCGCCCACGCTCACGGCCGCGCCGGGCCGCAGCCCGGTGCGCCGTCGAAGCGCAGGCTCCAGCGCCCCGCGCGGCCCACGACGACGGCCGTGGACAGCGGGCGCACATCCAGCGTCCAGTACGTCGCGGGCGGCGCCCGCAGGGCGTACACCAGGGCGGCCCGGATCACCGAGGGCTCGGCCACGGCGACGATCCGGCCGCCGTCCTCCAGGGGCCGGGTGTCGAGCCAGCCGCCGACCCGGCCGATGAAGCCGAGCAGGGACTCCCCGCCGTGCGGGGCGGCGCGCGCGTCGGCGAACCAGAGTTCCGCGGCGGCCGGTTCCCGGGCCATCGCCTCGCGCGGGGTCAGCCCCCGCCAGCGGCCCATGTCGCAGTCGCGCAGGGCGGGCTGGACGAGCGGCGTGTAGCCGAGGCCGTCCCCGGTGGCGCGGCTGCGCGGCGCCGGTGAGCAGTAGCGCAGGTCGGCCGCCGCGAGCGGCAGCAGCCCCGGAGCGGCACGTTCCACCTGCCACCAGCCGTCCCGGTCCAGCGGCCGGTCGTCCTCGAACCGTTCCGCGAGCGGCGACGAGCCGCCCCCGGCCGCGACGAAGGTGACGCGAAGCGACATGCCGCGATCGTGAGCCGCCCGCGTACGCCGGTCAAGGGGCCCCGCGTGAAACGGAGTTCAGACCACCTCGGCCAGGGCCGTCCGCAGCCGCCGTACCCCTTCCTCGATCTCGCCGGTCCCGGCCACCGCCGCGAAACTCAGCCGTAGATGACCGGCCGGGGGCTCGGCGCTGAAGTACGGCCGGCCGGGGGTGAGCGCGACGCCCGCGCGCAGGGCCGCCGCGCTCAGGGCGGCCTCGTCCGCGCCCTGCGGCAGCCGCAGCCACAGGTGGTAGCCGCCGGCCGGGACGTGCGGGAGGGCGAGTTCGGGCAGCAGCCGGCCGAGGGCGGCGGTCATGGTGTCCCGGCGGGCGCGCAACTGGGCCGATATGGCCCGCAGATGGCGGGGCCAGGCGGGCGCGCCGACGAGTTCGAGGGCGGCCTCCTGGAGCGGGCGGGGCACGAAGAAGCTGTCGACGACCTGGATCGCCCGCAGCCGCTGGAACACCGGGCCCCGCGCGGCCAGCGCGCTCACCCGGAAACTGGGCGAGGTCGCCTTGGTCAGCGAGCAGACGTGCACCACCACCCCGTCCGGATCGTCGGCGGCGAGCGGACGCGGCAGCGGTCCCGCGTCCTCGTGCACCAGCCGCCGGACGAAGTCGTCCTCGACGACGAAGGCCCCGGCCGCGCGGGCGAGGGAGAGCACCTCGGCGCGGCGGTCGGCGCGGAGCACCGCGCCGGTCGGGTTCTGGAACAGCGGCTGGCAGACGAGGACCCGGGCGCCGCTCGCCCGGAAGGCGTCGGCGAGCAGCGCCGGGCGGATGCCGTCGGCGTCGACCGGGACCGGCACCGGACGCAGGCCGGCGGCGCGGGCGACGGCCAGCATGCCGGGGTAGGTCGGCGACTCGACGAGGACGGGCGCGCCGGGCGGGGCGAGCGCGCGCAGGGCGGTGGTCAGGGCGGCCTGGCCGCCCGCGGTGATCAGCACCTCGGCGGCGGTGACCGCCCCGCCGGGCCCGCCGATGGCCCGCGCGAACCACTCGCGCAGCTCCGGCAGCCCCTCCATCGGCGGCCGGCCCCACGCGCCGGGCCGGCGCCCGGCCCGCGACAGCGCTGCCGCCAGGGCCCGTTCCGGCTGCAGCGAGGGGTGCAGATAGCCGCCGTTGAACTCGATCACCCCCGGTGGCGGGGCGGCCAGCGAGGCCAGCACCCCGGAGGCGTCCACCGAGCGGGGTACGAGGTCGGCGGCGCCGTCCGCGCTGAGGGCCACCTCCTGCCAGGAGGTGTCGCCCGCGGCCGCGGCCCGCGGGCGGGGCTCGGCGCGGAACGCCCCGGCGCCGGGGCGGGTGACCACCAGCCCCTCGGCGGCGAGCCGCGCCAGGGCCCGGGAGACGGTCACCGGGCTCACCCGGAACCGTTCGACCAGTGCCCGGCTCGACGGCAGCTTTCCACCGGGAGAGTAGCGGTCCAGCTCCAGCCGCAGCCGTTCGGCCAGGTCGTCCACGCTGTTACGCTCGTGCATGAGAGCACAGAGTAGCGCTATCCCCAAGACTCGGATAGCGGTCGGCGGTCCGCTGGGGGCGCCGGCCTCCGCCGGGACCCTCCAGGCCGCCCTCGGCGTCGTCGCCTTCTCCCTCACCTTCCCGGCCACCGCCTGGGGCCTGGAGGGCTTCGGGCCGTGGTCCCTGGTCGCCGTGCGCAGCGTCCTGGCGGCCGTGATCGCGGGCGGCTGCCTGCTGGTGCGGGGGGTGCCGCTGCCGGACCGGCGGCACTGGTCCGGCCTCGCGGTGGTCGGCGCGGGCGTCGTCCTTGGCTTCCCGCTGCTGACCACCCTCGCGCTGCGGACCTCGACCACCGCGCACGCCGCCGTCGTGGTCGGTCTGCTCCCGCTGACGACCGCGCTGCTCTCCGCCCTGCGGCTCGGCACCCGTCCCTCCCGCACCTTCTGGGCGGCGGCGCTGGCCGGCGCGGCGGCGGTGCTGGCCTTCACCGTGCGGCAGAGCGGCGGGGCGCTGACAGCGGCGGACGCCTACCTGTTCGGGGCGCTGCTGGTGTGCGCCGCCGGTTACACCGAGGGCGGCCGGCTCGCCCGGGTCATGCCGGGCTGGCAGGTGATCGGCTGGGCGCTGGTGCTCTGCCTGCCGCTCACCGTGCCCGCGGCCGCGGTCGCGCTGTCCCTGGAGCCCGTGCGCCTGAGCGCGCACAGCGTGACCGGGCTGCTGTGGGTGGCGGCGGGCTCGCAGTTCCTCGGTCTGGTCGTCTGGTACCGGGGCATGGCCGCCATCGGCATCCCCCGGGCCAGCCAGTTGCAGCTCGCTCAGCCGCTGCTGACCCTGGTCTGGTCGGTCCTGCTGCTGGGCGAGCACCTGACGCCGGCCGCCCCCCTCACCGCCGCGGCGGTACTGGTGTGCATCGCCGTCACCCAGCGCGCCCGGGGCGCGTGACCGCTGCGGTCAGCGCGGGGCGCGGGCCGGCTGCCCGTAGTGGTCGGCGGCCACCCGTGACATCGCGCCGTTCCGGTCGGCCACCACGTCCCGGGCGCCGAAGTAGACGTGTCCGCGCACCTCCGGATGGTTCTCGGCCAGCGTCAGGTGCCGGGAGAGTTCACCGGGCTCCTGCCAGGCGGCGGCCTGCGCCGGGTCGCCGGCCTTGTACAGCGCCTCCCCCACGTACAGCCTGGTCCGGCTGTTCTCGGCCACCTCGGCCCACCAGGGCACCAGTGCGGCGTAGTCGGCGGCCTGCTGGCCGAGGTGCCAGTAGAGCTGCGGCACGAGGTAGTCGAGCCAGCCCTCGCGGACCCACTTGCGGGTGTCCGCGTACAGGTCGTCGTAGGTCTGGACGCCCGCGCGGGTGTCCGAGCCGCGCGAGTCGGTCGCCTTGTTGCGCCACACGCCGAAGGGGCTGACGCCGAACTGCGCTTCGGGTCGGGCCTCCTTCACCCCGGCCGCCGTCTCGCGCACCAGCCGGTCGATGTTGTCCCGCCGCCAGGCGGCCCGGGTGGCGAAGCCCTTGCCGTGCAGGGTGTGGGCGGCGGCGTCGTCGAAGCTCTGGCCGGCCACCGGGTACGGGTAGAAGTAGTCGTCGAAGTGCACGCCGTCGACCGGGTACTTGCGTACCGCGTCGAGCATCGCCTCCCGCACGAAGGCCCGGACCTGCGGCAGCCCGGGGTTGTAGTAGAGCTTCCCGCCGTACGGGACCACCCAGTCCGGGTGGGTGCGGGCGGGGTGGGAGGCGGCGAGCCGGGACGGATCGGCGTGCACCGCGACCCGGTACGGGTTGAACCAGGCGTGCAGCTCCAGCCCGCGCGCGTGCGCCTCCGTGACGGCCGTGCCCAGCGGGTCCCAGCCGGGGTCCCGGCCCTGCACCCCGGTCAGGTACTCCGACCAGGGTTCGTACGGGGACGGCCACAGCGCGTCGGCGGCGGGCCGCACCTGGAAGAAGACCGTGTTCAGCCGGTACCCGACCGCCGCGTCGAGGTACGCGATCAGGTCCCGGCGCTGGTCGGGGACGGTCAGGCCGGGCCGGGAGGGCCAGTCGCGGTTGACGACCGTCGCCAGCCACATGCCGCGCATCTCGGCCGTCCCCGCACCACCGCCCCGGCCCGGCCGCGCGGTGTCGCCGTCCGGCCGCGCGCCGGCGCGTCCGGGGGCCGGGGTGGTGGTGCGGGCCGGCGCTCCGGCGGCGCTCGACGCCGTGGTCAGCGTCGACAGCGCGGCCACCGCGAAGGCCCGGCGTGACAATCGGCTCATGGGAAGACTCATACTGCGACCCCAGAACGCTCCGGATCCGCTCGGTCACGGATCGCTTCCGGGGCTCAGCATGCACGACCCGGGGGACCGATCGGCGGCACGGCGGGGGTAACGTGCACGATCGGAGCAGACGCCGGGCACCCCGGCAGGCTGCCACAGGTGCAGGACAGCGAAAGGGACGATGTGACCGTCTTCTCGGGAGATATCGCGCGCGTCGGCGTGGTCGGCTGCGGTCAGATGGGAGCGGGCATCGCCGAGGTGTGCGCCCGCGCCGGACTGGACGTGATGGTCGCCGAGACCACCGGTGAGGCCCTGGAGATCGGCCGGACCCGGCTGTTCAACTCGCTGGCCAAGGCCGCCGAGCGCGGCAAGATCACCGAGGAGGAGCTGGCCGCCACCCAGGCGCGCCTGGGCTTCACCACCGACCTCGGCGAGTTCGCCGACCGCGACCTGGTGATCGAGGCGGTCGTCGAGAACGAGCAGGTCAAGACCGAGATCTTCCAGGTGCTCGACCAGGTCGTGACGCGCCCGGACGCGATCCTCGCCTCCAACACCTCCTCCATCCCGCTGGTGAAGCTGGCGGTCGCCACCTCGCGGCCGGACCACGTCATCGGCATCCACTTCTTCAACCCGGCCCCGGTCCAGCAGCTCGTCGAGCTGATCCCGGCGCTGACCACGTCCGAGGGGACGCTCGGCCGGGCCCAGCTCTTCACCGAGAAGGTGCTCGGCAAGCACTCCATCCGCGCCCAGGACCGCTCGGGTTTCGTGGTCAACGCGCTGCTGATCCCGTACCTGCTCTCCGCGATCCGGATGTTCGAGTCGGGCATCGCCAGCCGCGAGGACATCGACAACGGCATGGAGCTGGGCTGCGCCCACCCGATGGGCCCGCTGAAGCTGGCCGACCTGATCGGCCTGGACACCGTCGCCTCGGTCGCCTTCTCGATGTACGACGAGTACAAGGAGCCGCTGTACGCCGCTCCCCCGCTGCTCCAGCGCATGGTC
>NZ_BAABIG010000020.1:0-103909 GCF_039542605.1 Streptomyces ziwulingensis
GCATCTGGATGAGCTGACGCGTGAACTCGTACCGGATCTCGACGTGTTCGTGGCGTATTCGTCGGTGTCGGGGGTGTTCCTCGGGGCGGGTACGGGGAGTTACGGGGCGGCGAACGCGTGCATGGACGGGTTGCTGGCGCGGCGTCGGGCGGCGGGGTTCCCGGCGCAGTCCCTCGCGTGGGGACTGTGGGAGCAGACCACCGGCATGGCGGCCGGCGCCGACGAACTCGTCCGCGGCCGGCTCAGCCGCCGCGGCGGCGTCCTCGCCCTCGGTCCCGAAGAGGGCATGCGGCTGTTCGACGCGGCGCTGGACAGCGACCGGACCCTGCTGGTGCCGGCCAGGATCGACCTGCGGGGGCTGCGGGCCGACGCGAGCGCCGGGGCCACCGTGCCGCCGCTGCTGCGCGGACTCGTCCGTCCGGGCCGGCAGTCCGCACGGGTCGCCGTCACCGGCGACGAACGGCGCCTGCTGGCCCAACGCCTGGCCGAGCTGCCGGCGGGGGAGCGGACCGAAACCCTGCTGGAACTGGTGCGCACCCAGATCGCCGTCGTCCTCGGCTACGCCGCCACCCACCAGATCGACACCGACCAGGGCCTGTTCGAGATCGGCTTCGACTCACTGACCGCACTGGAACTGCGCAACCGCATCAGCGACCTGACCGGCACCCGGCTCGGCGCGGGCCTCGTCTTCGACCATCCGACCCCCGCGCTGATCGTCGCCCACCTGACCGAGCGCATGTACGGCGAGGACGTGACCGGGCCCGTGGCCCTGTCCGTCTGAGGCGTCCACCCACCGCGCCGACCCGAAGGGAGCAGTTGACCGCATGTTCGACGTGGATGCCTACCTCCAACGCCTCGGCTGGACCGGGCAGCGACCCGGCCCCGACCTCGACACCCTGCGCACCCTGCACAAACGACACCTGATGACCCTGCCGTACAACGTCGCGGGCCAGGGCTTCGCCGACGGCGTCCACCTCGTGGACATCGACGAGGACGAGACGTTCCGCACCGGCGTCATGGAGGGAGTGGGCGGCACCTGCTTCCAGCTCAACCGGCTCTTCTTCCGGCTCCTGACCGAACTGGGCTACGAGGTGTCCCTGCTGGCCGCGAGCACCGCCGAGGGGCGGGAGAACTTCGGCACCGAGATCGAGCACATGTTCATCCGGGCCGTCCTCGACGGCGAGGAGTGGCTCGTCGACGTCGGCTACCCCGGACCGTCGTACCTCGAACCGCTGCGGGTCGGCGACGAGGTGCAGACCCAGTACGGCTGCCAGTACCGGCTCGTCCGCGGAAGCGACGCGGACGGCGAGGGCACCGGGGGCGGCGAGGCCGATGCCCCGATCGCCCTGCAGCGGCGCGGCCGCGTCACCCGGTGGGGCACCGTCTACACGTTCCGGCTGCGGGCCCGCCAGTGGCACGACTGGAAGGAACTGGAGGACCGGGCCCGCGCCCACCACGCCACCGCCTCCGCCGCCGCGGACGACAGCCAGGGCATCCTGTGCGGCCGGTCCTTCGACAACGGCCAGGCCGTGCTCAAGGGACACCGGTACCTGGTCGTCCGGGACGGCCGCGAACACGTCCGCACCGTCGTGGACGACCAGGAACACCGCAGGCTCGTCGCCGCCATCCGCACCGGCGACCTCGACCCGGCCGACCTCGCGTGACCGGGCGCCCGAGCGACCGAACCCACGTCACCAGCACACAACCGGAAGGACATTCCATGGGCCAGAAATCAGTCGACGTCGTCGTCATCGGCGGGGGACCGGCCGGCGCGGTGAGCGCCTACCTGCTGGCCAAGCGGGGGCACTCGGTGGTGCTCCTGGAGCGCGACGAGTACCCGCGCTTCCACATCGGCGAGTCACTGCTGCCGTACATGATGGGCCTGTTCGACCGGATCGGGATCCGGGAGGCGGTCGAGACCCAGGGCTATGTCCCGAAGACCGGCGGTGAGTTCATCGACCCCACCGAGACGAAGTTCTTCTCCGGCGTCTTCCGCGCCGACTTCGGCAAGCAGGGCGAGGGCCGGTACGACCGCGCGTTCCAGGTCGAGCGGGCCAAGTTCGACGGCATGCTCGTGGAGCAGGCCGGCAAGGCCGGCGCCGAGGTGCACCTCGGCGCCGCCGTCGGCGAACTGCTGATGGAGGGCGACCGCATGGCCGGCGTCCGCTACACCAAGGACGGCGACGAGCACGAGGTCCGCTCGCGGTACGTGATCGACGCCAGCGGGCGCTCCGGCCGCATCGCCAACAAGTTCGGGCTGCGCAAGACGCTGGAGAAGCTCCGCATGGTCGCGGTGTTCCGGCACTACGAGGGCCTGGACGAGGAGCACAACCCCGGCATCGAGGGCGACATCCAGGTCGGCGCGCACGCCGACGGCTGGGTGTGGGCCATCCCGCTGTCCAAGGACGTCATCAGCGTCGGCACCGTGATGCCCCGCGACGTCTTCCGCGCCTCCACCCCCGAGGCGGTGTTCGAGGAGCACCGGGCCCGGATACCGCGGATCACCACCCGCCTCACCGGCACCCGGCCGATCATGGACCTCAAGGTCGAGGCCGACTACTGCTACCACACCGACACCGTCACCGGTCCCGGCTGGGTCATGGTCGGCGACGCCGGCTGCTTCGGCGACCCCATGTTCTCCGGTGGTGTCCTCGTCGCCTCGGCCACCGCGGTCCGCGCCGCCGACACCCTCAGCGAAGCCCTGAACACCCCGGAGAACGCCGACCGGCTGCTCGACGAGTACGCCAACTTCTTCAAGACCGGCTACGACACCTACATCCGGCTCATCCACGCCTTCTACGACGGCGAACTGGTCGCCGCCGCCGCCGACGCCGGCCGCACCACCGACCGCGACGCGCTGGAGCGCTACATGATCCGGCTGATCGGCGGCGACTTCTGGAGCGAGCACAACGCGGTCGCCCAGGAGATGCGCCGGCGCCCCGAATGGGACACCTTCGCCCCGTTCCAGCGGGTCTTCGGCTGCCCGTCCTACCCGCACCTGGACGAGCAGGACCGCAAGGAGCGCGCCGAGTCCCGCGTCCGCCGGGTGACCGCCGGCCAGTAGCCCCCCGGGGCGTCAGCCACGGAGCCCGGCCACGGTGTGCCACCGCCGGCCGGGCTCCGGGCGACCGACCGAGCCCGCGCGCAACCGAACAAGGTGAAGCGGAAGTGACAACAAGAGTCCCGGTGCGCTTCGACGACCGGTCCTACGAGGTACTCATCGGCCCCGGCGTACGCTCCGCCCTGCCCGGAATCATCGAGCGGCTCGGCGCCCGGCGCGTCGCGGTGGTCTCGGCCCGCCCCGCCGAGTGGGTGCCCGACACCGGAGCGCAGACGCTGCTGCTGCCCGCCCGGGACGGGGAACCCGACAAGAACCTCGCCACCGTGGAGGCCCTGTGCGCCGCGTTCGTGCGGTTCGGGCTGACCCGCTCCGACGCCGTCGTCTCCGTCGGCGGCGGCACCACCACCGACGTCGTCGGCCTCGCCGCCTCGCTCTACCACCGCGGGGTGCCCGTCGTGCACCTGCCGACCACCCTGCTCGCCCAGGTCGACGCCAGCGTCGGCGGCAAGACCGCCGTCAACCTGCCCGAGGGCAAGAACCTGGTGGGCGCCTACTGGCAGCCCGCCGCCGTCCTGTGCGACACCGACTACCTGACCACGCTGCCGGATCGCGAACTGCGCAACGGCCTCGGGGAGATCGCCCGCTGCCACTTCATCGGCGCGCCCGGCCTGCACGGGCTGCCGCTCGCCGAGCAGATCGCGGCCAGTGTGACGCTCAAGGCGGGCATCGTCTCCGCCGACGAACGCGACACCGGACCCCGGCACCTGCTCAACTACGGCCACACCCTCGGCCACGCCCTGGAGGCGGCCACCGGCTTCGCCCTGCGGCACGGCGAGGGCGTCGCCGTCGGCACCGTCTTCGCGGGCCTGCTGGCCGGCACCCTCGGCCGGATCCCGCCCGACCGGGTACGCGAACACCGGCAGGTGGTCGCCTCCTACGGCCTGCCCACCGCACTGCCCGACGACGCCGAGCCCGGCACGCTGATCGAGCTGATGCGCCGGGACAAGAAGGCCCGCTCGGGCCTCACCTTCGTCCTGGACGGCCCGGCCGGCGCCGAACTCGTCGCCGGCGTGCCCGAACCGGCCGTCGCCGAGGCCCTGGCCCGGATGGAGCGCGCCCCCCTCGACCGGCTCCGCGCCGGTGCCCCCGCCGGGACACCGGGAACCCGGGCGGCGGTGACATGACGTACTCACCACGCTGGCCGCCCGGCACCCCGGGACGGACCCGGCGGCGGGCGGTCGAGCGGGTCCTCGCCGACCGGCTCGAAGTGGCCCTGGCCAGGCCCGCCGCCCAGCAGCCGGACTGGCCGGACCCGGACCGGGCCCGGGCGGTGGTGCGCGGGCTCGCCGCCGGCGAGCCCCTCGTCACCCCCGCCGAGACCCGGCGGCTGCTCGACCGGCTCGGAGCCGTCGCCCGCGGCGAGGCCCTCCTGCTGCAGTCCGGTGACTGCGCGGAGACCTTCGCCGACACCACCGAGCCCCACCTGCGGGCCAACCTCGGACTGCTCCGGCGGATGGCGCTCGTCCTCACCCACGCCGCGGGCCTGCCCGTGGTCACGGTGGCCCGGGCCGCCGGACAGTACGCCAAACCCCGCTCCGCGGCCGTCGGCGCCGACGGGCTGCCCGCCTACCGGGGCGACATCATCAACTCCGGGGAGCCGGACCGCGCGGCCCGCACCCCCGACCCGGAACGCATGGCGCGCGCCCACCAGCACGCCCGGGAGGCGATGGCCGTGGTCCGCCGGCTCGCCCGCGGCGACCTCGCCGACGCGCAGGCCCTGCACGAGGAGAACCGGCGTTTCGTCAGCACCGCGCCGGGCGGTCTCCGGCACACGGCACGGGTCGCGGAGATCGGCCGCGGACTGCGCTTCATGACCGGCGTCGGCGCCCCCGCCCCGCGGCTCGGCGAGATCTGGACCAGCCACGAGGCCCTGCTCCTCGACTACGAACGCACCCTGCTGTGGATCGACACCGAGGGCCCCGAACCCGCACTGTCCAGCGGACTCGCCCACTTCCTGTGGATCGGGGAACGCACCCGGGCACCCGACGGCGCCCACCTCGCCTTCGCCGAACTGCTGACCAACCCCGTCGGCGTGAAGATCGGCCCCGGCACGACCCCGGAACAGGCCGTGGAGTACGTACGCCGCCTGGACCCGCACGGCGTGCCCGGCCGGCTCACCCTGATCAGCCGGATGGGACACGACCGGGTGCGCGAGGTGCTCCCGCCGATCGTGGAGAAGGTCACCGCCTCCGGCCGCCAGGTGATCTGGCAGTGCGACCCCATGCACGGCAACTCCCGCACCACCGCGTCCGGTCACAAGACCCGCCGCTACGAGGACATCCTCGACGAGATCACCGGCTTCCTGGAGGTCCACCGGGCGCTCGGCACCCATCCCGGGGGCCTGCACCTGGAGGCGACCGGCGAGGACGTCACCGAGTGCACCGGCGGCCCCAGCGGCCTGTCCGAGGCGGACCTGCCCGCCCGCTACCGCACCGCCTGCGATCCCCGCCTCAACGCCGAACAGTCCATGGGACTCGCCCTCACCGTCGCGGAGCTGTTCGCGGCCGGGACGACCCGCGGCACGGAGGCACCACGATGACCGAACCCCGACAGCCGGCCCCCGCCGGCACCCCGCCCCAGGCCCTGATCGGCGGGACCACCCGGCTCTACGCCGTCCTCGGCGACCCGGTGGACCAGGTCCAGTCACCCGGACTGCTCAACCCGCTCTTCGCCCGCCTCGGCATCGACGCCGTGCTCGTCCCCGCACACGTCCGCCCCGCCGACCTGGAGACGGCCGTCCGGGGACTCCAGCGCGTCGGCAACCTCGACGGCCTCTTCGTCACCGTCCCGCACAAGGCGGCCGCCGCCCTGCTGGCCGACCGGCGCAGCCCCACCGTCGAGATCACCGGCAGCGCCAACGCGCTGCGCCGCGAACCCGACGGCTCCTGGCTCGCGGAGAACTTCGACGGCTCCGGCTTCGTGTCGGGCCTGGTCCGGGCCGGTCACCGGCCGAACGGGGCCCGCGTGACGCTGGTCGGCGCGGGCGGAGCAGGCAGCGCCATCGCGGCGGCCCTGCTCGACGCGGGCGTGCACCGGCTGACCCTCACCGACCCCGACACCCCGCGGCTGACCGCACTCGTCGACCGGCTGGCCGTCCACTGGCCGGGCCGCGTCCGGGCCGCCGGACGACCACCCCTGAGCGACAGCGACATCGCCGTCAACGCCACCCCGCTCGGCCTGCGCCCCGACGACCCCCTGCCCTTCGCACCCGACGCGCTGCCACCCGGCGCCGTCGTCGCCGACATCATCATGAAACCCCGCGCCACCCGGCTGCTGCGCGAGGCCGCCGCACAGGGCCTGCACGCGCACCACGGCCACCACATGCTCACCGGCCAACTCGACTCCTACCGCGCCTTCTTCGGCCTGCGCGCGCCCTGACCCCCGCACTCCACGCCGCGACACCCCGCACTACCAGACCGGGGGATGGGAGGCCAGGCGCGCCGCGTCCTAGTCTGAGGACGGCCAGCATCGCGCGAACCGTCCGGACCGGCGCCGTCACCCCCTTCCACCTCGCACGCTCGTTTTCGCCCAGCCCGTTCCCGACGGAGATTTGGAGAACCATGAACGCGCGACCGGCACCGGAATTCCCCACCTGGCCCCAGTACGACGACGCCGAGCGGACCGGACTGATCCGGGCCCTCGAACAGGGCCAGTGGTGGCGCATGGGCGGCACGGAAGTCGCCACCTTCGAGGAGGAGTTCGCCGACTTCCACGGCGCCCCGCACGCCCTGGCCGTCACCAACGGCACCCACGCCCTCGAACTCGCCCTCCAGGTCATGGGCGTCGGCCCGGGCACCGAGGTCATCGTGCCCGCCTTCACCTTCATCTCCTCCTCGCAGGCCGCCCAGCGCATCGGCGCGGTCGCCGTCCCCGTCGACATCGACCCGGACACGTACAACATCGACGTCGCCGCCGCGGCCGCCGCGATCACCCCGCGCACCCGGGCGGTCATGCCCGTGCACATGGCCGGTCTGATGGCCGACATGGACGCCCTCGGCAAGCTCTCCGCCGACACCGGCGTACCGGTCCTGCAAGACGCCGCCCACGCCCAGGGCGCCCGCTGGCAGGGCAAGCGGGTCGGCGAACTCGGCTCGGTCGCCGCGTTCTCCTTCCAGAACGGCAAGCTGATGACCGCCGGCGAGGGCGGCGCCCTGCTCTTCCCCGAGAGCGACCTGTACGAGTCGGCGTTCCTGCGGCACAGTTGCGGCCGCCCGCGCACCGACCGCCACTACCTGCACCAGGTGGCCGGCACCAACATGCGGCTCAACGAGTTCTCCGCCTCCGTGCTCCGCGCCCAACTGCGCCGCCTGCCCGCCCAGACCGAACTGCGCGACCGGCGGTGGGCGCTGCTGTCCCGGCTGCTCGGCGACATCGAGGGCGTCGTACCGCAGGGCGGTGACGTCCGCGCCGACCAGAACACGCACTACATGGCGATGTTCCGGATTCCCGGCATCTCCGAGGCGGACCGCAACGCCCTGGTGGACCGGCTGGTCGACGCCGGGCTGCCCGCCTTCACCGCGTTCCGCGCGGTCTACCGCACCGACGCCTTCTGGGAGATCGGCGCCCCCGACGAGAGCGTGCGGCAGATCGCCGAGCGCTGCCCGAACTCCGAGGCCGTCAGCGCCGACTGCGTGTGGCTGCACCACCGGGTGCTCCTCGCCGACGAGCGGAACCTGGAGATCACGGCCGAGATCATCGCGGACGCAGTGGCCGCCGTATGAGCGTGCGGGCCGCCGTGGTGGGGCTCGGCTGGGCGGGGCGGGAGCTGTGGCTGCCCCGGCTGCGGGCCCACCCGGACTTCGACCTGGTCGCCGCCGTCGACCCCGACCCCGAGGCGCGGGCGGCCGTCGCCGCGGCGACGGGCATCCCCGCGCACGCCGGACCGGACGCGCTCGACGCCCGGTCCGTCGACCTCGCCGTCGTCGCCGTACCCAACCACCTGCACACCGCGGTCGCCGCCGCGCTGCTCGGCCGGGGCGTCTCCGTCTTCCTGGAGAAGCCGGTGTGCCTGTCCGGCGCCGAGGCCGACCGGCTGGCCGCGGCCGAGCGGGACGGCGGTGTGCTGCTGGCGGGCAGCGCCGCCCGGCACCGCGCCGACGTGCGCGCGCTGGCCGCGCTCCGGCCCGAGCTGGGCCGGGTACGCCACGTCGACCTGGCCTGGGTGCGGGCCCGCGGGGTGCCGCGGGCGGGCGGCTGGTTCACCCGGCGCAGCGAGGCCGGCGGCGGTGCCCTGGTCGACCTCGGCTGGCATCTCATGGACACCCTGACCGCGCTGGTCGGACCGTCCCCGGTCGGTCAGGCCGTCGGCGCCACCTCGGACGACTTCCTCAACGCCGGGGCCTGGTCCGCGGCCTGGCGGCGCGAGCGGCCCGCCGCCGCCCGCACCGGCGACGTGGAGGACACCGCCCGCGGCTTCCTGCTCCGCGAGGACGGCATCTCCGTGTCGCTGCACACCAGTTGGGCGTCGCACGAGGCGACGGACCTCTCCCTGATCCGGATCGTGGGCAGTACCGGCACCGCCGAACTGCGCTGCACGTTCGGCTTCAGCCCCAACCGGCAGCCCGAGTCCGTGCTGACCCTCACCAGCGAGGGCACCACCCGCCTGCTGCCGGTACCCGCCGAACCCGTCGGCGCCGAGTACGGGCGGCAGTTGGACGGCCTGCCGGCCCTGCTCGCCGACCCGGCCGGGCGGGGCCGGGCCATCGCCGAGGCCCGGACCACCGTACGGCTCATGGAGCGCCTCTACGAGTCCGCCCGGGCCGACCGGGAGGAACCGGGCGAGCCCGTGTACGAGCAGACCACCAGCAGATGAGGACGCCATGACAGTCCACTCGACCGACCTGCCCGTCGCCCCGGCCGGCCTGCTCACGACACCGCCGCGGGTGGTCGTCTTCGACCTGGACGGGGTGCTCGTCGACAGCTTCGCGGTCATGCGGGAGGCCTTCGCGGTCGCCTACGCGGAGGTCGTCGGCGACGGCCCGGCCCCGTTCGAGGAGTATGTGCGCCACCAGGGCCGCTACTTCCCCGACATCATGCGGATCATGGGGCTGCCGCGGGAGATGGAGGAGCCCTTCGTCCGCGAGAGCTACCGGCTCGCCCACCGGGTGGAGGTCTTCGACGGGGTCCTCGAACTCCTGCTGACCCTGCGGGTGCGCGGCCTGCGGCTGGCCGTGGCCACCGGCAAGGCCGGGGACCGGGCCCGCTCACTGCTGGACGGACTGGGCCTGCTGCCGTTCTTCGCGCACGTCATCGGCTCCGACGAGGTGGCCCGGCCCAAGCCCGCGCCCGACATCGTGCGGCGCGCCCTGGAACTGCTGGACGCGCCGCCCGAGCAGGCCATCATGATCGGCGACGCGCCCACCGACCTGGCCAGCGCCCAGGGCGCCGGCGTCGCCGGTGCCGCCGCCCTGTGGGTCGGCCCCGACGAGGAGGAACTGCTCGCCGCCGGACCCGACGCGGTCCTGCGCCGCCCCGCCGACCTGCTCGCCCTGTGCCCGGCCGTACCGGGCCACTGAGCGTGTCCGCCCCCCGGGACCGGCCGCCCGGCGCCGCCCCGGGGGCGGGCCGGCTCGGCATCGACGTCGGCGGCACCAAGGTCGCCCTGCGCGCGGAGAGCGCCGACGGCCGGATCGAGGAGTCGTCCTTCGTCTGGGGCCCGCACCGGGACGCCGACCGCGACCTGGCCGCGCTCGCCGCGCACCTGGCGGCGTTCCCCGCACTCAGCGACGTCCGGGCCGTCGGCGTGGCCATGCCCGCCACCGTCGGCCCCGACGAACGGGTCACCGCCTGGCCCAGCCGCCCCGCCTGGGCCGGGCTCGCCCTCGGTCCCGCCCTGCGCGCCCTGTTCCCCGGCGCGGCGGTCGCCTGGGCGGACGACGGCGACCTCGGCGCCCTCGCCGAGGCGGACGCGGCGGACTGCCCCGACCTGCTCTACCTGGGAGTGGGCACCGGCATCGGCGGCGGCCTGGTGCTGGGCGGCGCCCTGTGCCCCGGCCCCGGCCGGGGCTCCTTCGAGATCGGCCACCTGGTGATCGACCAGGACGGCCCCGCGTGCGTGTGCGGGCGCCGGGGGTGCCTCCAGGCCACCGCGTCCGGACCGGCCACCCTCGCCCACGCCGCCGTGCTGCGCGGCGCCCCGGTCACCTTCGACGCACTGCGGGCGGGCGTGCGCGACCGCCTGCCCTGGGCGGTCGCCGCCCTGGACCGCACGGCCCGCGCCCTGGCGACCGCCATCACGGGCGTCGGTGAACTCGTGCACCCCGAACGGGTCCTGCTGGGCGGCGGGTTCGCCGCGGGCGTCCCGGACCTCCTGGTCACCGTCACCGCCCACCTCACCACCCTCGCCCGCCCCGGCCACCCCACCCCGCCCGTCGGCCCGGCCCGGCTGGGCGCCCTGTCGTCCCTGCGGGGCGCCGTACTCCTCGCCCACCGGCTCTGACCCGCCCCGCCCGCTTCAGCCGGCGCGGCCCGCCGGTGCCGGGGCCGGGGCGGTCAGGCGGGTGCGCAGGTCGTCCACGAGGGCGGCCACCCCGGCCGCGGCAGCCGCCGTACCGAAGACGTGGTAGTCGGGGCGGACCAGCAGGGCGGTCGCGCCGTACCGGTCGAGGAAACCGCGCAGCACCCCGTCGGCGTCCACCGCGTCGGCCAGGTCGCCCGTGCCGTCGGGCGAGGTGCCGGCCGGCCACAGCCGGACCACCTCCGCGCCGGCGTCCCGCAGGAACGACAGCCGCTCGGGGGTGAGGCCCAGCTCCGCCTCGGACTTGGCGAACAGGACGAAGCCGCGCCGCACCGGATCGTCCAGCGGCGCACCGCCGGACAGCGGGAGCAGCCGGCCGTGCGGCAGCACCTCGCCGGCCGGCGGCACCCGGGTGTCCGGGTCGGCGCCCTCCGGGCGGTGCAGCAGACCGCGGGTGACCGGCAGCGCCGGGTCCGGCCGGCCCGGCCCACGGCCGCGCTGGTTGGCCAGCACCGTCGCGTCGCGCTCCGCCGCGGCCGCCGGGTCCGTCACACAGATCAGCCGCCCCAACTGCACCGACGCCAGGATCGACTCGCGGACCTGCGCCTTGCGCTCCTCGGTGTAGGTGTCGAGCAGCGCGTCGGCGGCCCGCCCGCGCAGCACCAGGTCCAGCCGCCACGCCAGGCCGACCACGTCCCGGACGCCCGAGCACATGCCCTGCCCCGCGAACGGCGGCATCAGATGGGCGGCGTCCCCGGCCAGCAGCACATGCCCCGCCCGCCACTCGTCGGCCCACCGGGCCTGGAAGATGTACGTGGTGCTGCGCAGCAGCCGGGCCGTGTCCGGGGTGACGCCGAACGGCGCGAGCAGCCGCCACGCGGTCTCCTCCCGGTTCAGCTCGGCCGCCCGCTCACCGGGCAGCCGCATGAACTCCCAGCGCCGGTGCCCCGGCCCGCTGCCGACCAGCGTGGTGGGCCGGGCCGGGTCGCAGAGCTGCACGTTGGTCGGTACGAACGCGCGCGGCTCCCGCAGCTCCACATCGCACAGCAGCCACTCGTAGGAGAACCCCAGATCGGTGACGGAGACACCCATCCGGTCCCGTACGAAGCTGTTGGCGCCGTCGCAGCCGACCACCCAGCGGGCCCGGAACGTCCGCGCCACGCCCTCGTCGTCCTCGGCGGTCACCGTCACTCCGGCGGGGCCGTCGGCGAGGTCCACGACCCGGCTGTCACGCAGCACCGTGATGCCCGGCAGCTCCGCGGCGCGGGCGGCGAGCAGTTCCTCCAGCGCGGGCTGGTGCATGGTGTTGGCGTCGGGCCAGCCGTACCGGCCCTCGGTGGTGAACCCGATGTCCAGCAGCGTCCTCCCGTCCGCCGTGCGCCACTGGTAGCCGGTGCCCGGCTCGGTGATCCGGCCCAGCTCCCCGCCGATGCCCGCACCGGCCAGCAGCCGGGCCGTCTCCCCGTCGAAACTCGTCGCCCGGGGCAGGGTGTACGGCCGCCGCCGGCGTTCGAGGACCGTCACCCGCCAGCCGCGCTGCGCGAGCAGCACGGACAGCACCGAGCCGACCGGCCCGTACCCGACGACCAGCACATCCGTCACATCGGACGCCGGCGCGGTGGTGGATGCCGGCGCGCCGGCCGGTGACCCATCGGACATGGAAACCCCCTCGGTGCGGCCCGGTGGCGGGCGCTGCTCGGGTGACTCGGGTGAGCGTACGGCCCGGTGACACGTTCCGGCCGGGTTCCGCCCGAGCGCTATCAGGTTGAGGGATACCGGCCCCGAGACGGCTCGGCCTACGCTGCCGAAGTCCCGCACCAGACGCTGATCCCCGCGGATTTCCGACGTGAAAGCGAGCCCTTCGGCATGCCTGGAGCAACGGCACAGTTCGAGACGTGGGTCAGCGTCTTCCGCCCCTCGCCGGACAGCACGGTACGGCTCGTCTGCCTGCCGCACGCCGGCGGTTCGGCGAGCTTCTTCTTCCCGGTCGCCACCGCCCTCGCACCCGAGGTGGAGGTCCTGGCCGTCCAGTACCCGGGACGGCAGACCCGCCGGCACGAAGCCGGCATCGACAACATCACCGACTACGCCGACCAGATCTTCGCGGCCCTCAGCCACCTGGACGACCGGCCGCTCGCCCTGTTCGGGCACAGCATGGGCGCCGTCCTCGCCTACGAGGTGGCCCTGCGCATGCGCGAGGCCGGGCTGCCCGCCCCGGTACGGCTGTTCGCCTCCGGCCGGCGTGCCCCCTCCCGGTACCGCGACGAGCACCTGCACGCGGCCACCGACGAGGAGGTGCTCGCCGAACTGCGCGCCCTCAGCGGCCCCAACCAGGCGATCCTCGCCGACCCCGAGGTGCTGGCGATGTTCCTGCCGGCGATCCGCAGCGACTACACCGCCATCGAAAGCTACCGGCACGACCCCGCCCGGCTGCTCGACTGCCCGGTGACCGTGCTCACCGGCGACGCCGACCCGCGCACCACGCTCGACGAGGCACGCGCCTGGGAGGAACACACCACCGGGCCGACCGACCTGCGGGTCTTCCAGGGCGGTCACTTCTTCCACGTCGAGCGGAGCGCCGAGGTGCTCGCGCTGCTGGCCGGCAGTCTGACCGGCCAGGGCGCCGACACCGCTCGCTGACCCCACCGAACCGCTACCGACTAGGGAAGAGCCCGTGACGCTCGCCGCCCCGGTGCCGACCATGGCCCCGCACTCGCTCCTGGTCTTTCTCCTCCAACTCGCCTTCCTGCTCCTGTTCGCCCTCGTCCTGGGCCGGCTCGCCGAGCGGTTCCGGATGCCCGCGGTCGTGGGCGAGCTGTGCGCGGGCGTGCTGCTCGGCCCGTCCCTGCTCCAGCACGTGCTGCCCGGCTTCTCCGACTGGCTGCTGCCCGGACAGCCGGAGCAGATGCACATGCTCGACGCCACCGGCCAGCTCGGGGTGCTGCTCCTGGTCGGAGTCACCGGCGCCGAGCTGAATTTCGGCCTGGTCCGCAAACGCGGCGTCACCGCGGCCCGGGTCAGCATCGCCGGCCTGGTGCTGCCGCTCGGCCTCGGCATCGCCACCGGGTTCGCGCTGAGCGGCATCCTGCTGCCGGACGGCGTCGACGCCACGGTCTTCGCGTTCTTCCTCGGCGTGGCGATGTGCGTCACCGCCATCCCGGTGATCGCCAAGACCCTCCTCGACATGAACCTGCTCCACCGCGACATCGGCCAGTTGATCCTGTCGGCCGGTGTCGTGGACGACATCGTCGGCTGGTTCCTGCTGTCCGTGGTCTCCGCGATGGCCACCGCCGGACTGACCACGGGCGTCGTGGTGACCGCCGTGCTCTACCCGGTCGGGGTCGTGCTGTTCGCCGTGCTGATCGGCCGCCCGCTGGTGGGTGCCGCGCTGCGCCGGGCGGGCCGGGCCGCGGGCCCCGCGCCCACCATCATGACGGTCGTGATCCTCGTCCTGTTCGGGGCCGCGGCCACCCAGGCCATGGAACTGGAGGCGATCTTCGGCGCCTTCGTCGTCGGTGTGCTGGTGGGCACCAGCAAGGACCTGGACCGGGAGAAGCTGGAACCGCTGAAGACCACCGTCCTGGCCTTCCTGGCCCCGTTGTTCTTCGCCACCGCCGGACTGCGGATGGACCTCACCGGCCTGCGCCACCTGGACGTCCTCGCCGCGGCGCTCGCCGTGCTCGCCGTCGCCGTCATCGGCAAGTTCTCCGGCGCCTTCCTCGGCGCCCGGCTCAGCCGCCTCAACCGCTGGGAGGCGCTCGCCCTCGGGGCCGGCATGAACTGCCGGGGCGTGGTCGAGGTCGTCGTGGCCATGACCGGCCTGCGCCTGGGCGTCCTGGACACCGACTCCTACACCATCATCATCCTCGTCGCGATCGTGACCTCGCTGATGACACCGCCCGTCCTGCGCCTCGCGGTGACCCGCGCCGAGGAACTCGCCGACGCCGAACTCGCACTGAAGGACGCCGACTTCGCCAACCGCCCGGACCCCGCCGCACCCCGGGCGGCCCGGCGCGCCGAACAGTGAGGTGACCCCATGAAGACCCTGCTCCTGCTGAACGGCCCCAACCTCGGCATCCTGGGCCGCCGCGAGCCGGAGATCTACGGCACCGACACCCTCGCCGACATCGAGAAGGCCGTCGCCGCCGAGGTGAGCGGCGCGGGCTGGGAGGTGCTCTCCCTCCAGCACGACTGCGAGGGCGACCTGGTGCGCGACATCAACCGGCACCACGACACCGTCGGCGCCATCGTCAACCCCGGGGCGCTGATGATGGCCGGCTGGAGCCTGCGCGACTCCCTCGCCGCCTACCCGCGGCCCTGGATCGAGGTGCACCTGAGCAACGTGTGGGCCCGGGAGCAGTTCCGGCACGAGTCCGTGATCGCCCCGCTGGCCTCCGGCGTCGTCGTCGGCCTGGGCTCCCTGGGCTATCCGCTGGCCGCGAAGGCGCTGCTGGAACTGGCCGGGGCAGAACGCTGACCACCACCGGACCGGCCCCCGTGCCGCACCGCGACCGTGTCCCGAACCGGGTCCCGAAAGGACGCCACCGATCATGAAGCTCGCAACGCACGAGGTCGGCGACGGCGACCGGACGGTGCTGCTCGTCCACGGCGTGATGTCGTCGGCGGACACCTGGCGCCGGGTGGCGCCCGCCCTCGCCGAGCGCGGCCACCGCGTGATCATGCCGGACCTGCGCGGCCACGGGGACAGCCCGCACGCCGACGAGTACACGCCCGAACTGCTCGCGGCGGACCTGGTGGAGTCGGTCCCGGCCGGTGTCGACCTGGCCCTCGCCCACTCCTTCGCCGCCCCCGTGCTCGCCCTCGCGCTGCCCGGCCTGCGTCCGGCCCGGGTCGTCTACAGCGACCCGGCGTGGAAACTCGGCGCCACCTCGGTCGAGGAGGTACGGGAGTTCGCGCGGGCCACCAAGTCGGCCACCGCCGAGAGCATCGGGCGGCTCTGCCCCCGCTGGCAGCCCGAGGACATCGAGGCGGAGCTGGCCGGATACGCCCGCTGGGACGTCCGGGCCATCGAGTGGCTGCGCAGCGACCGGGACCTGATCCCCAGCCGCGCCGAAGTGCCCTCACTCGTCCAGGGCGCCGGCGACCACCACCTCGTACCGGACGAACTGGCCGGCCGGCTGCGCGCCCGCGGCTTCGAGGTGGTGTACGTGCCGGACACCGGCCACTGCGTCCACCGCGACGACCTCGACGGCTTCCTGAAGTCCCTGGACGGCTGGCTCTGACGGCCGGCCCCGGCCGCGGGCGCGCGAGCGGCCGGCCCACCGCCCCGTGCTAGGTTGATCCAATGGACGTACCCCCCGTGCTGCACGGCTCGTTCTCGCTCGAACTGGCCTTCTCGGTGGCACGGGCAGAGGTCTTCCGCGGCTTCGCCGAACCGTCCCTGAAGAGCCGCTGGTCCCGGCTGCCCGGCGGGTCCGCCACCGCCGAGCACACCCTGGACTTCCGGGTCGGCGGCGCCGAGACCGCCCGCAACGTCTTCGTCTCCGGTGACACCGAGGAACGCCTCGCCTACCGCTCCCGGTTCCTGGACATCGTGCCGGACACCCGGATCGTGTACGTCTACGAGGCCGAGGTCGACGGCAGCGTCCGCTGGATCTCCCTCGTCACCGTCGAACTGGACGACGAGCCCGCCGGTTCCCGCCTCACCTGGACCGAGCAGTACACCTGGCTCGTGCCCACCGGAGACGGCACCCGGGACATCGCCCACCTCCGCGGCGGCACCCGCCTGCGGCTCAACGGCCTGTCCACGGTGGTCAACCCCGAACGCCACCTCGGCCTGCTCCGCTAAGCCCCCTCCCGCGGGGCGCGCCCCCGCCCCCTCAGCCGCCGCGCCGGCCGCCGCAGCAGCGGCCAGGCCAGCAGCACCACGATCACCGCGTACACCGTCACCGCGAACGGCGTGTCCACCAGGCCCGTGACACTTCCGTCGCTGATCTGCAGGGCGCGCCGCAACTGCTGCTCGGCGCCCGGACCGAGGATGACGCCGATCACGGCGGGCAGCACCGGCAGCCCGTAGCGCCGCATGCCGAAGCCGAGCAGGCCGATGACGAGCAGGATCACCAGGTCGACGACCTCGCCGCCGACCGCGTACGCCCCGACCGCGGCGAAGAACAGGATGCCCGCGTACAGGTACGGCCGCGGGATGCGCAGCAGCCGCGCCCACAGCGGGGCCAGCGGCAGGTTGAGGGCGAGCAGCAGCACCATGCCGACGAACAGCGAGGCGATCAGGCCCCACACCAGTTCCGGTTCCCGTTCGAAGAGCAACGGGCCGGGCTGGATGCCGTACTGCTGGAAGGCGGCCAGCATCACCGCGGCGACCGCCGTCGTCGGCAGTCCCAGGGTCAGCATGGACACCAGCGTCCCCGCCGCCGAGGCGGACGCCGCCGACTCCGGTCCGGCGACGCCCTCGATGGCGCCCTTGCCCCACTCGTCCTTGTGCTTCGAGAGCCGTTTCTCGGTGACGTACGACAGGAAGGTCGGGATCTCCGCGCCGCCCGCCGGGATCGCGCCGAACGGGAACCCGATCAGCGGGCCCCGCAGCCACGGCTTCCAGGTGCGGCGCAGGTCCGCGCGGTCCAGCCACGGCCGGCCCACCGGGATCGGCTCGGCCGCCCCGCGCCGCAGATGCGCCGCCACCCACAGCGCCTCGCCGATCGCGAACAGACCGACCGCGACGATCACCACGTCGACGCCGTCGGCCAGTTGCAGCGAGCCGAAGGTCAGCCGCTGCTGGCCGGTCATCTGGTCCAGGCCCACCAGGCCGATGGTCAGCCCGATCAGCAGGGACGCCAGCCCCCGCACCCGCGACGAGCCCAGCACCGACGTCACGGCGATGAACGCCAGCACCATCAGGGCGAAGTAGTCCGGCGCGCCGATGTCCACCGCCAGGTCGGCCACCGTCGGCGCGAGCGCCACCAGCAGGACCGTGCCGATCAGACCGCCCGCGAAGTGGCCCGCGGCGGCCGCCGCCAGCGCCTGCGCGCCGCGCCCCGCCTTGGCCATCGGGTTGCCCTCCAGCGCCGCCACCACCGCCGCGCTCTCGCCGGGCGTGTTGAGCAGGATGGAGGTGGTGGAGCCGCCGAACATCGCGCCGTAGTAGATGCCCGCGAACATGATGAACGCGGCGACCGGGTCCAGGCCGTACGTCACCGGCAGCAGCAGCGCGACCGCCATCGCCGGGCCGATGCCGGGGAGCACGCCGATCGCCGTGCCCAGCAGCACACCGACGGCGGCCCACAGCAGGTTGAGCGGGGAGAGGGCGGTACCGAAGCCGTCCAGCAGCGAGTGCAGGGCGTCCATGTCAGAGCGCTCCCATCAGCGGGCCGCCGGGGAGCGGGACACCGAGCAGCTTGTCGAAGACGGCGTAGGTGACGAAGGACAGCACGGCGGCGATCAGCGGATCGCGGTCGAGGCGGCGGCTGCCCAGCGCGAAGGCGGCGCCCCAGAACAGCAGCGCCCCGGCGACCGGGAAACCGGCCGGCTCGATGAGGACGGCCGCGCCCAGGAAGACGCCGGTGAGCAGCAGGACCGTACGCCAGTCGGCGGGTTCGGACAGGTCGACGTCCTCGCCGCCCTCGGCGTGGCCCCGGCCGCCGCGCAGCACGTCCACGGCGAGGGCGGCGGCGACCACGAGCAGCCCGGCGCCGACGACGAGCGGCACGGTCCGCGGGCCCACGGGGCCGCGCTGGGTGAGGTCGACGTCCATGGTGAGCGCGTCGGTCAGCACGAGCACGCCGAGCGCCAGCAGCATGCCGCAGACGCCGAGTTCGGAGTGGTCGCGCAGCCAGGCGCGTCGCCCGGCGGGTGCGGCGGACGGGTCCGCGGGGGTGGTCACAGTCCCAGCTCCTTCAGTACGGACCGCACCCGCTCGTCCTGCGCCCGGAGGAAGGCGCCGAACTCCGCTCCGGTGAGGAAGGCGTCGTCCCAGCCGTTGCGCTCCATCGACGTCCGCCACTCGGGCGAGTCGTGCAACTCCTCCACCAGCCGCAGCAGTTTGTCCCGCTCGGCGTCCGACAGGCCGGGCGGGGCGACGACGCCGCGCCAGTTGGTGAACTCCACGTCGTAACCCGACTCCCTCAGCGTGGGCGCGGCCAGGCCGGTCACCCGCTCGGGGCCGGTGACCGCGAGCAGCCGCAGCTCGCCCGCCCTGATCTGGTCGAGGTACTCGCCGACCCCGGAGACACCGAACGCGACCTTGCCGCCGAGGATCGAGGCGAGCAGTTCGCCGCCGCCGTCGAACGGGACGTAGTTGACCGCCTTCGGCGCGATCCCCGCGGCCCGTGCCATCAGCATCGGCGCGAGGTGGTCGGGGCCGCCCGGTGACGAACCGCCGCCCACCGGCAGCTTGCCCGGGTCCCGCTGCCAGGCGCGGACCAGCTCCTCGACGGTCCGGTACGGCGAGTCCTTCGCGACCACCACCACGTCCTGCTCCTCGGTGAGCCGGGCGATCGGCGTGGTGTCGGCGAGGGTCCTGGGCGCGTCGTTGGACCGGACCGCGCCGACCACGCCGAGGCCCATCGACATGGCGAGCCTGCCGTTGCCGTGCTCGCTCACCAGCCGGCTCAGGCCGACCGTGCCGCCGGCGCCGGGCAGGTTGAACACCTCCACGTTGTGGGTGAGTCCGGCCTCCTCGGCGTCCTTCGCGGCGGTGCGGGCGGTGATGTCGTAGCCGCCGCCGGGGGTGTTGGGGACCATCAGGCGCAGGCCCGGGATCTGGGTGCCGGTCGCGGAGCCACCGCCGGTGTCCAGCAGCGGCGGGCCCACGAGCACGAGCACGGCGGCCCCCAGCAGGGCGAGGGGGGTGCGCAGACGCACGGATGCCACCACCTGTCGTCGCGTGGTTCGGTACGGGTACGGGGGCGCCCCGGGGCCGGCGCGGACGCCGGGCGTGACGTGGGCCACATCGTGCCCCCGGGTCCGGCGCCTGTCTGCCTTGCGTCACCAACGGAGGTTGTGGTCATTGCGGTCGCCGGAGGTCTGGCGCTCGCCCGGCCGGTCTGCGAACGTCACGGCGGTGAGATCAGGACAGCCACCTCACCGACGCGGTGGCGGAAGGAGCGGCGCGATGAGGGGAACGCACGGCACCGGTGACAGCGGTGACAGCGGTGGCAGCGGTGACGGCGGTGACAGTGGTGGCAGCGGTGACGGCGTCGGTGGTGGCGGTGGCGGCACGATCGACGCGCTCGTCGTCGACGACGACTTCATGGTCGCCCGGCTGCACCGCGCCTTCGTCGAACGCGTCCCGCCGTTCCGGGTCGTCGGCGTCGCCGGCACCGGGGAGCAGGCCGTCGCCGCCGCCGACGCGCTCCGCCCCGACCTGGTCCTGCTCGACCTGTACCTGCCGGACGTGTTCGGCCTCGACCTCATCCCCAGGCTGCGGGCCGCCGGCCACGACTGCGACGTCATGGTCGTCAGCGCGGCCCGCGAGGCGGACACGGTCCGCGGCGCCGTGCGGCACGGCGTCGTCGACTACCTCCTCAAACCGTTCGAGTTCGCGGAGCTGCGGACCCGGCTGGAGCGCTACGCCGTCCGGCGCGGCCGGCTGCTGGACTCGGTCGTGCGCAACCAGGCCGACGTCGACCGGGTACTGGCGGGGGCGTCGGCACCGGCCGCGCCCGCGCTGCCCAAGGGCATGAGCGTGGAGACCGCCGAGCTGATCGAACGCGCCCTGCGCGAGGCGGAGGGCACCCTGTCCGCGAGCGAGTGCGCGGCCCTCACCGGTGTCTCCCGGGTCAGCGCCCGGCGCTACCTGGAGCACTTCCACACCGTCGGCAGCGCCGAGGTCTCCCTGCGCTACGGCGCCGCCGGCCGCCCCGAACGCCGCTACCGCCACCGCGGCGGCCCCGGCCGCACCGCGGGGCTCTCCTCCGGCGGCGGGGTCCGCGCCTGAGCACCGGCCCAGGGCCCCGGCGCCGGTCAGTCGTGCGTCCGGGGGACCGTCAAGGCCCGTGCCAGTCCCTCGGAGTCGGTGCCGAGTTTGCGGTAGACCGCGGCGAGCACCTGCCGTACGCCCTGCTCGGTGAGGTGCAGCTCCTTGGCGATCAGGGCCGCCGGGTCGTGCCGGACCGTCATCTCGGCGGCCCTGCGCTCGTGCGCGGTGAGCGAGTCCGTCTGCGGGTAGCGCAGCGGCAGCGGCCGCAGACCGGCCGCCGACAGCTCCGTCCTGGCCCGGGCGGCCAGCCCCTCCGCGCCGCAGTGGACCGCCCGCTCCAGCCCCTGGTAGAGCCGGTCGGCGGCCTCCTGCACCTGGCCGTCGCGGGAGAGCGCGGCTCCGTAACCGACCAGCGCCCGGGCCAGCTCGTAGGCGGCCGGTGACGCCTCCAGGTGGCCGACGGCCTCCTCGTACAGGCCGAGCGCCGTGCGCGCCCCGGTGACCTCGGCCTCGGTGTGCAGGGCCTGGCCGATCACCGAGGCGGCACCGAAGTCCCGGGCCCGCGCGACCGCGTCCTGGGCCAGCCGGACCGCCCGGCCGGGGGAGTGCGGCGCGACGGCGGTGGCCAGCCGGAGCTGCCACGGGCACCAGGCGGGATTGCGCCAGCCGCGTTCCTCCAGCCGGGCCCCGACCTCGGTCAGCGTGCGCGCGGCCGGCCGCAGCCGGCCCTCGGCGAGGAGCAGCTCGGCGTGGACGGTGCGGGGGTCGGGGTAGATGACGGCCCTGGGCACCACCTCGCCGTAGCGGTAGTCGTCGGCCACCCGGCGCGCGTCGGCGATCCGGCCCCGCGCCAGCAGCGTCTGGATCAGGATGCCGACGGCGAAGAACTGGGCGGGTACCGCCCCGTCCACCCGGTCGGCGATCCGCAGCCCCTCCCGCACCTGGTCCTCCGCCTCCGCCAGACAGCCGCGGCGGTAGCGGATGTAGCCGTAGAGGGTGTGCCCGAGCGCCAGGTGCGAACCGCGCCACCCCTTGGTCTCGCACTCGGTGAGGCCGTGGCGGAACAGCTCCTCCGCCCGCCCCGGCTGGTCGCCGTACATGAAGACCAGGGCGACGGAGACGGGCACCTCGAAGCCCCTGTTCTCCTCGGTCCAGCTCAGACCGCCGCGCAGCGCCTCCTCCGCGCAGCCGAAGGCGGTCCGCCGGGACTCGCCGCGCAGCAGGGCGTCCCAGGCGCGCAGCCCGAGGATGTAGCGCTCCTCCAGGGTGTGGCCGGGCAACCGGCCGGCCAGCCGGGTCAGCCGGCGGGCGCGGGCGGGTGAGTCGGGCTCGTCCGTGCGGAAGGCGCTCCAGACGAAGTGGTCGGCCTGCATCCGCAGCCGGATGCGCGGGCTGTCGGTCCGCCGCGCCTCCTGGGCGGCGACCGCCGCGGCCTCCGCCACCTGGTCGGTGTGGGCCAGGGCCTGGGTGAGCCGGTAGACGATGGAGGCGCGCAGGTCGGGCTCGACGTCCGGTTCCGCCAGCGCCTCGCGCAGGTGGCTGACGGTCGCCGCGGGATCGATCAGGAAGGTGGCGCGGGCCAGTTCGTGCAGGAGCGCGGCGCGCTCCGCGGGCGGCGGAGGCTCCTGAAGGGCCCGGATCAGGGCGCGCCGGGCGGCCTCGGGGGCCCCGCAGCGCAGGTACTCGCAGGCCGCCTCCCGCAGACAGTCGACCGCCTCGGAGCTGCCCTCGCCGCTGGGCACTTCGAGCAGGTGCCGGGCGGCGGCGGTGGCTCCGAGCCCGGCGGCGCGGACGGCGTCCACCGCCGCGTTGTGCATCCCGACCCGCAGGGCGGGCGGAATGTCCCGGTAGACGGTCCTGGCGATCAGGGGGTGGATGAACTCCAGCCCGCCGCCGATCCCGGTGCCGGGGGAGAGGATCCGGGCGGCGCGCAGCCGCTCGGTGGCCGCGCTCGCCTCCTCACTGCCGACCACCGCGAGGCAGGCGGCCAGTTGCGGCAGGGCGGGGGTGCCCAGCACGGCGGTGGCGAACGCGAACCGGACGGTGCCGGGGCCGAGCCGGTGCAGCCGTTCGAGCAGGCCGGGCCCTTTCACGGCGGAGGCCAGCTCGCGCATCGTCGTCAGCTCGTCCGGGGTGCCCCGCAGCCGCCGCTCACCGAGCCGGATGGCCAGCTCCACGGCCTCGTAGGGGCTGCCGCCCGTCACCGCGCAGCACTCGGCGCAGAACCCCTCCCCGGCCTCCTCGCCCACCGCGTCCCGCACGATGCGGGCCACCGCGGCCTCGGTGAGCGGGGCCAGAGTGTGCGGGCGCTCCTCCTGGCGTTCGACCAGCGCCCGGAACGGCCGCGCGGCGGACGGCATCTCGTCGGGCCGGTAGGCGGTGACGACGAGGAGCGGAAGGTCCTCGACCCGGGGCCCGAAGGAGGTGAGCCAGCTCAGGGACTCCAGGTCGGCCCAGTGCGCGTCGTCGAGGAGCAGGACGACCGGTGCCCTGCGCACCGTCAGCCGCGTCATGACCCAGTCCAGGCCGTCGCGCACGCCGGTGGGATCGGGGGCGCGCGCGGTGCCGGTCGCCTCCAGGCCGAGGGCGGTGGCGACGATGTCGTACCAACTGCCCAGGAACGAGCGGCACTCGGGCTCGTCCAGCTCCGCGAGCGAGGGCTGCAGGAGCTGGCGCACCACGCGGAACGCCAGCTCCTGTTCGTTCTCGCCGCCTCTTGCCGACAGGACCGTGCAGCCGAGGGCCGTGGCCCGGGAGCGGGCCCGGGCGAGGAGCGTCGTCTTGCCGAGTCCGGCCGGTCCGGTGAAGGCGAGCAGACCGCCCCGCCGCGCTCCCGGCACGCCCATGTCGGTGGCGTCGGTGACACACAGTCGGTGCAACGCGGCGTCCAGCGAGGCCAGTTCAGGACCACGTTCGAGCAACGGCCGGTGTTCGGTGTTCGGTTGCCGCAGTCCAGTCGCCATGTGCCGTACTGCTTCCTGTCGACGGTCCGCAGAAGGACAGCGCCGAGCGTACGCCCGCTCTCGCCGGGGTGATCGCATTCTGAGACGGGGACGGCGAGGACGGGTGAAACAATCGCCATCCACGGGTGAGACGCCCCCCGCGTGGGTAACGTGGTCCGGTTGGCCTCCGGCCGACCCGCCCCGGCGGCGGTCATGGCAGAGCCGGCACCGAGTCCGTCTCCGCGTAGCGCGGCACGCTGCGCGACCAGTAGTAGCAGCCGCGTATCCAGCCCACCATGCCGTCCACGTAACCGGCGCCCGCCGGGCTCAGTTCCGGCTCGACGGTGCGGCGCAGCCGCTGGAACTCCTCGACCGTGCCGTTGATCCGCTGGACGGCCAGCGTGACGGCCCGGGGCAGGGAGCAGTCGTGCGACCGCTGGTAGGCGAGGGCCAGGTTGATCATCCCGCCGGTGCGGTGCTCCTTCACCGCGGAGAAGAGGTCGGGGATCCAGACCGCCGCGTCCGCCGAGAGCCTGGCCAGGCGCCGCATCACCGGGTGGTGCAGCTCCCGCGGGGCCGGCTCCAGGGGCTGGGCGGCCTCGGCCAGCGGATAGAACGGCTCGACCCCGGCGGTCAGGGCCCTGATCGAGGTGCAGACGCCGAACGCGGGGGGCGCCGGCCGGCTCTGGGCCACCGCCTCGTACAGCAGCCCGTGCACGTACTCGCGGCTGTACCAGGCCCAGCGCGCCGCCTGCGCCGGAGTGCACCGCTCCTGAACGCGCCGGTAGAGGTCGGCCAGGGCCGCCCCGAGCGGGGTGAGCGGCGGCTGGTCGTCGCGCAGGACCGCGATGCTCTCACCCACCAGGGGCAGCAGCCGGTCCGGTCCCCGGGCGCCCACCTCCTCCGCCCGGTCGTCGAACACGAACTGGTACGCGATCTGGTCGGCCATCAACTGGAGAAGCCCGGCGTCCATCGTCGGCCCGTTGTAGGAGGCCAGTTGCGCCGGGCGGGTGCGCACGATCATCTCCGCGACCGCGGGGTCGTCGCTCAGGCCCCAGCGGCGCAGCCAGACGTCGACGCCGGCCGCCGCCCGGTCCTCGTGCGGGCTGGCCAGGAACGGGAAGGGCATGTACAGCGTGCGGTCGATCAGCTCCTTGAGACTGCCTTCGGACGTGCCGAGGGGAGCCGCCGGGACCTCCTCGTACGTCGTGGCCCGCACCTCCTCGTACGTCGCTGCCCGGAGTGTCGCGTACGTCGCGGTCGTCTTCGTCACCTGCGGTGCACCTGCCATTCGGGGATCCGGTCTGCGGGGGACTTCACTCGGCGCGGGAGACGGGCGCGGGCGTTCTGCCGGGCAGGTGCGCCCGCGGTTCGCAGAGCAGCACCAGCGACCGGGGGCCCAGAGTGGCCGCGGGGCGCGGCCTGCCGACCCGTCCGGAGGGCGCGCGCAGCCTCCAGTGGCGGGCGATGGTCGCGACGGCGGCGACGGCCTCCGTCATGGCGAAGGTGTCCCCGACGCACTTGCGGCTGCCGGCGGCGAACGGCAGCAGCGCGCCCGGCGGCGGGCCCGCGGTCCTCCCCGGCAGCCAGCGCTCGGGGCGGAACTCCTCGGGCCGCGGGAACGAAGCGGCCCGGTGGTGCAGCAGGTAGGGGCTGTACAGCAGAGTCGCGCCCCGGGGCAGGCGGCGCCCGGCCAGCTCCGTCTCCCGGGTGGTGAGCCGGGTGAACAGCCAGCCCGGCGGGCGCAGTCGCAACGTCTCGGTGACCACGCTGCGGGTGTAGACGAGCCGGGTCAGCTCCCCGGCGCCGGGGGCGGTCCGGCCGGCGAGAACGGCGTCGACCTCCTCGTGCAGCCGGTGTTCCGCCTCCGGGTGCTCGGCCAGCAGGCCGAAGACCGAACCCAGGCACATCGCGGTGCTCTCCACACCGGTGAGCAGCAGCGTGACGAGCTGGTCGCGGATCTCCCGCTCGGTGAGCACCCCGGCGGCCCCGCGCCCGCCCTCCTCGGAGGCCCCGGAGGCCCCGGAACCCTCGTCGCCGGTGCGGCCTCCGTCCTTCCCGGCCGCCAGCAGGGTGCCCAGCAGGTCGGCGCGGGGCACGCCGCGCCGGCGTTCGGCGACGAGGTCGTCGACGAGCGCGCGCAGGCGGGCCACCGCGGCGCGGTAGCGCCGGTTCCCGGGCGTGGGCAGCCGGAACAGGGCGTCGACGGGCACCACCGTGCGGACGAACAGTCCCTGGACGACCACGGCGAGCGCGGACCGCACCTCGGCGGCCCGCCGGTCGTCCAGCGAGTCGGAGAAGAGCAGCCGACTGGTGACCCCCGTCGTCAGCGCCAGCAGCGCGGCGGTCACGTCGACGCGCTGTCCGGGCCGCCAGGACCGGCACACCGACGCGGCCTCCTCGCCCATGAGGTCCGCGCAGCCGGCCACCCGGGCGGGGCTGAACGCCGGTTGCAGCAGTCTGCGCTGGCGCCGGTGGTCATCCTGGCGGCACGTCACGAGCCCGTCGCCCATCAGCCCCCGGAGCCGGTCGTACAGCGGGCCGCCCTTGTCGAAGGTGGCCGGGTCCATGAGCATCCGGTGGACCAGCCGGGGCTCGCAGACCACCCAGGCACGCCGTGGCCCCAGGCGTATCTCGACCAGGTCGCCGTGGGCGGGAAGGGTTTCCAGAAAATCCAGCGGGCGGCGGAACAGTGCGGTAGCGTGCCCGAGGAAAGGGAATATGCCGGGTGCGGTTCCCGCGGTCCACACGGGGTCGGGTCCGGGTAAGGCTTGACTCACGGGACAACACCTGCCTCAGCGGCGCACGGACGAATTCGGTGACGCTTCACCGACTCGCGGCTCAGGTCATTGTTCTGCCCAGTCCGGCTCACTGTTGCCACTTGTACCTTCAGCATGCGGGGGCGCACAGGTGCACGAAGGGGCATGACAGGTCAGCGGCCGCGCACGCCGCCGCCGAAGCGGACGACCCGGTTCACCGGCCGGACGCGCCCGCCCGCAGTCCGTCCATGACCAGGTCGAGCAGCCAGGCGGCGCGCGGCTGCCAGTCGTCGCGCGGGTCGATCTGCCACAGTCCGGCGATGGCGAGATAGAAGTCGTCCGCGCTCACTCCGGGCCGGATGGTGCCCGCCTCCTCGTTGGCACGCAGGAGGAGTTCGATGGCGGAGGTCACCGGGGTGTGGCCCGGCTTGGCCGGTCCGCCCGGCCCGCCGGTGGCCTGCCGGATCGCCTCCGCCAGTCCCGCCTTGGCCATGGCGAACCGCGCGAGATGGTCCATCCAGTCACGCAGCGCCCGCTCCGGCTCGCGGTCCGCGAGCAGCTCGGCCGCGCTGTCGGCGACCTGCCGTATCCCGTGGCGGTAGATCTCCAGGACGAGCGCCTCCCGGTTGGGGAAGTTGCGGTAGAACGTGCCCTGCCCGACGCCCGCCTTCTTGGCGATCGCGCTCAGCGGGGCCTGCGCGCAGTTCGTCAGCTCCGCCAGGGCCACCTCCAGGATCCGCTCACGGTTGCGCTGCGCGTCCGAACGCATCGGCGCATCCCTCTCCGGCTGCCCCACCGGTCCTCCTCGCGGGTTCGTGGCCGAATAACGTCCGTGCCGAATAACGTCCTTGATAACCGGACAACTGTCCGTTACGTTTCCAGTGAGCGGACAATTGTCCGGTTGACTCCAGCATAGCGGCGGGGGCGACTTCGGTGGGAGCCGACGCCACCCGGCCCGGTGGCCCGCGCGCCCCGCGCCCGCGCGACGCCCTCCCGTGATCCGCCCCCTCCCAGGTACAGCGCCCCCCGATCCCCCGCACCCGATGCGCAAAGAAGGCTGACCATGGCTTCGACGCCCTCGTCGACGTACAGCGCCATCACCCTGAACATCAACGGCGAGAAGCATCCGCTGACCGTCGACCACCGCACCACCCTGCTCGACGCCCTGCGTGAACGACTCGACCTGACCGGCACCAAGAAGGGCTGCGACCAGGGGCAGTGCGGGGCCTGCACGGTCCTGATCGACGGACGCCGGGCCGTCGCCTGCCTCCAGCTCGCGGTGGCGGCCGACGGGCGCGAGGTCACCACCGTCGAGGGCATGGCCGAGGGCGACCGGCTGCACCCGGTGCAGCAGGCGTTCCTCGACCTCGACGGCTACCAGTGCGGCTACTGCACGCCCGGCCAGATCTGTTCGGCCGTCGCCGTGATCGAGGAACACGCGGCGGGCTGGCCGAGCGCCGTCACGCGGGACGTGGGACCGGAGGCGGGACCGCCCGAACTGACCCCGGAGGAGATCCGGGAGCGGATGAGCGGGAACCTGTGCCGGTGCGGCGCCTACGTGTCCATCGTGCAGGCCGTCAGCCGCGCGGCCGGCGCCCGCCACCAGAACACCGAGGAGGCGACGGTATGAGGGAGTTCGGTTACCGGCGCGCCGACGACGTCCCCGGCGCGGTCGCCCTGCTCGCCGCCGACCCCGAGGCCCGCTTCCTCGGCGGCGGCACCAACCTCGTCGACCTGATGAAGACCGGAGTGGAGCGGCCCGCCCTCCTCGTCGACGTCCGCGAACTGCCCCTGGACCACGTCGAGACCACCCCCGACGGCGGCCTGCGCGTCGGCGCGACCGTGACCAACAGCGACCTCGCGGCCCACCCCGAGGTCCGCCGCCGCTACCCGGCGCTGACCCAGGCGGTGCTGGCCGGCGCCTCCGGGCAACTGCGCAACATGGCCACCGTCGGCGGCAACCTCCTCCAGCGCACCCGCTGCGGCTACTTCACCGACGTCACCGGGCCCTGCAACAAGCGCGACCCCGGCAGCGGCTGCCCCGCCCGCACCGGCGTGCACCACAATCACGCCATCCTGGGCGCCTCCGAGCACTGCGTGGCCGTCCACCCCTCCGACATGGGCGTCGCCCTGACCGCCTTCGACGCCGTCGTCACCTACGAGACCGCCGACGGGCCGGGGCAGGTGCCGCTCACGGAGTTCTACCTGCCCGTCGGGGACACCCCGCACCGGGAGACCGCCCTGCCGCCGGGCGCGCTCGTCACCGGCCTGGTCCTGCCGCCCGCGCCGGTCGCCGCCCACTCCCGCTACCGCAAGGTGCGCGAGCGCGCCAGCTACGCCTTCGCGATCGGCTCGGTCGCCGCCGCGCTCGACGTCCGCGACGGCGTCGTGCGCGAGGCGCGCCTCGCCCTCGGGGCGGTCGCCTCCCGGCCCTGGCGGGCCCGCGCCGCCGAGCAGGTGCTGACCGGCGCGCCCGCGGAGCCGGAGACGTTCGCCGCCGCGGCCGACGCCGAACTGGCCGCCGCCCGCCCGCTGCCCGACAACGGATACAAGGTGACGCTCATGCGCAACCTCGTGGTGGCCGTACTCACCGAACTCGCCGAGGAGGCCGCCCGATGACCACCACCACGACCGGCCGCACCCCCCTCACCGGCGCCGTCGGCACCGCCCACACCCGCGTCGAGGGCCGCGACAAGGTCACCGGCGCCGCCCGCTACGCCGGCGAGATCCCCTTCACCGACCTCGCCCACGGCTGGCTGGTGCTCTCCACCGTGGCCCGCGGCCGCGTCCGCGAGATCGAGACCGGCCCCGTCCTGGACATGCCGGGCGTGCTCACCGTGCTGCACCACGGCAACGCCCCGCGCGTGACGTCCGACTACGTCGGCATGCTCGGCGTTCCGGACCCGACCGCCGCGGTCTTCCAGCACGACCGGGTGCCGCACGCGGGCTGGCCGGTGGCGCTGGTCGTCGCCGAGACACCCGAACAGGCCAGAGAGGCCGCCGAGGTGCTCGTCGTGCGCTACGAGACGGAGCCGCACGACATCGCCTTCGAGGCGGACCGGCCGGACGCCCACGCCGGGGACGAGGCGGCCGAGAAGGGCGACCTGGAGGCCGAACTCGCCGCGTCCGACCACGTCGTGGACGCCGAGTACACCACCCCCGAAGAGCACCACAGCATGATGGAGCCGCACGCGGCGACCGCCCACTGGGACGGCGGCCGGCTGGAGATCGTCGACTCCAACCAGGGCGCCAGTTGGGTCCGGAGCGAACTGGCCAACATGTTCTCCCTCGACGAGTCCGCGGTGCGGGTGCGCTCCGAGCACATAGGCGGCGGCTTCGGCAGCAAGGGCATGCGCGCCCACCAGGTCTCCGCCGTGATGGCCGCCACCGTCCTGCGCCGCCCGGTCCGCGTCGTCCTGACCCGCCGGCAGATGTTCTCGCTCGCCGGCTACCGCAGCCCCACCGCCCATCGGGTCCGGCTCGGGGCCCGCGCCGACGGCCGGCTGCGCGCCCTGGGGCACCGCTCGCTCAACCAGACGTCCACCGTCTACGAGTTCGTCGAGCCGGGCGCCGGTGTCGCCCGCGTGATGTACGACGCCGACGCCCACCACACCGCCAACGAGGTCGTACGGCTCGACGTGCCCTCCCCGACCTGGATGCGCGCGCCCGGCGAGGCACCCGGGTCCTTCGCCCTGGAGGCCGCGTTCGACGAACTCGCCGAGAAGTGCGGCGTCGACCCGATCGAGCTGCGCCTGCGCAACGAACCGGAGACCGGGCCGGTCTCCGGCCTGCCCTACGCCACCCGCAACCTCGCCGCCTGTTTCCACGAGGGCGCCCGCCGGTTCGGCTGGGCCGACCGCAACCCCCGCCCCGGCCTGCGCCGCGAGGGCGGCCTGCTGGTGGGCACCGGCACCGCCGCCGCCTCCTTCGGCGCGGGGGCCGGGGCCTCCACGGCCCTGGCCACGGCCGAGCCGGACGGCACCTTCACCGTGCGGATCACCGCCGCCGACATCGGCACCGGGGCCCGCACGGCCCTCACCCTGGTCGCCGCCGACGCGCTGGGAACGACACCGGACCGGGTCCGGGTGCGGATCGGCGACAGCGACTTCGGGCCCGCCTGGATCGCCGGCGGGTCGATGGGCACCCGCTCCTGGTCCTGGGCGGTCACGGCCGCCGCCACCGAACTGCGCGAGCGGCTCGCGCTGAACACCGACATCCCGCCGGAGGGCATCACCGTCCGCTCCGACACCACCGAGGCCATCGCGGCCCTCGCCCAGAAGGAACGGCACTCCTACGGAGCCCAGTTCGCCGAGGTCGCGGTGGACCCCGCCACCGGCGAGGTACGGGTGCGGCGGATGCTCGGGATCTTCGCGGCCGGCCGGATCGTCAACCCCCTCACCGCCCGTAACCAGCTCCTCGGCGGCATGACCTGGGGCATCTCCATGGCCCTGCACGAAGAAGCGGTCCGGGACCGCGCCACCGGCGGCCACTACGGACCCGACCTCGCGGGCTACCACGTCGCCACCCACGCCGACGTCCCGCACATCGAGGCCGACTGGGTGGACGACACCGACCCGGAGGATCCGGTCGGCATCAAGGGCGTCGGTGAGATCGGCGTGGTCGGCGCCGCCGCGGCGATCGCCAACGCCGTCTGGCACGCCACGGGCGTACGCCACCGGCACCTGCCGATCCGGCCCGACCGCGTCCTTCGGGCGGGCGCCGGTGTTTGACATCGCCGAGGAGCTGCACCGCTGGGCCGAGGAGGGCCGGGAGTTCGCCGTCGCCACCGTCGTCTCCGTCGGCGGCAGCGCCCCGCGCGGCCCCGGCGCCGCCCTCGCCGTCGACAGCGACGGCACGGCGATCGGCTCCGTCTCCGGGGGCTGCGTGGAGGGCGCCGTGTACGAACTGTGCGCGCAGGCCCTGCGGGACGGCGAGCCGGTGCGCGAGCGGTTCGGGTACAGCGACGAGGACGCCTTCGCGGTCGGGCTGACCTGCGGCGGCATCATCGACGTCCTGGTCGTGCCGGTCCGGGCGGCCGACGCCGCGCGGGAGGTGGTCCGGGCGGCGCTGTCGGCCGCCGCCCGGCGTGAACCCGCCGCTCTCGCCCGGGTCGTGCGGGGCCCGGCGGCACTCCTCGGGCGGGCTCTGCTGGTCCGGCCCGACGGGTCGGCCGAGGGCGGGCTCGGCGGGGACGCGGAGCTGGACCGGACGGCGGCGGCCGAGGCCCGCGCCCTGCTGGACGCGGGCCGCACCGGCACCGTCCCGGTCTCCGAGGACGGCTCACACTGCCCCGGCGGGCTCACCCTGCTCGTCGAGTCGAGCACCCCGCCGCCCCGCATGATCGTCTTCGGCGCGGTCGACTTCGCGGCGGCGCTGGTCCGCGCGGGCAAGTTCCTCGGCCACCATGTGACCGTCTGCGACGCACGGCCCGTCTTCGCCACCGCGGCCCGCTTCCCCGAGGCCGACGAGGTCGTCGTCGACTGGCCGCACCGCTATCTGCGGCGCACCGCCACCGACGCGCGCACGGTCCTGTGCGTGCTCACCCACGACGCGAAGTTCGACATCCCGCTGCTGACCGAGGCGCTGCGGATGCCCGTCGCCTTCGTCGGGGCGATGGGCTCGCGCCGCACCCACGACGACCGCACCCGACGGCTGCGCGAGGCCGGCCTGAGCACCCGCGAACTCTCCCGCCTGCGCTCCCCGATCGGCCTCGACCTGGGCGCCCGCACACCCGAGGAGACGGCCCTGTCCATCGCGGCGGAGATCGTCGCCGCCCGGCGCGGGGGCACCGGCCGACCCCTCACGGAGACGGGCACCCCGATCCACCGGGAGGTGTCGGGGACGGCGGCGTGAGGTGCGCGGGGGAGTGGCGGGCGGGGGCGCTCGTCGTCACGGCCTGGACGGCGGCGCTCCGGCCACGCCGTGTTCGGCGAGGGGACCCACGGTCAGGCGGGCGGTCCGGCAGTCGGCGACGATGCCCGGGAGCGCGCCGAGCGCGGCCCGCCGACTGCCCGGCGCCGAGGCGTGGCCGGCGTCGTGCAGCAGGACCGTCCCGCCGCCGCGCAGGTCCGCCGCGACGGTCGCGCGGACCGAGGCGGCCGTCGCCTCCCGCGTCCAGTCCCTGCCCCACGCCGTCCACAGGACCGGCCGCAGTCCGGTCCGCCGGGCGGCGGCCCAGCGTCCGGAGGTGAGGATGCCGTAGGGCGGGCGGTACCAGTAGGGCCACCGGCCGCTGACGTCGGCCACCACCTCGGCGGCCCGGGCCAGCGCGCGGGCGTCCCGGGCCGGTGCCGGCAGCCAGGGGCGGTCGTGCGTCCAGCCGTGGACGGCGAGTTCGTGCCCCCGCGCCACCACCTCGCGCGCCTGCGCCGGGTGGCGCACCACGTTCTCCCCGAGGACGAAGAAGGTCGCCCGCACGCCGAGGGCGTCCAACGCGTCGAGGAAGCGCGGTGTGGAGACCGGGTCGGGACCGTCGTCGAAGGTGAGCGCGACATGGCAGGGACTGCCCCGGCCGGCCAGACCGGGCAGCCAGCGCCGGCGCGGGCCGGGCAGCCAGGACGCGGCCGGTCCGATGTGGGCCAGGGCGGCGGCCGGCGGTGCCACAGCGCACGCCGCGCGCACCGCCCGCGTGGCGGCCTGCGACCCCGCGAAACGCTCACCCATCCGTCCTCCTCCGTCCTCATCCGTCCTCCTCCGTCCTCATCCGTCCTCCTCCGTCCGCCCTCTCCGCGCCCGTGCCTCCGTCCGTGCCTCAGTCCGGGCCTGCGTCCGGGCCTGCGTCCGGGCCCGCGTTCGTCTCCGGGCCCGCGTCACGACTCCCGCCGCCGGGAGTCGCGCGCGTGGCGCGGGTCACCGTCGGGGCCGTCGCGCGCCGCCGCCGCGGTGTCCCACGCGCCGTGCACCGAGGGGGCGCGGGCCAGGCCCAGGCTGCCGAGGCCGATGAGCGCGATGCCGATCACCTCGGGCAGGACCCGCACCCCGAGGGCGATCTGCTCCCCGAACAGGACCCAGCCCAGGGCCACGCTGGTCAGCGCGTCACCGAGGGTGAGTGCCGGCTGGGACGCGGCCAGCGTGCCGGCCCGCAGCGCGCCCTGCAGCAGCAGGAAGCTGATCCCGCCGACGGCACCCGTCGCGTACAGCGGCCACTGGGTCAGGACCGGGCCGACCCCCTGGGGCAACCGGCCCGTGACCTCCTTGAGCAGTGCGGCCGTGCCGCCGAAGGCCACCGCGGACGCCGAACCGAAGAGGGCCGCGCGGGAGGCGCCCCGCGACAGGCGTCCGGCGGCGGCGAGTACGGCCACCACGCAGAGCACGGCCGGCCCGGCCACCGCCCAGGTGCCCGGGGACGCCGTGTCCCGGCCGGCCGAGGGCGCGGCGGCGCCCAGGAACAGCGCCAGCCCGACGGCGAGCGCCCCGAACGCCAGCCAGGTCCGCCGGTCGGGCCGCCGATGGAAGACCACGCTGCCGACCACGAGCGTGAACAGCAGCTCACTGGCCATCAGGGGCTGGACCAGGGCCAGGCTGCCCACCGCCAGCGCGGCGGCCTGGAGCACGGTCGTGACGGCGAGCAGGGCGGCACCGACGACCCAGTACGGATCGCGCAGCAGGCGCAGCAGCCAGCGCACCTGACGGGCGGACTCCTGCCCCTCGGCGTCCTGAGCGGCGACCCGCCGCTGGAGTACCGAGGAGGCGGCGTTGGCGAGCGCGGCCAGCAGGGCGAGGACGACGGTGAGGACACTCACCGCCGCGCACTCCCGCCCGGCGACACTTCGGGACCCGGCGACACTTCAGGACCCGGCGACGCTTCGGGACCCGGCGACGCTTCGGGACCCGGCGACGCTTCGGGACCCGNCGCGCTTCAGGACCCGCCCCTGCTCCGGAACCCGGCATCCGCGCACCCTCCCCCGCTCATCCGAACCGGCCGGCCAGCCGCCGGTAGAGACCGGGCGCGGCGCCGCGGACCCGGCAGGGCAGCCGCAGCCAGCCGGGGACGTACACCTCGTCCCGGCCGCGGCCGACCGCGTCGCGGATCGCGTCGGCCACGCGTTCCGGTGGCACGGGCCGGGGCCGGGACCGCCGGTAGGGGCTGCCGCGACGCTCGAAGAAGGGGGTGTCGACGACACCGGGCACCACATGGCTCACCCCCACACCGGTGTCCCGCAACTCGTAGCGCAGCGCGTCCGCGAAGGTGCCCAGCGCCGCCTTGGCGGCGGAGTACACGGCCTCGCCGCGCACCCCGACGCATCCCGCGAGCGACCCGACCAGCACCACCCGGCCCGTTCCGGCCGCCACCATGCCCGGCAGCAGCAGCCGTACCAGCCGCAGGGGCGCCAGTACGTCGACGGCGAACACCTCGTCGATGGAGCGCTGCGGCATCTCGCGGAAGTCCCCGGCCCAGCCGACCCCGGCGCCGGCCACCAGCAGGTCCACCGGACCCACGGCCGCCTGGGTGAAGTCGGCCAGCAGGCGGCCGGCGCCGGGATCGGTCAGGTCGGCGGCGAAGGCGGTCGCCGCGGCGTCCTCGGCGACGGCGCGCAGCCGTGCCGGGTCCCGTCCGGTGAGCACCATCTCCCAGGTGCCCTCGGCCGCCAGCCGGCGGGCCACGGCCGCGCCGATCCCGGAGGAGGCCCCGGTGATCAGGGCGGTGCGGGTCCGGGTGGTGGCCGGTGCGCCCGGCCGGTGCCCGGTCCGCGCGGAGTCCGCGCCGGGTGCGGCGGCCGGCGGCGCGGCCAGGGAACGGGGACGGGGGCTGGTGCGGGGGCGGGAGAAGGCATGAGCCATGACGGACCACCTCGGCTGCCGGCGGGACGGGCGGTCACGGAGTATCCCGACCGGGCCGGTGCGAAACACCCGATAGGCGGTGGTTTGGGGTCTTGTGTCCGGGTAACTCCGCCCAGGTGTCTCCACCCCGCTCCCGCCCCCCGCAGGCCCTCGCGCCGCAGCCCCCGTACCGGGTGGCGGGAGCGGGACGGCTGCTCGTGGTCAGCGCGGGCATGGGCGCGGGGCACGACACGGTCGCCGCCGAACTCCTGCGGCGGGTCCGGGAGCGGGGCGGTGACGCCCTCGTCGTCGACGTCCTCGCGTTGCTCCCGTACCGCCTCGGTGGCCTGCTGCGGCTCTTCTACCGGGGGTCGGTACGCCACTTCCCCTGGGTGTACGCGGCGCTCTACCGCTGGTTCCTGCGGCCCGGCCCCGGCCGCCGCCCCGCCGGCACCGCCCTCGCACGGCTGGCCGGCGACCGGCTGGTGTCCCTGGCCGACCGCAGCGGCGCCGACGCGGTGGTGCCCGTCTTCCACCTCGGCGCCCAGCTCACCGGCCATCTCCGGTCCCGCGGCCGGTTGCCGGTGCCCAGTGCCGTCCTCGTGGTCGACTTCGTCGTCCACCGGCAGTGGCAGCACCCCGGCAACGACCTCTACCTGTGCCTCACCGACGACGCCGCCCGCGAGGCCCGGGGGGCCACCGGGGTGCCCGCCGAGGCGTGCGGACCCGTGGTCGCTCCCGCGTTTCGCATCGCGCACGGCACGGGCACCACAGGCACCACCGGCAGGACGAGGACTCCCGACACCCCCGCGGCCGACGACTGGCGGCGGCTCTTCGCGCGCCACGGGCCTGGCCGGCCGCCGGTGCTCCTGTCGTCCGGCGCCTGGGGTGTCGCCTCCCGGCCGGAGGCCACCGTCCGGCTGCTGGCCGGCGCCGGTTTCCTGCCGGTGGTGCTCTGCGGCGACAACGACCGGCTGCGGCGCCGGCTGACCGCCCTTCCCGGCGCTCTGGTCCTCGGCTGGGTGACGGACATGCCCGGCCTGCTGCGGGCCGCCCGTGCCCTGATCGACAACGCCGCCGGCCAGACCGCCGCCCAGGCGCTCGCCGTCGGCCTCCCGGTCGTCGGGCACCGCCCGATACCCGGCCACGGCGCCGACGGCGTACGCCGGATGGCCGCGCTGGGGGTGTCCGAGGCCGCCGAGGACGACGCCGCGCTCCTCGTGGCGCTGCGGCGCCTGACCGCCGACGGCCCGGACCGTCGCGCGCGGGTGGCCGCCGGGCGCGCCCTCTTCCGCGCCGACCCGGTGGCCCGGCTGTTCGGCCCGGCCGACGCGGCGAGGGTACGGCGGTGAGCCGGTGCCTCGGGTTCCGGTTACTTCCCGCGGGCGGGGGCACCCGGGCGGGAATCGAGCCGAGGAGGCCATGGTGAGGACGGACGAGTTCCTGGACCGGGTCCGCGACCGCGGAGAGTACCGCAGCCAGGAGGAGGCCGAGCACATCACCGAGGCAGTCCTGTCAGTGCTCGCGGACCGGATCGCACTGGAGGAGTCCGGCGAACTCGCCGGGCTGCTGGCCGCCCCGCCGGACGAGGCGCCGCGCCGGGAGACGGGCGGACCCGAGACCTTCGACCGGGAGGAGTTCCTGCGGCGGGTGTCCGCGCAGACCGGCGACCGGCCGCGGACCGCCGAGTGGGACGCCGGCGCCGTGCTGTCCACGGTCGCCGACACGGTCCCCGCCGGACAGGTGGGGCACCTGCTGGAACAGTTGCCGCCCGACTGGGCGGACCTGTTCGGCCGGGCCACCCCTCGGCGCGAGTGACCGGCGGACTTCCGGCGAGGCGCGTCAGCGCCGCTCGGCCCCGGCCTCGGTCCTGGCCTTGTGCTCGGCCTGCTCGGCGTGCAGCTTCTTCACCCGGGCCGCCTCCTTGCGGACGTCGGCCTGGGTGGAGCGCTCCCGCTCCAGCCACTCGGGGCCTTCCTCCTTCAGCGCCTCGATCTGCTCGGTGGTCAGCGCCTCGGTGACCCCGCCGCGGCGCAGACCGGCGATGGAGACCCCCAGCTTGGCGGCGACCACCGGCCGGGGGTGCGGCCCGTTGCCGCGCAGGTCCCGCAGCCACTGGGGCGGGTCGGCCTGGAGCGCGTTCAGCTCGGCGCGGGAGACCTCCCCCTCCTGGAATGCGGCGGGCGTGGCCTCTAGGTACACACCCAGCTTCTTCGCCGCGGTCGCGGGCTTCATCGTCTGGGTGCTCTGGTGCTCGGTCATGGAGCCCAGGGTATCGAGCATGCGCGCGAGCGCTGACCACGCCCGGTAACCTGGCCGGGTGACAGCCCCACAAGCCCCCCTCTCCTTCCGGCTCGCCTACGTCCCCGGGGTGATGCCCGACAAGTGGGTGCGCGTCTGGGGCCAACGGCTGCCGGACGTCCCGCTGTCCCTCGCCCAGGTCACCGCCGCGCGGGCGCCCGGCGTACTGCTGGACGGCGACGCCGACGCGGGTCTGGTGCGGCTGCCGGTCGACCGCGACGCGCTGAGCGCGATCCCCCTCTACACCGAGACGACGGTCGTGCTGGTGCCGAAGGACCACGTCGTCACGGCGGCCGACGAGGTGAGTGTCGAGGACCTCGCCGACGACCTCGTACTGCACCCCCTGGACGACGTCCTCGACTGGGAGCGGCTGCCGGGACGGCCCGCCGCCGAGCGGCCCGCGACCACCGCGGACGCCGTCGAACTGGTCGCGGCGGGCATCGGCGTGCTCGTCGTACCGCTCTCGCTGGCCCGCTTCCACCACCGCAGGGACCTCACCCACCGGCCGGTCACCGACGCCCCCGTCTCCCGCGTGGCGCTGTGCTGGCCGCAGGACGCGCACACCGACCTGGTGGAGGACTTCATCGGCATCGTCCGCGGCCGGACCGTCAACAGCACGCGCGGCCGCAAGGCGGAACCGGCACAGCCGCAGCGGACCGCGACGAAGGACACCCCGGCTGGGGGCACCGCCGGGAAGAAGGCGGGCGCCCCCGGTGCCGGCTCCCGGCGCGGTACCGGCGCCGCCAGGGCCGGCGGAACCGGAGGCCGCGGCGGCGCCAAGGCGGGCGGCGGCGCCCGCCGCGGCGGCGGCCGTCCCCGCCGCCGCGGCTGACCCTCCCCGGCACCACGACCGCCCCCCGCCGTCGGGTCAGCGCACCGTAGGACCCGGCGCCGGCGAAGCGGTGTTCACGTCCAGGCCGGGCGGCTCGGTGAGCGACTTCACCGGCTCGCCGGGCGCCGGCGCGGGCGGGGTGACCTGCGCGCCGGGCAGGTCCGGCGGCGCGGTCTGCTGGAGGTTGACCTGGTCGAAGTTGACCAGCCCGGTCCTCTCCAGCACGGTGATGTGGTCGAGGACGGTGTCGTTGGCCTGGTCGGCGAGTTGCCGTACCAGGCTGTTCCCGGTGTTGCCGCGGATCTTCGCGATCGCCGGGAAGATCTGCCCGTGCGTCACCCGCATGATGTTGACCGCCGTCGTGTCGAACTGCCTGCCCGCGCTCCCGTCCACCGTCGCCACGAACTGCTGCTGCTGCGGCGAGGCCAGATTGGGCAGCGTGATGCCCAGTTCGGGCGCGATTTTGCGGCAGGTGGCGTCGAGCCGGGCGTGCCCGGCCACCAGGTGCTCGCCGGCCTCCTTCATCTCCGGGGTCGTCCCCCGTTCCATGGCCATCAGCCCGAGCGGGTACTCCCACAGCCCGGCGGCCCGGACCTTGACCACGAAATCGCGGTCGGCCTCGGTCAGCGGCCCGTAGCGGGTCTCGGCGATGACGCGGTCCGGGCCGCCGGTCGTGTTCCGCACCCCGAGCATGGTCGGGTAGGCGAGCGCGGTGAGGGTGAGGACCAGGGTACCGCACACGAAGACGGTGGCCGCGGTGGTGCGCGTCAGGCGCATCGTTCCTCCTGGGACGAGGACGGACTCGGACACCAGGAGATACGGACGCGCGCGGCGAACCGATCACCGCGACGGGAAGAACCCGCGACACCGGCACACCGCGCGGACGACGTCCCCGGGCCGCCACCGCCGGGAGACGGTGAGGCAACCGTGACGCGCTCGAGCCGCGCGTTCGGACGGTGCGGTGGTGACCGGGGCGGTCACCTGGAGCCGGTGGCGCGTCCCACCGACTCCACCAGCGGCAGCAGGCGGTACGGGACCCGCTCGCGCAGCGCCACCTCGGAACGGGTGCGGACCACGCCGGGCAGGCTGATCAGCTTCTGGATCACGTCCTCCAGGTGGGCGTTGTCCCGCGCCACCACCCGGGTCAGCAGATCCCCGCCGCCGGTGATCGAGAACGCCTCGACGATCTCGGGAACCCGCGCGAGCGCCTCTCCCACGTCGTCGAGGTGCCCCTGGGTGACCTCGATGTGCACGAAGGCGAGCACCGGGTGACCGAGCGCGGCGGGGGAGAGGGTGGGGCCCGTGCCGGTGATGACGCGGTCCCGCTCCAGCCTGTCCAGCCGGGCCTGCACCGTGCCCCGGGCGACCTGGAGAATACGGGCGTACTCGCGCACGCTGGTGCGCGGCTGCTCCAGCAGCAGGCGCAGGATACGGGTGTCCAGCTCGTCCACGGCCATGGCGCCCGGACCTCCTCGTGTTCTCTTCGCGGCCGTTCTCGCCCTCCACCGCCGCGACGCCGACTGTACCAATGGCCCGGCGGAGCACTTCCCGAGTGGACCGCCCCACCTGGTCCGATGGCCTGCCTCGACACGTCGGCACCTCGCCTCTGGTGGACCAATGGCACAGCAGTGGAACGATCACTTGAGCCACTGGTGGTGTGGATGTTGATATGGGGAGGTCGATGGCGCTGCGGAACTCCGCGGCGCCTTTTCCGTGCCGGCGGCCTCGTCGGCACCGGCGCAGTGTGCGAAGGGGGAGGCACCCACTTGCTGACCTTGCCTACCTTGCTGAAGAGGATGTTCGGCGCGCCCGACCCGGGACGGATCCGGCTGCGCTTCGCCGGCCGGGCCGTTCTCGGCATCGCGCTGGCCGTGGCCGTCTGCGGCCTGGCCGGGCAGTCGCTCGCCGGCGCCGTGGCCGGCGGGCTGGCCGCACTGCTCGCCCTGTTCACCGTCACCGACCCGACCGTCCGCGGCCAGGCGCTCACCACCGTCCTGCTGCCGGCCGCGGGCCTGCCCGTGCTCGCCCTCGCGGCCGCACTGCACGACCTGCCCGTCGCCCGGGACCTGGCCTTCCTCGCCGTCGTCGGCGCGGGCGTCTACGCCCGCCGCTGGGGCCCGCGCGGCCACAGCCTCGGCGTCTTCGCCTTCATGACCTACTTCGTGGCCCAGTTCCTGCACACCACCCCGGGACAGCTTCCCGAGCTGTACGCCGCCGTCCTGCTCTCGGTGGCCACCGCCGCGGCCGTCCGGTTCGGCGCCTGGTGCTACGAGCGCCGGCTGCCGCCCGCCGCCGTGCCCGCCCCGGCGGCCGGCACCGGGCTCGCCCGGATCACCACCCGCCAGGCCGTCCAGGCGACGGCCGGCGCGGGCTTCGCCCTCGTGGTGGGCCAGTCGGTCTCCGGACAGCGCTGGTACTGGGCCGTGGGCGCCACCTGGTGGATCTTCGTCAACACCGCCTCGCGCGGCGAGACCCTGGTCCGCGGTTTCCGCCGGGTCCTCGGCACGCTGGCCGGTATCGGCCTCGGACTGCTCGTCGCCCTCCCCGTGGCCGGGGCGCCGCTGCCCTCGGCCGTCCTCCTCGCCGTCTGCGTCTTCGGCATCTTCTACACGGCGGCGGTCTCGTACACCTGGATGATGCTCTGCGTCACGCTCCTCGCCGAGCTGCTGTACGGGCTGCTCGGAGTGCTCACCCCCGGTCTGCTCGCGCTGCGGCTCGCCGAGACCGGCGTGGGGGCGCTCGGCGCGGCGCTCGCGGTGCTGGTCCTGCTGCCGGTCACCACCCACGCCGTCACCGACCACTGGATCCAGCGCGCCCTGCACCGCGTCCACCTCTGCACCGCCGAGGCCGCCGCCCGGCTCGCGGGCACCGAGGGCGCCGACCCGGCGGCGCGCGTGGCCGAACTGGAGCAGTCGCTCGCCCGCGTCCGGCTCTCGGTCGCCCCCCTGGTGCACCCGCTGAACCCGCTGCTCGGCCGCAAGCGGCGCGCCCGCCGGGTACTCGCGCTGCTGGACGACTGCGCCCGCGAGATCCGCGGCCTGGTGGCCGTCGCCGCCGACCCGGAGGCCTCGCACGACGCCCGCCTGGCCGCCGCCTGCTGGCGGGTGGAGCACGCCGTCGAGGCGCTGACCGGCGGCGGAGCCGTCCCCGCGCGGAGCGAGCGGCCCGCCGCCGCCGAACCCGCGCTGGCCCACCTGCACGGTCTGGAACGCGCCCTGGCCGAACTCGCCGCACCGCTGCGCCACCACACCCCTCTTGGTCTAGACCGCGCGGTGTGAGCTGCTGCTACCGTCACCCCGGACGGGCACAGGACGAGAGGGGTCAGCGGTGGCGCACGGCACGGACCGGCAGCGGCGGGCGTTCATCGGATCGTTCACGGCGGCGGGCGGCCCCGGCATCGTGACCGCGGCCGTCGCGCCGGAGAGCGGCGCGCTGACCGTGCTGTCCCGCGTGAACGGCGTCCCCGACCCCTCCTACCTGGCCCTGTCGCCCGGCGGAGAGACGCTGTACGCCGTCAGCGAGACCGCCGAGGGCGCGGTGGCCGCCTACCGCGTCGGCGCCGACCGCCCCGAACCGACCGGGCCGCGGGTCCTGGTCGACGGCAGCGGCCCCACCCATCTCAGCCTCTTCCAGGGGCACGTCCTGACCGCCAACTACGGCTCCGGCAGCGTCACCGCCGTTCCCGTCCGCGCCGGCGGCGGCCTCGCCCGCTCCGCCTCCGGGGTGCTCCGGCACACCGGCTCGGGCCCGCAGGCCCCGCGCCAGCAGAGCCCGCACGCCCACCAGGTGCAGCCCGACCCGAGCGGGCGGTGGGCGGTCAGCGTGGACCTGGGCACCGACTCGGTACGGGTGTGCACGCTCGTCGACGGCGCCCTCGCCGTGCACCGGGAGATCGCCCTGCGCCCCGGCTCCGGACCGCGCCACCTGGCCTTCCACCCGGACGGCTCCCGCGCCTACGTGGTCAACGAACTCGTGCCGACCGTGACCGTCTGCCGCTGGGACGCCGGGGAGGGCGCGCTGCGCCCGCTCACCGAAATCCCGGTGCTGCCCGACGTCCCCACCGGCGACGTCTTCCCGTCCGGCGTCGTCGCCTCCTCCGACGGCCGCTTCGTGTGGACCGCGACCCGGGGCGCGGACGTCCTGTCGGTGTTCGCCGTCGAGGGCGAGGGGCTGCGGCTGACCGCGACGGTGCCCTGCGGCGGTCACTGGCCGCGGGCGCTCACCGAGGCCGACGGCTTCCTGTACGCGGCCAACGAGCGCTCCGGGAACGTCACCTGGTTCGCGGTCGACGAACGCACCGGCGTACCGCGCCGGGCCGGCGCCGTCGAGGTCCCCGCGGCCTCCTGCGTGGTCTTCGGCTGAACCCGCCGCGGACACCGGAGAAGGCGGGCCCGTCGCGCTGCCGCCGTGCCGCGTCCGCCGGCCGTCCCGCGGTCAGCGGGCGGGCGTCCCCTGCGGCTGCGGCGGGGTGATGCCCAGCGCCGTCGTGTACTTGGCCAGCGCCAGCTTGCCGATGGCCGGGTACGGGCCGAGCGGCTCGGCGACGGAGCAGCCCGCCTCCTCGGCCGCCTCCCGCAGCAGCGTCGCGTCGATCTCCGGACCGATCAGGTACGGCGCCAGCGCCAGGTGCTGGGAACCGGAGGAGCGGAGCTGGTCGGCCACCGAGGCGATCGAGCCCTCCTCGTCCAGGGCCGCCGCCATCACCGGCACGGCCAGCCGCGCGGCGAGCAGCATGCCGGTGATCCCGGCCGCCTGCACCGCCTCGTCACCGCCCACGGAGGCCAGTACGATGCCGTCCGCCGCCGTCGCCACGGTGAACAGCCGGGCCCGGTCGGCGCGGGCCAGACCGGCCTCGGAGAGCCGGACGTGCAGCGCCTCGGCCAGCAGCGGGTGCGGACCGAGCACGTCCGTCAGCTCGGCCGCGACCCGGCTGTCCATGACGGCCTGCCGGACCCGGCGCAGCAGCGCGCCGTCCGGGCCGGCCAGCAGCGGCACGACGACGCCGACCGGGCCCTCGGGCGCCTTCACCTCGACACCCGCGGCGACGGCCCGCTCGTAACGGGCGGCGCGCTCCTCGGCGGCGTGCGCCAGCACCGACGCCAGCGACGGGAACTCCTCCTCGCCGCCGTCGACGTAGCCGATCCGCGCGTCCAGGCCGGGCAGCTCGGAGCGGGCGATGCTCACGACCTCCTCGGCCAGGCTCCGCGTGGCCCCGCTGGGCGTGCCCGGTACCGCGAGAACGAGCGCCGGCGCGCCCTCGGGAGCCACCAGGGGTTCGGGACGACGGTGCCGTCCGGGCTGGCGGGGGCGCGGCATTCGTACGGGCAGGCCGGACGCGGGCCCAGTGGAGGAGCTCATGGCGCCGCATGTTACTAACTAACCGGGCTCCCCTGTTCGGGGAGGGGGCAGGTGAGCGGTATCCGTCCGGTTTTGTCTGATGAGTGAGGTACGGACCGGACGACACCGGCACGATTCACCCCCGGAAGGGACCGGACTCAGCCACCGTTCACGGTCGTCACCCACAGCATCGACGGGTCGCCCGGAAGGGCGAGCGCGCCGGTCGCGAGGCCGGCCCCGATCCGGACCGCGCCGTCCAGCGGATCGCCCCGCGCCGGCACCCGCCGCGCCCGGGGCAGCTTCCGCGCCAGTTCCGCGCGCAGCGGTACGACGAAGGGGTCGCCCAGCCTCAGCAGACCGCCGGTGACCGCCACCAGGGACCCGGCCCCGTCCGGGCAGACGGCGGCCGCGGAGTCGGCCAGGTGCCGCGCGGCGGCCCGCAGGATGCCCGCGGCGAGCGGATCGCGCTCCGCGCAGGACGCCACCTCGGGGGCGAAGGAGGCGAGGACGGCGGGGCGGTCCGGGCGCGGGTACAGCGCGCCGGGCAGCCCGGCCACCGGGCCGAACCGCTCCTCGGCGCGGGCCAGCAGCGCGGCCGAGCCGCCGTCCCGGCCGTCGTGCGCGCGCAGCGCGGCCTCCAGCCCGGCCCGGCCGATCCAGGCGCCGCCGCCGCAGTCGCCGAGCAGATGGCCCCAGCCGTCCGCGCGGCGCCAGCGGATCAGGTCGGTGCCGGTCGCGACCAGCCCCGTGCCGGCCGCGACCACCGCGCCGGGCCGGAGTCCGAGGGCACCGACGTAGGCGGTGACGGCGTCGGTGGCCAGCGCGACCGTCCGCGCCCCCAGCTCCCGGGCCAGGGCGGCCGGCAACTCCGCGCGCAGTGCGTCACCCAGGGTGGCGAGCCCGGCCGCCCCCACGACGACGGTCCCGATCCGGTCCACCCCGGCCTCGGCGGCCGCCGCCCTGGCCATCGGGACCACTTGCGCCATCAGATGCCCGGGGTCGATGCCGCGCGCCCCGGTACGCACGGGCTCGCGCGAGGCCCGCCGCCCCGACCGGCCGCCGCCCGCGGCCTCGACGGCCACCCGGAGACCGGAGCCGCCGGAGTCCACGGCGAGGAAACCGTCCGTCACGGCGACCGCCGTCCCACCGTGTGCGGGTGCGCCGCGGTGCGGATCACTGGACTCGACGCGCCTCTCTCGTTCCGTACGGCCGGCCGGCCGGTCGCGAGCTGCCCGGCACTCCGGGGGGCCGGACCCCTCGCGGAGCGGACACTCCGGCGCCCGGCGCAGGACAACGCGGAAGAATAGCGCCTCGGCGACCGGAATCCGAGCCCGGGACGCACCCCCGCGGCACGCCAGTAGAGTGACTCACCGTGGCACCACGACCTCTCCATGAACTCGTCGAACCCGGCTGGGCCAAGGCCCTGGAACCGGTGGCCGACCGCGTCGCCGCGATGGGCGACTTCCTCCGCGCCGAACTCGCGGCCGGCCGCACCTACCTGCCGGCCGGACCGCACGTCCTGCGCGCGTTCCAGCAGCCCTTCGACGACGTGCGGGTCCTGATCGTCGGTCAGGACCCCTACCCCACGCCCGGGATGGCGATCGGCCTGAGTTTCGCCGTCGCTCCCGAGGTCCGCCGCCTGCCCGGCAGCCTGATCAACATCTTCCAGGAACTGCGGAGCGACCTCGGCCTGCCCCAACCGGCCAACGGCGACCTCACCCCGTGGACGGGACAGGGCGTCCTCCTGCTGAACAGGGCGCTGACGACGAGACCGGGCAGCCCCGGCTCCCACCGGGACAAGGGCTGGGAAGAGGTCACCGAGCAGGCCATCCGCGCGCTCGCCGAACGGGGCAAGCCCCTGGTCTCCGTCCTGTGGGGCAGGGACGCCCGCAACCTGCGTCCGCACCTCGACAGGTACCCGGTCATCGAGTCCGCCCACCCCTCCCCGCGCTCCGCCGACCGCGGCTTCTTCGGCTCCCGCCCCTTCAGCCGCACCAACGACTTCCTCGCCCGGCAGAGCGCCGCACCGGTGGACTGGCGCCTGCCCTGATCCCGGCGGGGAGCGCCGCGGCCGGGAGCGACGCGCGTCCCGGCCCGGCCCTCAGGCGGGGCGGCCGAGTTCGGTCCGCAGCAGACCGAGGACGTTGCCGCCGAGGACCTTGAGGACGGTGTTCTCGGCGACGCCCCTCCCGACCAGGGCCCGGGTGAGAAGCGGCAGGCCGCTCGGGCCGTCGAGTCCGGGCAGGGCCAGTTCGAGCGCGTCGCCCTCGTCCTCGCAGCAGCTCCGGACGAGGTCCTGGTCGACCTCCTTGATGAAATCGGGTCCGAGCCCGACATGGTCGGAGCCGATCACCCGCACCAGGTGCAGGATGTGGTCGACGAGCCGCTCCATCTCGGCATCGGCGTTCCCCTCCGCCAGCGGGTGCGCGCACTCGATCATCCGCAGGGTCTGCCGGAGGGCGCCCTCGGGCCGGTACTCGTCGTCGACGAACACCGGGAGCACCTGGAGCCGGACCCCGCCCGCCCGGAGCTGCGGCAGCCACCGGTCGCGGAAGAAGGAGGCCCAGCGCCGGGGCGGCCGTGCGGCCACGGCCATCAGCAGATCGTTGTGGGCGTCCGCGACGATGGCACGCCGGTGCAGGTCGAGGGACAGGTCGGGCCTTTCCGTTCACTGTCCACCCGATGATCGCAGACAAGCGCGCACGGCACCGGCCGCCCGGAGTGCGGCCCCTCAGCCCTCGCCCGGCGCGGGCGTCCCCGTCCCCGCCCGGGCCGGATGCGGAAGGGACAGGGCGACCATGCTGGCGCCGACGCCCTCCCAGGTGTACACGTCCCAGCCCGTGAGCTGCCGCCACTTGCCCAGCCGGTACTTGACGCTGTTGGCGTGGAGATGCAACTGCCTGCCGGTGGCGGACATCGAGAAACCCGACCGGGCGAAGACGGCGACCGTCTCCGCCAGTTCTGGGTGGCGCCGGACGACGTCCCGGCCGACCCGCAGCAGCGGTTCGAGGCGGGTGGCGTGCCCGCTGACGGAGGCCAGGATCCACTGGTCCCGGAACCAGACCACCTCATCGGCTCCCGCCGCCAGTCCCAGCGCCTCGTCGGCGTCGGTGAGACTCGCCGCCGCGCCGTCGAGGCCCTGCCGGGTCAGTCCCACCCCCACCGGACAGGTCGCGCCGGTCTCGCGCATCACGTCCACCAGGACGGCGGGCGCCACCCGCTGGCTCAGCACCGTCAGCGTCGTACCGAGGTTCACGCAGCGCACGTTTCCCCGGGCCGAGGCGAAGCGCCGTCGCAGGACGATCATGTCCTTGTCGTTCCACCCCCGCGCGGGAGCGCACAGCGCCGTGAACTCCTCCGCGGGTTCGAAACCGGCCGCGCGCGCCAGGGGCGCCAGTTCGCTCCGGTCGCCGCCGGACGCGTACAGGGCGGACAGGAAGCGGTGGGTGGTCCGGGACTCCGCCGCGTCCTCGGCCCGCACGGCGTCCTGGTGCGCCGCGGCGGCGATGCCGCTGGACTTCTGCACCCAGTCCCACACCATGCCGACGAGCCAGACCAGGTCCGCCGCCGACTGGCCGTCGCTGCCGCCGGCCCGCGACAGCAGGACGTTCCACATCTCCTTGTAACCGATGTGGTAGGCGCTGATCATGGCCTGCGCCGGCAGCCCCTGCTCGGCCCGCCGGCGGCCCAGCTCCCGGGCCACCTCCTGCTCCTCGACAGTGGGCCCGCGCCGCTGCGCCAGACCGGCGAGCAGCCCGCGGTACTGCTCCGCCACCCCCTCCTCGTGCGCCCGGCGGGGCACCACGTCGTACTCCGGCACCTCCGCCCGGATGACGTCGACCATGCCCGGCACCAGGCGGGAGAGGTCCCGGGTGACGGCCTCGCACATCGCCACGATGGGTTTCCAGTCCGTGCCGCCGGTCTGATCGATCATGCCGCCACCGCTCCCGCTCCTTGCTCAATCCACGAACCGAGGCGGTGCCGCGCCCGAGGGGACGCCGCGTCTCGCCTGCTCGTGGCCGGTGAGTGCGTGGGGAGGCACCAGCCGGGACGCCCATCTTCGCAGATTTCACCATGCCGTCCGGCGGTGGCTCTCGTTTCTGTCATAGCGCCGGGAAGCGGCGCGGGCGTAGCCTGACGGCGGGACTTCTGAGCAGGCGAGAGGGGGTTCCCGCCCGGGGAATCCTGTTCTGCCCGGCCGTGAACACGATGAACGAAGACATACCGACGTTCGGCAGCGTGCTGCGGGACATGCGGCTGGCGGCCTCGCTGACCATCGAGGGCCTGTCCGAGCGATCCGGCGTGAGCGTCCGCGCCATCGGGGATCTGGAGCGCGGCCGGCGCGCGGCTCCGCAGCGGCGCACGGTGACCGCGCTCGCGCGGGGGCTGGGCCTCACGGAGCCCGACCGGGAACGTCTGCTGGGAGCCGTCCGGGCCGGACGCGACAGGACACCCGCCCACAGCCCCCTCGGCATACGCGCACTGCCGAGTGGCATCCCCGACTTCACCGGCCGGGAACGGGAGCTGTCCTGGCTGACCGCGGCCGCCGAGCAGGCCGTCCGCGCGCTCACCGCGCCCGGCGGCGCCCGCAGCCGACCCGCCTTCGGCACGTACCCGGTGGTGGCGGCGGTCTCCGGGCCGCCCGGCACCGGCAAGACCGCGCTGGCGCTGCACGCCGCCCGAAGCCTCGCACACCACTTCCCGGACGGGCAGCTCCTGGTGGATCTGCGGGGACTGGACCGGGACGCACCGGGGCCCGACGAGATCATGCTCGGCGTACTGCGGGCGCTGCGGGTGGCCGACCGGGAGCTGGCGGAGGCCGGGCCGCGCGGCCGCCTGGAGCTGTACCGGCAGGTGCTGGCCGACCGGCGGCTGCTGCTCGTCCTCGACAACGCCCGCGACGAGACGCAGGTACGACCGCTGCTGCCCGGCGCCGGCGCCGGCCTGGTGGTGGTGACCAGCCGCCGTATGCTCACCGGCCTGGAGAGCGTACGCCGCCTCGCCCTGGGCGATCTCGACCCGCGCGCGGCCACGGCCTTCCTGACCGCGCTGGTCGGTGAGGAGCGGGCCGCGGCCGATCCCGGCGCGCTCGCACGGGTCGCCCGGTACTGCGGGCACCTGCCGCTCGCCCTCCGGGCCGCGGGCGACTGGCTCGCCGCGCGCACCGGCGTCTCCGTGGACCGGTTCGCCGACCGGCTCGCCCCCGACGAAGGCCGCCTGGCCGCCCTGGCGGCCGGCGGCACGGACCTCACCGCCGCCTTCGGCCTCTCCTACCGCCGGCTCACCCCCGCCGGAGCCCGTCTCTTCCGACGCCTCGCCCTGGTACCGGACCCCGACATCACCGCCGCGGGCGCCGCCCAGTTGTCCGGACAGCACCTCTTCGCGGTCGAGGACACCCTTGAGGAACTGGTCGAGGCCGGGCTGCTGGGCGTCGAGGGCGACCGCTACCGGCTCCACGACCTGCTGCGGCTCTACGCCAGGACGCGGCTGACCGCCGAGGAGGAACCGGCGGACATCGACCGTGCCCAGGCCGCCCTGTACGGCTGGCTGCACCGGCCCCCGCCCGCCGCCGGCCGGTGGTTCTGCACGCTTTCTGCCTGTTTTCTGCCTGGAGGCCGTGGCGACGAACTGCTTGGCTGGTAGGAGCGGGGACCGGGCCGCGACGCTGCCGCCCGGCCCGTCGGGGAAGGCTCCCTTCCGCGACGGGACATCCGCACTCGCCCGAGCTCGGCCCGGTCCTGGTGCGCACCGGGGTCCCAGGTCTCCGCCGGTTTCGCACGGATGGAGAGGAGAGCCGGATGAGCCCGGTGCTGGCGACCGCTTCGCTGCCGCACGAACACAGACTCGGCTACTGGCGCGACGCGGTGGAACAGGCGCTGATGCCCGTGACCATGGCGATGCGCGGCAACGGCCCGTTCGAGGGGCGCATCGTCGCGCACCGGGTGGGGGCCCTGCGGGTCACCACCGTCGAGGCCGACGCCTACCGGGTCCGCCGCACGGCGGCCCACATCGCGCGCTCACCCGAGCCGCACCTCGCCGTGGCCCTCCAGACGTCGGGTACGGCGGTGCTCGCCCAGGACGGCCGGGAGGCCCTCGCCGACCGGGGCGACCTCTTCGTCTGGGACACCACGCGCCCATACTCCCTGGACTTCCCCGAGCGCTTCTCCACCCGCGTCGTCCACATCCCGCGCCATCTGCTGGGAGTGCCGGACGAGGACCTCCGCGCGGTCACCGGCAGTGTGTTCGCCACCGATCAGGGCTGCGCCGCGGTGCTGATGCCGTTGCTCGCCACCGTCGTCTCCAGCGCGCACGCGTACTCCCCGGTCGCCGCGAACGGCCTGGCCGGGGGCCTCGTCGACGTCTTCGCCGCGCTGGTCGCCGAACACGCCGAGGAGGCGGCGTCCGGGGACTGGGGCACGCCGAACCACCTGGTGCTGCGGGTCCGCGAGCACATCAACGCGCACCTGGCCGATCCCGCCCTGTCACCGGAGTCCGTCGCCAGGGCCCACCACATCTCGGTGCGCTACCTGCACCGGCTGTTCGAAGAGGAGGGCGTCACCGTCAGCCGGTTCATCCGGCAGCGCAGACTGGAGGAGTGCGCGCGGGAACTGGCCCGCCGCGGCCGGACCGCGCCCACCGTCTCCTCCATCGCCCAGCGCTGGGGTTTCGTCAACCCGACCCACTTCAGCCGGGTCTTCCGGGGCGCCTACGGCCTCCCGCCCCGCGAATGGCGCACCATGCGCCTGGCGGCCGGGAGCCAGTGACGCCCCCGCACCGCGCGCTCCCGCGCGAGCCCACTCCCCGGCCGTCTCCGCGAGCACGACGCCGGGGTCGGGCGGGGGGCTGACGCGGACTCTCCGCCTGCGCCGGAGAGGGTGCGGCGCACTCGCGCACACCCCCTCCGGCCGAGGGTCAGTGAGCGGACCGGACGGCGTGTGCCGCCTTGAGGATCAGCTCGCTCACCGCCCGCGGGTCGCTCACCGCGGCGGCGTGGGGCGCGTGGACGGTGACCGTGTGCGCCTTGGCACGGGCGGCCATCCAGCGCTGCGCCTTCGGCGGTATGTTCCGGTCCTCGGTCGCGATGAGGTACCAGTTGGGCAGCTTCTTCCAGGCGGCGGCGGTGGCCCGCTCCTGGAGCGCGGCGACGGCGATCGGCCGCTGTCCGACGGCCATCGTCCGCGCGGTGGTGACGGGCACGCCGGCCGCGAACTGCTGACGGAACAGTTCCTGGCGGATGACGAGTTCGTCGCCCTGGCCGCCGCCGGGCAGCGGGTACTTCCGGGTGACCGTGGCCCGCGCCAGGGTGCTGCCCGGGTACTTGTCGGTCAGCGCCGCGGCGCTCTCCCCGACGTCCGGGACGAAGGCGGCGATGTAGACCAGCGCCTTCACCTGTGCGGCGCCGACGGCGGCCTGGCTGATGACGGACCCTCCGTAGGAGTGTCCGACCAGGACGACCGGTCCTTCGATGGTGTCCAGCACACTGCGCACATAGGCGGCGTCGGCGGCCACCCCGCGGAGCAGGACGGGCGGGGCCACCACGCGGTGCCCCTTGCGCTGGAGTTCCTTGATGACGGGGCCCCAGCTCGACGCGTCCGTGAAGGCGCCGTGGACGAGCACGAGGGTGGGCAGCGGGCTCTTGCCCGGGCCGGCCGCGCCCGCGCCGGTGGCGGCGGGCGTCACCGCGGCCGGCGCGGCGTGGGCGAGACCGGAGGTACCCAGGGCGGCGGCACCGGCCAGCGCCGAGAGGGTGACAGTACGACGTGAGAGCGATGAGTCCATGAGCGGCTTTCTGCGCGGGACGGCCCCCGGCCGCGCGCGCACGACCCCGGACGGGAACGGCCGTGAGCCGTTTCGCCGGAGGCCGTGCGGGCGGCGCGGGGGCCGAGAGGGGAACTACTTGACGGTGGCCTTGATCGCTTCTTCGATGAAGGCGACGACGCGCTTGGGGTGGGCGAGCATCACCAGGTGCGAGGAGTCGACCTCGATGGTGGTCATGCCGGCACGCTCGTAACCGAAGCGCTCGACGTCGGGGTTGATCGTGTGGTCGGAGGAGGAGACCAGGCCGAAGGACGGCTTGGTCTTCCAGGCGGCGGCCGGGGCGGCGTCGGCGAACGCCTGGGCCGCGAGGGGCCGCTGCGAGACGGCGAGGACGGCCGAGACCTCGGGGTCGACGTCCGCGGCGAAGATGGCCGGGAACTTCGCCACGTCCACCGACACGTCGGTGCCGGGGGTGTCCGAACCTTCGAGGGGGAACGGGGTGTAGACGAGCGCGGCGGCGAGGTCGGAGTCGGGGAACCGGCCCTGCAGCTCACCGAGGCTCTCACCCTGTTCCAGGGCGTAACCCGACAGGTACACCAGGGCCTGTACGTTCTCCTCCACGCCGGCGACCGTGATGACGGCACCGCCGTAGGAGTGGCCGACGAGGATCACGGGGCCGTCGATCTGCCGGATCACCGAGGCGATGTACGCCGCGTCCCCGATCAGGCTGCGGTTGGGGACCGCGGGGGCGACGACCTTCAGGCCGCGCTTGAGCAGCTCCGGGATGACGCTGGCGTAGCTGGAGGCGTCGGCGAACGCGCCGTGCACGAGGACGACGGTCGGCGTCTCGGAGTGGGACATGGCGGGGCTCATTTCTGCTGATTGCGGCGGAAAGGGCAGCTTTGTTCAGTGGATACGAGGGCAAATATAGGGTCATTCGGTGGGTATCGCTTGTCTCTCTGTGCCTGGCCTTGGTCTGCGAGCGCACGGGTGCGCGGCGGGTCGGCGGCGCGGCGCTCCGGTGCCGGTTCACGGAGCGCGGAGGAGTGGTGCGCGCACAGGCAACTCGGCCGCCGCCCGGCTCCCTAGGGTGAGTCCCTGCCCCGGCGCCGGTGCCGGGGCGACGTACAGCGATCACCGTTTGCGAGGAGTGCCATGGGCAAGAGGACCGTCGCCGAGCAGTATGTGGACCTCCTGGCCCGGGCCGGCGTGCACCGCGTCTACGGTGTGGTCGGCGACAGCCTGAACCCGGTCGTGGACGCGATCCGACGCCACGACACCATGGACTGGATCCAGGTCCGCCATGAGGAGGTCGCGGCCTTCGCCGCCGGAGCCGAGGCGCAGCTCACCGGGAAACTGGCCGCCTGCGCGGGCTCCTGCGGCCCCGGCAACCTGCACCTGATCAACGGCCTGTTCGACGCGCACCGTTCGATGGCCCCCGTCCTGGCGCTGGCCGCGCAGATACCCAGCGGCGAGATCGGCACCGGCTACTTCCAGGAGACGCACCCGGACCGGCTGTTCCAGGAGTGCAGCCACTACTCGGAACTGCTCTCCTCGCCCCGGCAGATGCCGCGCGTGGTGCAGAGCGCGATCCAGCACGCGGTCGGCCGCCGCGGCGTCTCGGTCGTCGCGCTCTCCGGGGACACCGCGGCCGAGCACGCCCCGGACTCCGGCACCGAACTCGCCATCCCGCTGGAGCGGCCGAAGGTGAGTCCGGGCCCCGGCGAACTCGCCGACTTCGCCCGGATGATCGACGAGGCGGGCACGGTCACCCTCTTCTGCGGCCGCGGCGTCGAGGGCGCCCACGCCGAGGTGATGGCCTTCGCGGAGAAGATCAAGGCCCCGGTCGGCCACGCCCTGCGCGGCAAGGAGCACATCCAGTACGACAACCCCTACGACGTCGGCATGTCCGGTCTGCTGGGCTACGGCGCCGCCTACGAGGCCATGCACGAGTGCGACCTGCTGGTGCTGCTGGGCACGGACTTCCCGTACACCGAGTTCCTGCCGCGGAACGTGAAGACCGTGCAGGTCGACCTCCAGCCCGAACACCTCGGCCGCCGCACCTCGCTGGACCTGGCCGTGTGGGGGGATGTCGGCGAGACCCTGCGGCGCCTGACGCCCGAGGTCCGGGAGAAGACGTCCCGCGCCTTCCTCGACCGCATGCTGCGGCACCACGCGCACGCGCTGGAGGGAGCGGTCGGTGCCTACACGCACGACGTGACGGGGCACAAGCCGATCCACCCGGAGTACGTGGCCTCGGTGCTCGACGAGGAGGCGGCCGACGACGCCGTCTTCACCGTGGACACCGGCATGTGCTGTGTCTGGGCGGCGCGCTACCTGACCCCCAACGGCCGCCGCCGCATCCTCGGTTCCTTCGTCCACGGCTCCATGGCCAACGCGCTCCCGCAGGCCATCGGCGCGCAGTTCCTCGACCGGGGCCGGCAGGTCGTCTCGCTCTCCGGTGACGGCGGCTTCTCCATGCTGATGGGCGACTTCCTCACCCTGGTGCAGTACGGCCTCCCGGTGAAGGTCGTCGTCTTCAACAACTCCTCGCTCGGCATGGTCGACCTGGAGATGATGGTCGACGGGCTGCCCCCGCACGGCACCGGATACCCGCACACCGACTACGCGGCCATCGCCACCGCGGCCGGCGCGCGCGGCATCCGGGTCGAGGAGCCCTCCCAGGTACGGGAAGCGCTGCGGGAGGCGTTCGCCCACGACGGCCCGGTGCTGGTGGACGTCGTCACCGACCCCAACGCCCTGGCCGTCCCGCCGAAGATCAAGGCGGGGCAGATCTCCGGCTTCGCCCTCTCGGCGGGCCGGACCGTCCTGGCCGGCGGAGTGGGCCGGATGGCCGACCTCGCGCGGGCCAACCTGCGCAACATCCCCCGTCCGTGACCGTGCCGCGCCTCACCCGACGACGGCGGCCCGCACACAGAGCACGTCCGGCAGGTGGGAGGCCAACTGCCGCCAGCTCTCGCCGTCGTCGGCCGAGGCGTACACCTCGCCGTTGCGGTTGCCGAAGTACACGCCCGCCGGTCCGTCCGACGCGGTGCCGTCGTCGGTGCACAGCGCGTCCCGCAGCACCGTGCCGTAGTGGTCCTCCTGGGGCAGCCCCGTCGTGAGCGGCTCCCAGGTGCCGCCCGCGTCCGCCGTCCGGAAGACCCGGCAGCGCCGCCCGGCCGGGACCCGGTCGGCGTCGGCGGTGATGGGGAAGAGGTAGGCCGTGTCGCCGCGGTGCGGGTGGGCCGCGACCGCGAACCCGAACGTGGACGGCAGGCCCGCGCCGATGTCCGTCCAGTGCGCGCCCGCGTCGTCGCTGCGGTAGACACCCCAGTGGTTCTGCAGGTAGAGCCGGTCGGGGTCGGCGGCGTCCCGGGCGACCTTGTGCACGCACTGGCCGAACTCCGGGTCCGGGTCGGGCAGGAAGACCGCGGAGACACCGGAGTTGGACAGGGCCCAGCTCTCCCCGCCGTCGGTCGTGCGGAACACACCGGCGGTCGAGACGGCGACGGTCACGGCCAGCGGGTCGCGCGCGTCGGTGAGCACGGTGTGCAGCCCCTCACCGCCGCCGCCCGGCACCCACCGGGAGCGGGTGGGGTGCTCCCACAGCGGCCGGACCAGCGCGAAACTCTCCCCGCGGTCCTCCGAGCGGTACAGCGCGGCCGGTTCCGTGCCCGCGTACACCACGTCGGGTTCGGCGGCGGACGGGTGGAGCTGCCACACCCGCTCCAGGGAGGCGCCGGTCTCCTTGGGGAATTTCACCGCCGGCCGCTCCGGTTCGGTCCAGGTGCGGCCCAGGTCGTCGGAGTGGAAGACCGAGGGGCCCCAGTGCGCGCTGTCCCCGCCGGCCAGCAGCCGCGGCGCGCCGCCCCGGGTGTCCAGGGCGACCGAGTACACGGCCTGCGCGTTGAAGTACGGGCTTTCGTCGAACTCCCAGCGGTCCTCTCGCCGGCGTCCGATGAACAGGCCCTTTCGGGTGCCCACGGCGAGCAGTACCTCGGTCATGCCGATCACCTCCGCGGCGTCCTCGTCGACGCCTTCGTCCCGGACAACCGCCAGTCTGCACCCCGCCACTGACACTCACCCCTGGGACAGGCTTCCCCGCAGGTCAGAACGGCTGTGCCAGCGGCAGTGCCCGCTCCAGGACGGGGTCCAGAGCCACCCCGTCCGGCAGGGTGCCGAAGGAGTGCCCCCAGTCCCCGCCGAGCCGGGTCGCGCAGAAGGCGTCGGCGACCGCGGGCGGGGCGTACCGGACCAGGAGGGACGCCTGGAGAGTGAGGGCCATCAGCTCCACCAGCCGCCGCGCGCCGGCCGGGGACGCCCCGGCCAGCCGGTCCCGCAGCCCGGCCACGGCCGCGTCCAGTCGCGCGTCCGCGCCCCGGGCCAGGGCAAGCTCCCCGAACAGGGCGTCGGCGGTGCCCGGCTCACGGTGCAGCGCCCGCAGCACGTCCAGGGCGTTGACGTTGCCCGAGCCCTCCCAGATCGACAGCAGCGGGGCCTCGCGGTAGTGCCGGGGCATGCCCGACTCCTCCACGTAACCGTTGCCGCCCAGGCACTCCAGTGCCTCCGCAGTGAACGCCGGTCCCCGCTTGGTCACCCAGTACTTGCCCACCGCGGTGGCGATCCGCCGGAACGCCGCCTCACCGGCGTCCCCGCGCACCCCCCGGTCGGCCGCTCCCGCCAGCCGCAGCGTGAGCGTCGTCGCGGCCTCCGACTCCAGCGCCAGATCGGCCAGGACGTTGCGCATCAGCGGCTGCTCGATCAGCCGGGCACCGAAGGCGCTGCGGTGGCGCGCGTGGTGCCCGGCCTCCACCAGCGTCTTGCGCATCAGCGTCGCCGTGGACATCACGCAGTCCAGCCGGGTGCAGTTGACCATCTCGATGATCGTCTTGACGCCGCCGCCCTCGGGCCCGACCAGCCAGGCCACGGTCCGGTCGAACTCCGGCTCGCAGGAGGCGTTGGAGCGGTTGCCGAGCTTGTCCTTCAGCCGCTGGACGCGGAAGGTGTTGCGGGTGCCGTCGGGCAGCACGCGCGGCACCAGGAAGCAGGAGAGCCCGCCGGGGGCCCGCGCGAGCACCAGGAAGACGTCGCACATCGGGGCCGACGTGAACCACTTGTGCCCGCGCAGCGTGTACACACCGGGCTCGGCGGCCGGGGTGGCCGTCGTGGTGTTGGTCCGGACGTCCGAGCCGCCCTGCTTCTCGGTCATCCCCATCCCGGCCAGCAGCCCCCGTTTCCCGGCGGGCGGCCGCAGCCCCGGATCGTACTCCCGGGCGGTGAGCAGCGGCTCGTACACCTCGGCCAGCTCCGGCTGCCGGCGCAGCACGGGGACGGCGGCGTACGTCATCGACGTCGGGCAGCCGTGGCCCGCCTCGGTGTGCCCCCACACCAGTCCGCCGGCCGTCCGGGCGACGTGCGCGCCGGGCCGGTCGTCCGCCCAGGGCGCGCCGGCCAGCCCCTCGGCCACCGCCACCCGCATCAGGTGGTGCCAGCTCGGGTGGTACTCGACCTCGTCGATCCGGTGGCCGTACCGGTCGTGCGTGCGCAGCTCGGGCGCGTGCCGGTTGGCCAGGTCGCCCCACTCCTGCGCCTCGGCCCCGCCCGCCCGCACCCCCAGCCGCCGCAGCCCCTCCTCGGCCCACCCGGCGCCCTCCCGCCGCACGCCCTCCAGCAGGGCGAGGTCCTCGCAGGCGTCGTACGGCGCCAGGGGAGGGGGCTGGTTGGTGACCTCGTGCGTGGCCGTTCCGCCCGCCCGCCCGGCCACGTCCCCGCGGTCCCCGCCGTCCTCGTACCGCTCGTGCCCGGGAGTCGTCATACGACGAGTGTTGCACTGGCTCTACGACCGCAGCAATACCGCAACATGCGGGGGCGCACGTACAGTACGTGCCCATGCGGACCGACGACCCCCTGCCCGGCGGCGAGCCCGCACCGCGCCCGCTGTCCGCGCGGTCCGTCGTGCTCAGCCTGCTGCTCGGCGCGCACCCGCCCGAGCTGCCGGCCGGCGAACTGGTGCGGCTCGTGGCGCGGTTCGACGTCGGCGGTTCCACCCTGCGGGCGGCGCTCAGCCGGATGACGGCCGCCGGCGACCTGCGCCGGGGGGACACCGGTTACCGCCTCAGCGACCGGCTCCTGGAGCGCCGGCGACGCCAGGAGGAGGCGGTACGGCCGCACACCCGCGCCTGGGACGGCGACTGGGAGATGGTCGTGGTCACCGCGACCGGCCGCGACCCCGCCGACCGCGCCGGGCTGCGCGCCCGCCTCACCGCCCTGCGTCTCGCGGAACTGCGCGAGGGCGTCTGGCTGCGCCCCGCCAACCTCCGCCGCCCGCTCCCCGAGGCGCTCGACCGGGTGGCCGAGCGCTGTGCCACCCGGCCCGTCCGCCCGCCGCGCGAGCTGGCCGCGGACCTGTGGCCACTGGACGCCTGGGCCGCGACGGCCCGCGCGCTGCTCGCACGCGTGGCGCACACGCGGCGCCCGGCCGACCGCCTCGCCGCCTTCGCCGCCGTCGTCCGCCACCTGCTCGCCGACCCCGTCCTGCCGCCCGCGCTCCTGGCGGCCGACTGGCCCGGCACAGCCCTGCGGGAGGCGTACACGCGGTACCAGCGGGAGCAGGCGGACCTGGTCCACGGGTCCGGCGCCGGGACCTGACGCGCGCCCGGACCGCTCGGCACGGCCGGCCAGGGCCGCTTACGCCGGGACGGCGGGATGGTCGGCGCGTACCCGGTCGAGCAGGCCGGCCGGGTCGGGATCGGCCTGGAGCGCGGTCAGCAGGAGCAGCCACAGGTCGTGCAGGCGCTGCTCGATGTGCTCCCGGCCGTCCAGGGCGTCGGAGACGGTGTGCAGCCCGAAGAACGCGCAGACCACGCCGTGGGCGGCGGCGGACGGGTCCACGCCCGGTGCCAGCTCGCCGCCCGCGTCCGCCTCCGAGAGCAGTTCGGTGACCACACCGATCCAGTCCACGAACGGGGTGGGCAGCGGCGTGGTGATGGCCTTGCGCTCCATCCACAGCCGCGAGCCGGCCCGTACCACCACGTCGTCGCGGAAGGCGCGGGCCACGGTGAAGCTGAGCGCGACCAGCTTGTGCAGCGCCGGGAGACCGGCCGTCCGGTGCCGCGCGACCATTCTCGGCCAGGAGGCGAAGTGCTCCTCGACGACGGCGAGGGCGAGATTCTCCTTGCTGGCGTAGTGGAAGTAGATCGCGCCGCTGGTGCGCCCCGAGAGTGCGCTGATGTCGCTGATGCTGGTACCGGAGTAACCCCGCTCGTCGAACAGTCGCGCCGCGGTTTCCAGTAGGGCCCTTCGAGTGGTTCGCTCCTGCACGCCTCGCAACTTTCCTCGACCCGACGCCGTCCTACGTGCTGTTCGGCAATGTATCGCCTGAGCCCGGCCGGGACGTCGAGCCGGTGTGCGGAACGCGCGGAGCTGCGTTCTGCTGGGGTGATGAACACTCCGATCGGTGCCGCGGTGGTACGGCCGCGCGTACTGAGCTGGTCGCGCACGGTACCGCGGGAACTGGTGCACCGGGTTTCCGTGGCGGAGGTTCTGCTCACCGACGTGGTGCGCGTCGCCGAGCGACGGTTCGTGGCGGCCGCGTGCTGGCCGCGCTCGCATCCGACGTTCCCGGTCGGCGGTCCGGCCGTGCACGATCCGCTGATGGTGGTGGAGACGCTGCGCCAGCTCGGCATATACATCGCGCTGCGGCACCTGGGTGTCGCGGCGGACACCCGCATGCTCATCGGCGACCTCCACTTCGGCGTCCTGAGCCGGCTGCAGCCCCGGGTCCGCGGCGGCGCCACCGACGTCACCTGCCGGGTACGGATCACCCGCCTGTACACCTCGCCGGACGACGCCGTCACCGGGGTCCGGCTGCGGGCGGAGTACTCGGCCGGGGGAGTGGTGTTCGCCGGCGCGGGGGGAAGCGCGCGGTTCCTCTCGCCCGGCCGCTACGCCGCGGTGCGCGGCCCCTCGGCCGACTCCCCGCCGCCGTGCCCGCGGGCCGGGGCGCTCCGCCCCGACCCGTCGGTGCTGGGCGTCGCCCACCCCCGGGACGTGCTGATCGCGGTCGTCGGCCCGGAGGGCGGGGGCGGCCGGGAGGCGAGGGTGGACCCGGCCGACCACCACCACCCGTTCTTCTTCGACCACGCCAGTGACCACGTGCCGGGGACGGTGCTCCTGGAGGCCGCGCGGCAGGCCACCGCGCTGGTGAGCGGCGGTGAGCTGCTGCGGCTGACCGGTGCCCGGCTGGCGGTGCCGCGGTTCACGGAGTACGCGCCGGCCGCGCGGGTGGTCTGCGTGCCGCACCATCGCACGTCCGTCTTCCGGTTCGAACAGGGCGGGGAATGTGGTGCGTTCGGTGTGTTGCGTTATCACTCACTCGACCGTGTGTAACTCCTTGCATTCCGTTGACTCCTCTGAGTAATGGCCTTAGCGTAACGATCGTTATGTTCCCGAAAGCGGCCTATGGGTTACCGCCGTCCATGGCTGGACGGCACCGCTCGACTCCCCCCGTTTCACCCCCGCCCCTCGGTCGCTCCGCCGGATCCCCGATGCCCGCCTGCACGCCCCGTGCGTGACGCGGCGACCGGACCCGATGCGCGACGGGCGTGGTTCACCCCCGACCGAAAAGGACACTGATGGCGCTTCACCACCTCCTGTTCTGGACCCCCGCGGCCGTAGTCTTCGACTGCGACGGCACGCTCATGAACACCGAATGCCACTGGGTCGAGGCGCGTCAGCGCGTCCTCGACGACGTGGGGCTCGAACTCCCGGCGGACTTCGCCGAACGGGCCAAGGGCCTGCACTACAGCGCGTGCGGCCGGCTCATGGCGGACGAGGCCGGCCGGCCGGAGCTGGGCGCGGACCTCGCCGCCCGACTCCTGCGCCACTTCGGCGCCCTCGTCAGCGACCGCCCGCTGACCATGCCCGGCGCCCGCGAGATGGTGGAGGCCGCGGCCGCGTACGGACCGCTGGCCGTCGCCAGCAACTGCCCCCGTGAGGTGGTCGAGGCCAGCCTGGACACCGCCGGACTGCTGCACCACTTCCGTGCCGTGGTGGTGCCGGACGAGAAGATCCGGCCGAAGCCCGATCCGGACGTCTACCTCGCGGCCGCCGGGCACTGCGGCACCGACCCGGCCGACACACTGGCCGTCGAGGACACCCACTGCGGCATCCTCGCCGCGGTCCGCGCCGGGATGCGGGTGCTCGGCGTCGGTCCGTGGCCCGGCAAGGACACCGCGGGCCTCGCCGACCTGTGGGTGGAGACGCTCGCCGCTCCGCGGACCGGCGGCCGGGCCGCCGAACAGGACCGGGACTGTTCGGCGGCCACGGTGCCGCGCCGCGCCGCGGTTCCTCCTCCCGGCGGTAACGGCACCGCGGCCGTCGCACGCTGAACCGCACCGGTGCGGGATCCGACCCGCACCGGTGCGGGCGACTCAGCCGGACGTGGCGGAGGGTATGTGCGTCAGCAGCGGCGCCACATCGGTGACCACGCCGCCGGCGGAGGCGAACAGCAACCAGACGCCCACCGCACCCGGGTCCGCGACGCCTTCGGCGCGTTCACCGAGGTAGCTGGCCCGTCCCCGGCGCGCGCGCAGCCGGGCCGTGCCGCGCACTCCCTTCCGCGCGGCGCGCGCCGCCTCGGCGAGAGCCGCCTCCCGGCAGGCCGTGTCGGGACAGGCGCGCAGCGCCTCGCACGCCGGCCACAAGGCGTCCACCAGGGTCTTGTCACCCGGCCGCGCCTCACCGACCCGCTGGATGGCGGCCAGCCCGCGGCAGAAGCCGGCCCGCAGCGTGGGCGTGTCGAGAACCGGGCCGACGGCGGCCAGGGCGACCTCCTCCAGCAGCAGCCCGAACAGGGGGCCGCTGGTGCCGCCGACCCCGTCCAGGAACGCGGTGGCGGCACACCGCAGCGGCCCGCCCGCGGCAGCGGACGGTCCGGTGCGCGGCGCCCCGGTGCCGGCCGACGCGTCCAGAGCGGCCACGGCCGCGACCAGACCGGCTCGCAGATTCGTCCCGAAGTCCCCGTCCCCGACCCGCTGGTCCAGCGAGGTGAGCTGGGCCTCGGTGGCCCGCGCCGAGGCACCCCAGCGGCGCATCCAGCCCTCGGTGAAGGCCGCTCCGGTCACCGCGGTGACGGTCGCCTGCGTGTCCTGTTCCAGCATGGTGCCACCTCCTGCCGCTCTCCGATCAGCATGATCCGGCGGTTCAGCGCGGCCAGGCCGGCGTGCGGGCCGGCGCGTCGAACCACTTGACCGTCTCGGTGTCCGCCCGCATCAGCGTCAGCGAGAAACCGTGCATGTCCAGAGCGGTCACGAAATCCCCGACGAGTACCCGTTCCGGCACCAGGACCTCCCGCTCCAGATGACGGACGAGTGCGCCCGCCACGGCGTACAGCTCCAGCCGGGTCGCCGCGCCCAGCCCGTTGACCATGGCGATCAGGGACTCGCCGCGAGCGGCGCCCAGCGCGGCCAGGAGGGACCGTGTCATCTCCGTGACCAGGTCGTCCAGCGGGGTCCGGGGCACCGTCCGGCGGGCCCGCTCGCCGTGGATGCCTACGCCGTACTCCAGTTCACCCGCACGGAGCGCGAACGCGGCCCGGCCCGTGGCCGGGGAGGTGTGGGCGGCCGAGGCGACGGCCAGACTGCGGCTGCGGCCGGCCAGTTCGGTACCGAGGGAGGTCAGTTCCCGTAGTCCCAGCCCGGTGTCGGCGGCGGCCCCGAGCACCTTCTCCACCAGTACGGCGGCCCCCGTGCCCCGGCGGCCGGTGGCCGACTCCGCGGACTCCGACGCGAGGTCGTCGTCGATCAGCACCCGGGCGCAGTCGATGCCCTCGTGGGCCAGCCGCTCGGCGGCGATGCCGAAGTTGATCCGGTCGCCGGTGTAGTTCTTCACCAGGTGGAGCACCCCGTCGGCGCGTGCCACCGCGCGGGACGCCTCGAACACCTGGCGGTTGTGCGGCGAGGCCATCAGGCGGCCCGGGCAGACCGCGTCCAGCATGCCCGTACCGGTGAAACCGATGTGCAGGGGTTCGTGTCCCGACCCACCGCCCGAGACGATGCCCACCCGGCGGTTGGGCGCCGGGTGCCGCGCGCGCAGGAAGCCACCCGCCTCGTCGTGGACGACCAGGTCCGCGTGTACGAAGGCGAAACCTGCCAGGGCGTCGGGCACCAGGCTGTCGGCGGAATTCGCGAAGTACACCATGACTGGCCTCCCGGACCTCGACCGTCTCACCGGGACCGGCCGCGGCGGCACGGCCGGCGGGGCGAGTACGGATCGATCTCGATCAGGCGGACACCACTCCCGGACAATCCACGCGGAGGCTCTCACCCTGCCCTTCTTTACTTCTTCCGGACATCGTGCGGCCGCCGGCGCCGGACGGCAAGTCGGCCGGCGCGTCACCGCGTGGCCGGGCGGCTCGCGGAGCGAGCAGGGGTGGCAGGCGCGGCGGGACGGGTACAGGCCTCAGTTCTTGCCGATCACGACCACTTCGTCACGGCCGGTCCAGCGCCGCCGCTCGGTCTTGGGCGGGTTGACGCGCAGGCCGTAGCCCGGACCCTGCCGCGCTGTGCGGTGGTCCCGGTAGCCGATCGCGCACTCGCCCCGGCGGCGTGCCGCGGCCACCACCGTGGCGAACGGGGTCTCGTGGTCCAGCCGGACGTAGTCGGCGGCCGGCCGCAGGTGGATTCCGTTCCCCTCGGCCTGGAACAGTTCCTCGAACACGCCCGTCAAGTGCCGGTTCTGGGAGATCTGCGCCATCAGCAGGCCGATGATCTTGCCGCTGATGATCACGTCGGCGCCGGGGCTGATCGGTGCCAGTACCCGGTTGCGGTCGTCGGTCAGTTCGGTGACCACGGGCAGTTCGCGTCCGGTGGTCTCCTCCGCCTGCTGGAGCAGCAGCAGGGTGACCAGTGTGTGATTGTCCGGCTCGTCGGCGGGGTCGTCGGGCACGGGGTCCCGGCCGAGCACGATGACACTGTCGTAGGAGCCGATGTCCAGGCGACGCAGGACCTCCGGGCGGGTGACGTCTCCCCGGTGCAGGGTGAAGGCCAGCCCGGTACCGGCCTGCGCGTCGGCGTGATCGACCTGGTGCACGGTCCGTCCGCCGTCCGCCGTCACCACGTCGACGGCCGACCCGGCCAGCACGCAGCGCCGCAACTGGTCGATCATGAGCGGCGCGCGGCGGTTCCAGCCCAGCAGCAGCACCCGTTCCGGCCGGGCGGACGCCGGCCGCTCGGGCGCCATGGCGGCCGGCTCGACCGACTCGGCACAGTCCTCCAGCCGGACGGTGTCGTCGTCGCCGGAGATGACGAGAATCCTGTCGTCCGCCCGGACCGGGGTGTCCGGCGGGGGAGCGAGCAGGAGTGTCTGCCCGCGCATCAGCCCGACGACGCTCGACGTGGCGTAGGACAGCAGCGCCTCGCCGAACGGGCGGCCCGCCAGCGCGGGTTCCGCGACCAGGTAGAACTCGTCGCCGGCGAAGTCGAGCAACTCCCGGTGGACGAGGGAGAGTCCGGGACGGCGGGCCACCTGGACGAGCATCCGGGCGGTGATCGTGTCGCTCTCCAGGACGACGCCACCCGGCCCCGCGGCCAGCGAGGCGGCCAGGTGGAACCGGTCGTCGCGGACCGCGGCGACCACGGAAGGACGGGCCCCCGGGCCGTCCCCCCGCCGGGGCAGCGCGGCCCGCAGAGCCAGCAGCGTCTTGACGACCTCGGCGTCGGCGTCCGGCTCGTCGTGGGGCAGCACCAGGACCGCGCCGGCCGCTCCGGGGTTAGTCAGGGAGAGCACGGCCGGGTCGGTGGTGGGGCCGCTGCGGCAGATCAGCCGGGTACGGCCGACCGGCCCCACCCGGGCGCCGAGCGCCTCCTCCATGGCGGTCTTGTCCCGGTCGGCCAGCACGACCACCACCGCCCGCCGCTGGTTGGCGTTGGCGGCCACCAGCTCACCCACCACCGTGAAGACCTGTTCCGACCAGCCAAGCACCACCGCGTGCCCGCGCTCCAGCACGGTGGACCGGCCTCGCCGCAGGGCGGTGAGCCGTTCGGTGAGCGCGGCCGTGACCAGGCCGACGAGGAGGGAGACGTACAGCAGGGCGATCAGCGCGAGCAGCACCGACATCACCATCCGCAGCGGAGTGCCCGTCACCCCGCCCAGCCGCAGGGTCTCGCCGGTGAGGCGCCAGACCTCCGCCAGCCTGTCCGGCGCGGACGCCGGAACCTCCGGGTCGGTCCACACCAGCACGGCGCTCACCGGCACGACGACGACCAGGCACAACAGGGCCAGCCAGCCGACCAGCGCGGAGGCCCCGCGGGCCAGCGTGCTGTCGAACCAGTAGCGGGTCCGTTCACCGAGCTTCCTGAGCCCGCCGGTCCCGCCGGCCCCACCGCGTGGATCGCGCTGCCGTCCCATCCCGCCCGTCCCTCCGCCCCTCCGTCCCCCCAGTGCCTGGCGGGCCGGGCCGCCCTCATGCCGGTGTGCACGCAGGTGTGCTTCCGGCACCGCCTCCGGGCCCGGAGGCGGACGTACCGGGTCTGCAGTGTGTTTCACCGGCACTCGCGGCGGGCGGAGTCCACCGCGGTTCACCCTTTCGAGAAGTCGCGCGCCTCACTCCCGGCCACCGGGACGCCCGGCCCCGTGTCCGCGTCGCCCGCCGCCGAACCTGTCCGACCGGGCAGGTGGTTGAAGAGGAGGTTCAGCGCGATCGCCGTCAGGCACCCCGCGCTGATGCCGCTGTGCATCACCGTCTGGAACCAGTCCGGGAACTTGTCGTAGACCGTCGGCACGCCCACCGGCAGTACGCCCACGGCCACCGACACGGCCACCACCGTGAGGTTGTGGTTGTCCTTGAAGTCGACCTCGGCCAGGGTGCGCAGGCCGCTCGCCGCGACCGTCCCGAACATCACCAGACCCGCACCGCCCAGTACCGGCGCGGGGACCGCCGCCACCACCGCGCCCAGCTTGGGGAGCAGCCCGAGCAGCACCAGCAGGCCGCCCGCCGCGGCGACCACCCAGCGGCTGCGCACCCGGGTCATGCCGACGAGGCCGACGTTCTGCGCGTACGCCGTGTAGGGGAAGGTGTTGAAGACGCCGCCCAGCACGGTGGAGAGGCCGTCCGCGCGCAGCCCGTCCGCCAACGACCCCGGCTCCGTCCGGCGGCCGGTCAGCTCACCGACCGCGATGAAGTCACCCGTCGTCTCGGTCATGCAGACCAGTGCCACCACCAGCATCGACACGATCGCCGACACCTCGAACGTCGGCGCCCCGAAGTGGAACGGGGTGCTGATCCCGACCCAGTCGGCGTCCGCGACCCCGCCGAAGTCGGTGAATCCGAACGGCACCGCGACCACCAGTCCGGCGACGATGCCGATCAGCACCGCGATCCGGCTGACGAAGGCCGGCCCGAACCGCTGCACGCCGACCACCACCACCAGGACGAAGGCCGCCAGCGCCAGGTTCTTCGGCTCGCCGAAGTCCGCCGCGCCCGAACCGCCGGCGACCCAGTTGCCCGCCACCGGCATCAGCGAGACGCCGATGATCAGGATCACCGTGCCCGTCACCAGCGGCGGGAAGAACCGCAGCAGCCTGCCGAAGACCGGCGCGAGCAGCATGATCGCCAGCCCCGCGACGATCACCGCCCCGTAGATCGCGGGCAGGCCGCCGCCGGTCGTCCCGATGAGCACCATCGGCGACACCGCGGCGAACGTGCAGCCCTGCATGATCGGCAGCCGCACGCCGAAGCGCCAGAAGCCGACGCACTGGATGAGGGTGGCTATGCCGCACACCAGCAGATCGGCGGTGATCAGATACGCCAGGTCCGCGGGCGACAGCTTCATCGCACCGCCCACGATCAGCGGGACGGCCACCGCGCCGGCGTACATCGCGAGCACGTGCTGGAGGCCGAAGGCGGCCAACTGCCGTACGGGTGGCACCTCGTCCACGGGGTGCACGGGGTGCACGGGGTGCACGGGGGAGGTCGAGGCCATGGGCGCTCCTGGGCTGCGGGTGGAAAACATCCGAACAGCCAGTGACCGTAGGAGCCTTGAACAGTTTGTTGATTTCCGGCGTGTTGCTGCCTTGTATACGGCCCACGGGCACCGCCCGTCCGCCTACCGGCCGCCCGCCCGCACCGCCGCCAGCAGTGACTCCCAGTCGGGCAGCTTCACCACCCGCCGCCCGAGCGTGGCGCCCAGCGCCGCCTCGGCCCGTTCGATCGCCTGCCAGCCCGTCCACTCGACCGGCTCGACACCCTCGGCGCGCAGCGCGGCCAGCGGGTCGCCGGGCAGGTCCCGGTCGAGGAGCACGGCGGTGTCCGAGAGCAGCGACGCCACGGTCTCCTTCGCGCAGGGGCGGTTGGAGCCGATGACGCCCGTGGGTCCGCGCTTGATCCAGCCCGCCACGTACACACCGGGCACGACGAGGCCCTCGCGGGTGACGCGCCCCGCCAGATGGGGGACCGTGCCGTTCGCCGCGTCGAACGGCAGCCCCTTGAGCGGTACGCCGCGATAACCCACCGACCGCAGTACCGACTGCGCCTCGATCTCCTCGTACCGCCCGGTACCGCGCACCCCGCCGTGCCCGTCCGGCGCCGTCCGCTCGAAGCGCACCGCGCCCACCCGCCCCGCGCGGGCGAGCACCTCGACGGGCCGCAGGAAGAAACGGAGCCGGATCCTGCGCGCCGCCTCCGCCGCCTCCGGAGCTGTCGGTGACACCGCCGCCTCGGCCCACCCGCGCATCACCTCCACGTTCCGCCGCTGCGGTCCGGGCAGTGCGGAGGGGTCCAGGTAACCGGGGTCCAGCGCGGCCTCGGCCGGGTCCACCAGGACGTCGGTGTCCGGCAGGGAGCCCAGCTCCCGCAGTTCCTTGGTGGTGAACCGGGCCTGGGACGGGCCGCGCCGGCCGACCACGTGGATGTCGGCCACCCGGCCGGCGGCCAGTGCCTCCAGCGCCGCCTGCGGGACGTCGGTACCGCTCAGTTCGGCCGGGCGGCGCGCCAGCATCCGGGCCACGTCCACGGCGACGTTGCCCACGCCGATCACGACCACCGACCGGGCGCCGCGCACGTACCCGCCGTCGACCGCGTCCGGATGGGCGCTGTACCAGGACACGAACTCCGTCGCCGACCAGCTCCCCGGCAGGTCCTCGCCCGGTACGCCCAGCCGCCGGTCGGTGGCGGCGCCGACGCAGTACACGACCGCGTGGTACAGCTCCCGCAGCCGGGCGGCGGGCACCCCGCCGGGCCCGACCGGGACGCCGCCGAGGAAGCGCACCCGCTCGTGCTCCAGCACCGGTCGCAGAGTGTCCTGCAGCGACTTGATCTTCTCGTGGTCCGGTGCCACCCCGTACCGCACCAGGCCGTACGGGCACGGCAGGCGGTCCAGGACGTCGACGCGCGCCTGTTCGGCGAACCGGACGAGGCTCTGGGCGGTGTAGCAACCGCTCGGCCCCGAGCCGACGACGGCGACACGCAGCACGGCGGACTCCTTCAGCGGGGGCGGAGACTTCTTCGGCGGGAGCGCGGACCCCTTCGGTGCGGCGGGCGGACTTCCTCGGCGTGGGGTGCCGGGGCCTTCAGCATGGCACCGCTCCGGGTCCGCTGACAGGGTGCCGCACGGGTCCTCGACGCGTGTTCCGTTCGTATGGAGTGTGATCATGCGGTTGGGTTCCGGGTGTGCTCGAAGCATCCTTCGCTCATCGTTCACTCCGGCTTTCCGACCGCTGTCCCGACGAGGGCGAGATGTCCGTGCGGCACGCCTGGGACGTGCGGGAGGGCGACTTCACCACCTCCTGGTACGACGTCCGCCTGGCGTTCGCCGACGGTGCCCGGGTCGACGCGCTCGCGGTGGTGTCGCGGGACCGGGTCTGCCTGGAGGACGTCCGCGCGCAGCCCGCGCTCTCGCTGGACGACCTGAGCGCGCTCGGCGACTGGATCGAGGGGCCGCTCGCCCAGGCGTGCGGTCTGGGCGAGCGGGACGGCGGGCCGTCCGTACTGCGGCACGCCCGGCCCGCCTGGCCGCCCGGCAGGGAGGGGCAGCGGCGCGTCGCGCAGGAGTACCGGGCCGCCCAGGAGCGGGGCGCCGACCCGGTCCTCGCGGTGATGGGCGCGACCGGGCACGGCCGCCGCAGGTCGCTCCGGCTGATCGGGCTGGCCCGCGACGCGGGCCTGCTCGCCCCGCGCCGCGCGCGCCGCGCACCGGGTCAGAGCATCTGACGCATCCGCGTGATCTCGCTCGTCTGCTGGGCGACCACGTCGTCGGCCATCTCCTCGACGCGGATGTTGTTGCCCTGCCCCTTCACGTCCGTGGCCATCGTGATCGCCCCCTCGTGATGGGTGATCATCAGGGTCAGGAAGAGCCGGTCGAACGCCTTCCCCCGGGCCGCGCGCAACTTCTTCAACTGTGCCTCGGTCGCCATCCCGGGCATCGTGGCGTGGTCGTGCCCGCCACCCGGCTCCCGCTCCGGCCTGCCCTGCGTCTTCAGCCAGCCCCGCATCGCGGCGATCTCCGGCCCCTGCGCGGCGGCGATCCGCTCCGCCAGCGCCTCGACCCGGGCCGACTCGGCGCGGTCGGGGACGAGTCCGGTCATCCGCAGCGCCTGGGCGTGGTGCCGGATCATCATCCGCGCGTACGCGAGGTCCGCGGAGTTGGGGGAGTCGTCGTCGGCGCGCTGCTCCTCGGCGTCCTGGGCGGAGAGCGTGCGGTTCGCCTCGCCCGGAGCGCCCGGCGCGATCACCGAGGGGCCCGGTGACCCGGCCGCCTTCGTCTCCTCCCGCGGGCCGGAGTCGCAGGCCCCGAGCCCGAACACGGCCAGGGCGGCGAGCGAGGCCGTGACGAGCGAGGCGCGGGACGCGGGACGGAAGAGCACAACGACCTCCTGGGGCGTGGGGTGCCCCCTCGCGGGGCGAGCGGGGCGACACCTGGTGGGCTTCATGTCCGTCCTAGCACGCCCCCGCACACCCGTGATCAGAAAACTTCATTACGGCTCTGTTGCCCCCCTGTTGGTATGTGCATGGCGAAGACAATACTGCGGGGGTGTGTGAACCGTTCCCACGCGAACGGAACCGAGGGAGGAAGCAGTGACCCTGTTGAACGACCCGAGAACCCGGCGCAGCCGCCTGGGAGTCGCCGCGGCCGCGGCCGGTCTCCTGGCGGCGCTGCTCACCGCCGGGCCGGCGACGGCGACCCCAGACCCCGGGGACGCCCCGACCGCGACCCAGAAGGTCTCCGAGGGCGCCCGGGCCGAGGTGCGCGACGCGATAGCGGACGGCGAGATACCCGGCCAGGACGAGATCGTCCACTCCGACAACATCGAGCACCTCGCCAACATCCCCAAGGACGCGCTCCCGGGCACCAACTCCGACCTGGCCTTCCAGGGGAAGTACGCCTTCGCCGGCAACTACGACGGATTCCGCGTCTTCGACCTGAGCAACCCCCGGGCGCCGAAGACGGTCGCCCAGGTGCTGTGCCCCGGATCGCAGAACGACATCTCCGTCTCCGGCGACCTGCTGTTCCTGTCGACCGACTCCTCGCGCAGCGACGACAGTTGCCAGAGCACCACCCAGCCGGCGACCGAGAAGTCCTCCTGGGAGGGCATGAAGGTCTTCGACATCAGCGACAAGCGGAACCCGAAGTACGTCGCCGCCGTCGAGACGGCCTGCGGTTCGCACACCCACACGCTGGTGCCCGAGCGCCGCAACGTGTACATCTACGTCTCCTCGTACTCGCCGAGCGCCACCTACCCCGACTGCCAGCCGCCGCACGACGGCATCTCGGTCATCAAGGTGCCGCGCCACGCGCCCGAGAAGGCGGCCCTCGTGGGCTTCCCGGTGCTGTTCCCCGGTGAGGGCCCGGACGGCGGCGGCAACCCGGGCGGACCGACCAACCCCGGCGTGTCCAAGACCACCGGCTGCCACGACATCACCGTGCTGCCCTCCGAGGACCTGGCGGCGGGCGCCTGCATGGGCGACGGCCTGCTCTTCTCCCTCAAGGACCCGGAGCACCCGAAGGTCATCGACCGCGTGCAGGACAACGTGAACTTCTCGTTCTGGCACTCGGCGACCTTCAACCAGACGGCGGACAAGGTCGTCTTCACCGACGAGTTGGGCGGCGGCGGCGCGGCCACCTGCAACGCGACGGTCGGCCCGAACCGCGGCGCCGACGGCATCTACGACATCGTCGGCAAGGGCGACAGGCGCGAGCTGGTCTTCCGCGGCTACTTCAAGATCCCGCGCCACCAGGCCGACACGGAGAACTGCGTCGCCCACAACGGCTCGCTGATCCCGGTCAAGGGCAAGGACCTCATGGTCCAGGCGTGGTACCAGGGCGGCATCTCCGTCTGGGACTTCACCCACTCCTCCCGTCCGAAGGAGATCGCCTACTTCGAGCGAGGCCCGCTGTCCACCGAGACGATGGTCACCGGCGGCTCCTGGTCGGCGTACTACTACAACGGCTACATCTACTCCAACGACATCACCAAGGGCTTCGACGTGCTGAAGCTCAGCGACCGGCGCACCGACCCGGCCAAGCGGGTCCGGGTGGACGAGCTGAACGTCCAGACGCAGCCGGACTACTTCGACTGATCCCGCGGCGCGGGTTCGGTCGCGAAGAACCGCGACAGGTCCGGGTCGCACTTCCCGCCGGGCGCCTCGGCGTCCGGCGGGGCGCCCATGTCCCACTCCAGTCCGTAGCGCCGGAACAGTTCGCCGCGCAGCACCGGCACCGGCATCGGCGCCCCGGGCATCAGGGCGGCGTAGACGGCGCCCATGAGCAGGGCCCGCAGCACCGGGTAGTCGCGGTCGACGTCCCGCGAGCCGTGCCGGGCGACGGTGTCCCGCAGCAGTTCGGCCAGCCGCCGCTGCTCCGGACACGGCAGGAAGCCCTCGGCCTGGAGCAGGCTCGCCATGTGCTGGCGCATCAGCAACGGCCGGTCCCGGGCGAGTCCGAGGATCGCGTCGATCGCCCGCGCCGTCCGCTCCCGCCCGTCCGCGGTCCGCGGCTCGCGCTCCAGTGCCTCCTCCAGCGTCCGGTGCATCAGCCGGTGCACGGCGGACTGCACGAGCTGACGCTTGCCGGGGAAGTAGTACGACACGAGCCCGCGGGCGGAGCCCGCCCGGTCGGCGATGTCCCCGAGCGTCGTCGCCTCGTAACCCCGCTCGCCGACCAGCTCCACGGCCGCCTGCAGCAGCCGCTCCTGCGAACGCCGGCGCAACTCTTCATTGACCGAGGCGCTTCGTGGCGGCATCCTGTAACTCCTGGGTTGACTGGCTGCCAGCCAACTATACTCAGTACGTCCGGACCGCCCCTCCATGGGCACGGTCCGGCTGCCGTCCGTATCGGGCGACGCGGGGGATCGTCCGATACGGACGGCTTTTCCGTGCGATGGTTGCCTGAGGCTATGGGTAAGGCGACCGCTCCCTGCTCGCTCGCGGGCCACCACACGAGCCGGCACCGGCGTCCGCCCAGGGGTGTCCGGGCGGCCTCTTCACGAGGCGGCGGCCGTCGGCGGGGGCCCCGGCCGCCATCGCCGGTGGGCGAGTACCGCCAGCGAGACCGTCAGCGCGCCCAGCAGCCAGCCGCCGACGACGTCGGTGGGCCAGTGGACGCCCAGCCAGATCCGGGTGACGCCGACGCCGACCACGGAGACCGCGGCCAGGATCCAGGCGGTCAGGCGGGCGGCGTACGGCGCGCCGTAGCCGTACAGAAGCCACAGCAGCAGTCCCGAGACGAGGGTCGCGGTCATGGCGTGGCCCGACGGGAAGGCCGCGTAGTGGGCGCTGTCCACCGGGTCGGGCCAGACCGGGCGGGCGCGGCCCACCGCGCTCTTCAGCCCCTGCTGCACCAGTGAGCCCAGCACGCACACCACCGCCAGCCACCCGGCCGTCCACCAGGCGCTGTACCGCACCCCCAGCCACACCGCCACCGCGGCGCACAGCAGGCGCATCGTCCACGGGTCCCACACCCAGTCGGTCAGGACGCGGAAGGTCTGGGTCAGGCCCCGTTCCGCGACCGCCCAGCGGTGCGTGGTGCGGGAGATGTCCTCGTCGAGGGCGGTCAGCGGCCGCCACTCGGCGGCGACGAGGAAGATCAGCAGCACCGAGCAGAGCGCCAGGATCCAGGCGGCGCCGAGCACGGTGCGCGACCGCGGCGGACGGGGCGGGGAGTCGAGGGACGGGGTCTGCATGGTGCGATCCTCGCCGACGCGGCGCTCATCGGGCCAATCCCGCCGGGCGGGGCCGCTCACATGGCGAGCAGCATCGCCAGCATCGCCAGGCCCATCGACAGCCGGCAGGCCCGCGCCAGCTCCGGCCGGTCGCCCCACCCGGCGGCCGCGGGACCGCCCGCGGCCGCCCCCACCGGCACCAGGCGCACGCCCGCCAGCAGCACGTACCCGGTGAAGTAGAGCAGCAGGGCGCCGGTGAGCAGCGGGACGCCCGGCCCGCCGTGACCGTGACCCTGACCGGGCCCCTGGCCCTGGACCTGGCCCTGGCCGGTGGCGGCGGCCATCGCGAGCGACATGTAGACCATCGCCCCGGCGCCGACCAGATGGTGCAGATGGTGACGGCCGCGCCCGCCGCCGCGGACGGCCCACAGGGACCGCAGCCCGGCCGCGCCGAACAGCGCGGCGTACCCGGACCAGATCCACCCCGGCGGGGTGAAGACGGCTGCGGGCACGGCCATCGCCGCCATGCCGAAGCCCATGAGCGCCTCGCCGCCCGCCGCGCGGCGCTGCTCCTCGACCCGGCTGCGCATCCGCAGCAGACAGTAGGCGCCGGTCGCCGCGCACAGCGCGACCAGCAGCCAGCCGGACGACGCCGGTCCGTGCACACGCACCTCCCCGTCGGACGGTCGGTCAGGGCATGCCCGGCCCGGGTGGCGCGCACGCGAGCGCAAGGGGGTATCAGAGGAGCATTCGGCGGAGCGTGACGCGACGGCGCTGGTCACCGAGATGTTCCTGCTCGGAGAGGTCAGTGTTTTACAGGTAAAACACCTGTTAAAGTATAGGGATGAGCAGTGCGCCCCCCACTCCCCACAGCAGCCGCCGCCTCCCCCTGGCGGGCGTACTGCGCGCCCGCCGGCCCTCCGACATCTGGTTCAAGCCCGCGCTCAGCTCGGTCGCGGCGGTCGCACCCCCCAACCTCACCCTCCTGGCCCTCGGCCGCCTCGACCTGGCGATGTACACCATGGCCGGGTCCATGTGCGCGCTCTACGCCCACAACCGCCCCTACGCCGCCCGCGCCCGCACCCTGCTCCGGGTGGTGCTCGGCATGGTCGGCGGGCTCGCCGTGGCCCTGGTCACCGCGTCGCTCACGCGCGACGCCGTCGTCCTGGTGGCCGTCGGCGCCCTGCTCGCCGCCGCGCAGAAGGTGCTGAGCGACGCCACCCGGCTCGGCCCCCCGGGCAACGTCGTCCTCACCTTCATCACCTCCGCCGCCCTCTTCGTGCCCCAGACCCTCGGCCAGGTCCCCGGCCACCTCGGGCTCGCGCTCGTCGCGGGCGCCTGGGCCTGGATCGTCGGCATGGCCCCCGGCCTCCTGCGCCCGCACGGCCCCGAACGCCGCGCCACCGCCGGTGCCCTGAACGCCGCCGCCGCGTACGCCGCCACCCGCGGCGTCGGCGAGGGCCGCACCGCGGCCCGCTCCGCCGGTTACGCCGCCGTCCAGGCCGCCTGGCAGTGCCTGCTGTCGCTGCCGGCGACCGGCGCCCGCGCCACCACCCGGCGCGCCCTGGAACGCCTCGTCATCCGCGCCGAAGTCGCCCTCGCCGCGCCCGCCGACGCCGACCCGGAGCGGCTGCGCGGCTGGGCCCGCGACCTGCGCGGCACCGGCCCCCTCCCGCACACCGGGAACGGCCCCGGCGGCGGTGGCGACGACGAACTCCTCGGCCTGGAGACCGAGCTGGCCGCCCGGCCCCGGCCGCTGTGGCGGCGCCTCGGCCCGCTCGCCCCCATCGGCCTGCGCACCGCCCTCGGCTGCGCCCTCGCCGGTTACGCCTCGCTCGCCCTCGGTATCGGCCGCCCCTACTGGGCCCTGGTCACCGCCGCGGCCCTCTACCAGGCCAACCTGACCCTCACCTGGAGCCGGACCGTCCAGCGTGTCGTCGGCAACATCGCCGGAGTCCTGGTGTTCGCCGCCCTCGCCCCGGTCGCCCACCTCCACCAGGCGTTCCTCGTCGTGTTCTGCCTCGCCTGCGGCTTCGGCGCCGAGGCGCTCATCAGCCGCAACTACTGGCTCGGCAGCGTCTGCGTCACCCCGATGGCACTGCTCATCAGCGAGTTCGCCCGCTACCAGGACCCCGCCGAGCTGATCACCGAGCGGGTGGTGGACACCCTCGTCGGCGCCGTCGTCGGCTTCCTGGCCGCGGCCGCCGTCACCAACCGGCGTACCGCCTCCCGCGTCGAGGAGACCCTCGCCGCCGCGGACCGCGCCCGCGAGGACGCCGCCCGCCTGCTGGCCCGGCCCGCTCCAGGCCCCGCCGCCCTGGACACCGCCCGGCGCGCCCTCGCCGCCGCCCTGACCGACCTTCGGGTCACGGCGGACGCCGCGGCCGGCGAGTGGTGGCAGCGGTCCCTGCCCCAGGAGAGGGTCGTGCTCGCCGAGCAGGCGGGACACCGTACGCTCGCCGCTACCGTGCGCCGCCGGACAGCGGACGCGGACCAGGATCAAGACATGGGCACGACAACGGAGGACGTACGGCCATGACGGCAACCGACCGGCCCTCGGCGACCCAAGGCGACGCGACGGAGGTGGCCGGGGGCGACACCGTCGCCGGGGTCGTCCGCCAGTGGCGGGCCGTCCACCCCGACCTGGACACCGGCCCCATGGAGATCATCGGCCGTATCACCCGCTGCGCCGCTCTCCTCCAGCAGGCCGAGGACGCGCCGCTGCGCCGGGCCGGGCTCAGCCGCCCCGAGTTCGACCTGCTCGGCGCGTTGCGCCGCACAGGTCACGAGCTGACGCCCGGGGAGCTGGCCCGCGAGACCTTCTCCTCGGGCGCCGCCGTCACCAAGCGCCTCAAGCAGCTCTCCGGGCGCGGGCTGGTGGACCGGCGCGGCGACACCCGGGACCGCCGCGTCGCCCATGTCCGCCTCACCGACGCGGGCCGCGACCTGGTCGACGGCATCCTCCCGGAGCAGCTCGCCTACGAGGCCGCCGCGCTCTCCGGGCTCCGGTCGCCCGAGCGGGAGGACCTCGCCGCCCTGCTCGGCGGCCTGCTGGTCCAGTTGGAGGGCCGCCTGAGCGCGCCCCGCGCGTGACAGCGCGGCCCGGACGCCTGCCTGCCGGGTGCCTGTCAGATACCCGGCCGGTAGCGCAGCGGATGGTCCGCGGGCACCTCCACCAGCACGATCGGCGTGCCGTCCGGGTCCTCGATCCACATCTCCACCAGTCCCCACGGTTCCCTGACCGGCTCCCGGGCGATGTCCACGCCCTTGGCCCGCAGCTCCTCATGGGCCGCCGCCACGTCCTCGACCTGCATCCAGAGCCTGAGGCCCGGGGCCGGCGCGCTCCCGGCGCGGCCGGAGACCTCCAGGAAGCCGCCGCCGAGGAAGTACACCGTGCCGCGTTCCGGGCCGGTGCCGAACTCGCGCTGGACGGCGAGGCCGAGCTGTTCGCCGTAGAAGGCGCGGGACCGGTCGGGGTCGGTGGGGCGGAGCAGGGTCCTGCCGCTGAGTACATGCACCATGCGTCCGGAGCCTAACGGCAGCGGGGTTAGGCTCGACGACGCCCTCGCCGCACCGGCGAGGCCGCAGAAACCGCAGAAACCGCAGAAACCACAGAAGGGGAGATCCGCTCCATGGAGACCGCCGCCGACCGGACCACCGGCACCGCCGTGAAGGCGGCCGGGACCGCCGACCTGGCCTTCCGGGACGCCACCGAGGCCGATGTCGACGCGCTGGTCGCGCTGGTGGAGTCGGCGTACCGGGGCGATGCCAGCCGGGTCGGGTGGACCACCGAGGCGGACATCCTCCAGGGGCAGCGGACCGACCCCGAGGGCGTGGCGGAGGTCGTGAACGCGCCGGACGGCAAGCTGCTGGTGGTCGAGCGGGAGGGCCGGATCGTCGCCTGCTGCCAGGTGGAGCACCGCGGCGACCACGCCTACTTCGGCATGTTCGCGGTCCGCCCCGCCCTCCAGGGCGCCGGTCTCGGCAAGCGGATCATCGCCGAGGCGGAACGGCAGGCCCGCGAGGTCTGGGGCGCCACGGAGATGCGCATGACGGTGATCTCCGTCCGCGAGGACCTCATCGCCTGGTACGAGCGCCGCGGCTACCGCCGTACCGGCGAGACCACTCCGTTCCCGTACGGGGACGAGCGCTTCGGCATCCCGCAGCGCGCCGACCTCCGCTTCGAACTGCTGGTCAAGCCGCTGGTCAAGCCGCTGGTCGAACTGCTCGTCGAGCCGCCGGCCGAGCCGTCGCTCTGAGTCCGCCGCCGGGCCGGGTCTCCGGCCGCGCAGCGGCCGGTGCGCTCGATCTGCGGATGACGGCGAGGGCGCCGTCCCCGCTCAGGTGCGGGTCCGGTTCCTCACACCCGGGCGACGCGCCCCTTCCCGGTGTCCCGGTGTCCCGGTGTCCCGGTGTCCCGCAGGAAAAAGCTCGGTGAAGCTGAGGTGCGGCAGGATAATCTCCCGAGGGTGCCCTTGCTAGGAGGAAGCTCGTACCTCTACGGTGTTCTGACGCGCGGTTCTCCTGTGGAGGATGGAACATGACGGAAATTCTTGAGCAGGCGGCTTCGGGGAGAAACGATTCTTCGGAGGGCGGGGTGGTGAATCACCCCGCGTGGTCCGTGCTCAAGGACGCCGTGGAGCGGATCCGGCCCTGGCAGTCCAAGGACGGGTCGATCGACTTCGACGCCGAGGGCGCCCCGGAGCCCGCCGCCGCCGAGGCGGCCGTGCGCCGCGTGGCGCGGAGCGTGCGGGAGCTGTCCCCGCTGCTGCCGCACGACCGCGCCTACCACGAGGCGCTCGTCGCCGACCTCGCCCGCTGGGCCGACGGCGGCTTCGCGGTTCCCGACTTCCTCGACTCGCTGCTCGCCTTCCAGCCCGCCGCACACCGCGCCGACGGCCTGGAGCACCTGGTCGTCTTCCCGATGTACACGCAGAACGGCAACCCGGACCGCAACCTCGAAGCGGTCGCCCTGCGCATGGTCTGGCCCGAGTGGCTGGCCGAGCTGGAACGCACCCGCTACGACAACCCGCTCTTCTGCGGCATCACCTTCGAGGACTTCACCTCGGGCTACGACACCAACTCCGCCGTCCTCTTCCCGGAGACCATCGCCGTGCGCGAGGCTCCCGAGCGCTTCTCCTGGGGCGGCATCTTCTGCGACCGCGAGGCCGCCCGCTTCCGCCGGGTGACCGCCGCCGCCGTCGACGTACTGGGCCTGGAGCTGCCCGCGGACGTGGCCGCGATGGTCGACGACCAGAAACGGTGCGAGGAGGCGTTCGTGCTCTGGGACATGGTCCACGACCGCACCCACAGCCACGGCGACCTGCCCTTCGACCCGTTCATGATCAAGCAGCGCCAGCCGTTCTGGATGTACGGCCTGGAGGAGCTGCGCTGCGATCTCACCGCCTTCAGGGAGGCCGTCGCACTCGCGGACGAGGGTGTGCAGCAGGCCCGTGACGTACAGGTCGCGGTGGTCTTCGACCGCATGTTCCGCTTCCCGGTCACCGGCGAGCGGGTCCGCAACTACGACGGTCTCGGCGGCCAGCTCCTCTTCGCCCACCTGCACCGGCACGACGTGGTCCGCTGGACCGACAACCGCCTCTCGCTCGACTGGGACCGTGTCCCGCAGGTCACCAACGAGCTGTGCGCGCAGATCGAGAAGCTCTACCGGGACGGCATCGACCGCCCCAAGCTCGTGCACTGGTTCGCCGGGTACGAACTGGTCTCGTCGTACCTCGCCCCGCACCCCGGCTCGAAGTGGGCCAAGGGCCCCGACGCCCTCGACCTGACCCTGCCCCCGCGCAAACTCGTGGACGACGTGCTGCCGGACGAATTTCCGCTGAGCATGTTCTACGAGGCACTGTCCAAGAAACTGCGGAAAGTGATCGCCTCGACCCGGGGCATCACCAGGGACGGCGCCGGGCGGGTCGCCGCGTGAGCGGCGTCCGCGCGGACGAGACCGGGGAGGCCAGGACCATGGGGAACGGAACACTCGACGGTGCGGTGATCGCGGTGGCCGGAGCGGGCGGACCCGCCGGCCGGGCCGCGCTGCTGCGGCTGGCCGAGGCCGGCGCCGTCGTCGTCGGCTCCGACAACGACCCGCAGCGGCTCGCCGAGGCCGTGGACGCGGCGCGCTACGCGCACGGCGGCGCCACCGTCGTCGGCGAGCCCGTCGACCTGCTGGACCTCGCCTCCGCCCGCCGCTGGGCCGACGGCATCGAGGAGGAGTACGGCCGTGTCGACGGTCTGGTCCACCTCGTCGGCGGCTGGCGCGGCAGCGAGACCTTCACCAAGACGGACCTGGACGACTGGGAGGTGCTGGAGCGGCTGCTGATCCGGACCGTCCAGCACACCTCCCTCGCCTTCCACGAGGCGCTCCAGCGCAGCGACCGCGGCCGGTACGTCCTGATCAGCGCGGCCGGCGCGACCCGGCCCACCGCGGGCAACGCGGCGTACTCCGCCGCCAAGGCCGCCGCCGAGGCCTGGACCCTCGCCATGGCCGACTGGTTCCGCAAGGCGGGGGGCGAACAGGGCCCGACCTCGGCGGCTGCGATCCTGGTGGTGAAGGCGTTGGTGCACGACGCGATGCGCGCCGAGCGCCCCAACGCGAAGTTCGCGGGCTTCACGGACGTCAAGGACCTCGCCGAGGCGGTCGCCGGAGTCTGGGAGAAGCCCGCCGCGGAAGTGAACGGAAACCGTCTGTGGCTGACCGAGAAGCCGTGAACCCCACCGGCACCGCTTTCACGCAGGCGCGCCGCCACCACGACCCGGAAGTCCGCGGCTTCGCCAGCGACAACTACGCCGGCGCCCATCCGGAGGTGCTCGCCGCCTTGGCCCTGGCCAACGGCGGGCACCAGGTCGCGTACGGCGAGGACGACTACACGCAGAACCTCCAGGCGGTGATCCGCAGCCACTTCGGGTCGACGGCCGAGGCGTTCCCGGTCTTCAACGGCACCGGCGCCAACGTCGTCGCGCTGCAGGCGGTCACCGACCGCTGGGGCGCGGTGATCTGCGCCGAGAGCGCGCACATCAACGTCGACGAGGGCGGCGCCCCCGAGCGCGTGGGCGGCCTCAAACTACTCACCGTGCCCACTCCCGACGGCAAGCTCACCCCCGAACTGATCGACCGGCAGGCGTACGGCTGGGAGGACGAGCACCGGGCCATGCCCCAGGCCGTCTCGATCACCCAGAGCACCGAACTGGGCACGCTCTACACGCCCGACGAGATCCGGGCGATCTGCGACCACGCGCACGAGCGCGGTATGCGGGTGCACCTGGACGGTTCCCGGATAGCCAATGCCGCCGCCTCCCTCGACGTCCCCATGCGCACCTTCACCAACGCGGTCGGCGTCGATCTCCTCTCGCTCGGCGGCACGAAGAACGGCGCCCTGTTCGGCGAGGCCGTCGTCATCCTGAACCAGGACGCGGTCCGGCACATGAAGCACCTGCGCAAGCTGTCGATGCAGCTCGCCAGCAAGATGCGGTTCGTGTCGGTGCAACTGGAGGCGCTGCTCGCCAAGGACCTGTGGCTGCGCAACGCCCGGCACGGCAACGAGATGGCCCAGCGCCTGGCCGAGGGCGTACGCGCGGTGCACGGCGTGGAGATCCGCCACCCGGTGCAGGCCAACGCGGTCTTCGCCCGGCTGCCGCACGAGGTGAGCGAGCGGCTGCGGAAGCGGTTCCGCTTCTACTTCTGGGACGAGGCGGCGGGTGACGTCCGCTGGATGTGCGCCTTCGACACCACCGAGGACGATGTGGACGCCTTCGTCGCCGCGCTCAAGGAGGAGATGGCCCGTTAGTCGCGCGGGCTGCGGTCTGCCCCTCGATACATGCATAGGTATGCGATCACTCGAAAGTATATTGACCTTCGGGTGATCGCTTTCTATGCTCTGCGGGCATGGAGCTGATCCAGCAGAACCCCGAGCTGTCCGCCTATCTGGCCGCGGACGATGTCGTCGACCATGACCATCCGCAGGTGCGGACAACGGCCGCGCGCCTCGCGCGGGACGCGCAGGACTCGTATGGATATGCGCGGCTGGCCTTCGAGTTCGTCCGCGACGAGATCCCGCACTCGCAGGACTCGGGCGACCTGCGCGTCACCTGGCGGGCCTCCGACGTGCTGGCGCGGCGCACCGGTATCTGCCACGCCAAGGCCCACGCGCTGGCCGCGCTCCTGCGGGCCGAGGACATCCCCGCCGCGCTGTGCTACCAGCGACTGCTGCACGACGACGGGAGCGGGCATGTGGTGCACGGCCTGGTCGCCGTCCGCTTCCGCGGCGCCTGGCACCGGCAGGACCCGCGCGGCAACAGATCCGGCGTCGACGCGCACTTCTCCCTGGACGGGGAGCGGCTGGCCTTCGTCCCCGACCCGCGGTCCGGCGAGGAGGACCACCCGGTGCTGTACGCCGCCCCGCACCCGGCCGTGCTGGAGCCGCTCAAGGCGGCCACCGACCGGCCGCACCTGTGGCGGACCCTCCCGGCCGCCCTGTGACGGGCGGGACTTTCCGGGATCAGTGCGCCCCGGCCGCCCGGACCTGCTCCGGTGTCGGGGCGGTGCCGCCCAGATGGGCCGGCATCCACCAGGTGTCGTCCGGGTTCCTGGGGTGGACCGGATAGGCGCGCTGCGCCGCCTCCAGTACTTCCTGCACACGGTCGCGCAACCGGCGGGTGATCGCGCCCGCGTACTGGTCCCGGGGTGCCTCCATCGGCTCGCCGACCCGCATGGTGATCGGGGTGTGGCTGCGCTTGAAGTTACGGGGGTGGCCCTTGGTCCACAGCCGCTGCGTGCCCCACAGGGCCATCGGGACCAGCGGGACGCCCGCCTCCTGCGCCAGGCGGGCCGCGCCCGACTTGAAGCCCTTGAGCGTGAAGGACTCGGAGATCGTGGCCTCCGGGAAGACGCCGATGATCTCGCCCGATCTCAGCGAGTCCAGGGCGTGCGCGTACGCCGTCTCGCCCTGCTTGCGGTCGACCGGGATGTGCTTCATGCCCCGCATCAGCGGACCGGAGATCCGGTGCCGGAAGACGGACTCCTTCGCCATGAAGCGCACCAGCCGCTTCTGCGGCAGCGCCGCCAGGCCGTTGAAGACGAAGTCCAGATAGCTGATGTGATTGCTCACCAGTACGGCGCCGCCCGAGCGCGGGATGTTCTCCGACCCCTGGCAGTCCAGCTTCAGGTCCCACACCTTGAACAACGTGCGGGCGAAACCGATGACGGGACGGTAGACGAGTTCGGCCATGGGCGGGGCGGACCCTTCCTGCTCTGCCTGGGAAGGGAGACTCCCAGTCGAAAGTTACGCAGCCGTAGGTTTACGGCTTGTCGCAGATCGTGCCCCAAGAACGAGCGGTGTACCAGCCCCAGTGCCCGGGTGCGGCGAGATTCTCATCACGTCGGACGGATCGGTTCCGCGCGAGTGGGGAAATCGGGAATCCCCGGGCCCCCGCGAACGCTGGGACCGAGGATGAGGCACGTACAGAGCACGGACGACGTACCTACAGCGCGAGGGGGGACGGGAGTGGGCGGGCGGGACGGAGCGGGGCGGCTCGCGGCGGCCGACCTGGGCGCGGCACTCGGCGAGCGGGCCACCCTCGTGCAGTTCTCCAGCGCCTTCTGCGCCCCCTGCCGGGCCACCCGGCGGGTGCTGGCGGAGGTGGCCGCTCTGGTCCCCGGCGTCGCCCACGTCGAGATCGACGCCGAGGCGCGCCTGGAACTGGTCCGCGCCCTGGAGATCCGTTCCACGCCGACCGTGCTGGTGCTGGACGCCGCGGGGCGCGTGGTGCGCAGGGCGGCCGGACAGCCGCGCAAGGCGGACGTGATCGCGGCCCTCGGGGAGGCGGTGTGAGACCCGTCGGGCCGGGCCGGAGGAGGCGGACGCCCGCCGCGTCCGCGTACGTCACCCCGCCTTCCGCTCCCCTCCCGCATCCCGGGGCCCACTTGACTGCGCGCACCAACTATCGTCAGCCTGACCCTATGGCTCCCGGCCACCTCCGCCCGGCCGGGGACGCGGAGCGAAAGGACTTCGTGCATGACGGCCACACCTGACCTGGCCGGGCTCCGGCTCGACACCCCCGCTCTGCTGCGGTCCGTCTTCCGGCGGCACGCGGCGGGAGTCGCCGTGATCACGGCCGGCGGGGACGCCGGTCCGGTCGGCTTCACCGCCACCTCCCTCGCCTCCGTCTCGGCCCGGCCGCCGCTGCTCTCCTTCGGCATCGGCACCGGTTCCTCCAGTTGGCCGGCGGTGGCCGAGGCCGCCCACGTCGGCGTGCACATACTCGGCGAGCACCAGCAGGAGCTGGCCGCCACCTTCGCCCGCAGCGGCGCCGACCGCTTCGCCCCGCCCACTCGGTGGCGCCGCGGCCCCGAGGGCGTACCCGTCCTGGACGGCGTCCTCGCCTGGATGGTCTGCCGCGTCGTGGGCCGGGTCCCCGCGGGCGACCACCGCATCGTCCTGGCCGAGGTCCTCCTCGGCGACCCCGAGGGGGCCGGCCGTCCCCTCCTGTACCACCAGGGACGCTTCGGCGGCCTGCGCGACTGACCGCCCCGGGCCGGGTTCCGGACCGGTCCGGAACCCGGCCCGGGGCGGCTCCACGAGGGTGTCCGGTTGCGGTTACGCTGCGTTGCACAGGTCACAGTTCAAAGCGCTTGCTTAGCGGGCAGGAACTGGATGTACTGACGAGTAATATTTCGGGTGGAGCGCAGGTCGCCCCGGCCGGGATCGGCCGCTTGGGGCGCCTATGCTGCCTGCAAGAGGCAGCACGGAAAAATGTCGATGCAGTAGGAGAGCCGGCGTGAGCTTGAGGATCGTTGTCACTGTGAAGTACGTGCCCGACGCCACCGGCGACCGGCACTTCGCCGATGACCTGACCGTCGACCGCGACGACGTGGACGGCCTGCTCTCCGAACTGGACGAGTACGCGGTCGAGCAGGCGCTGCGGATCTCTGAGAATTCCGACGACGACGTGGAGATCACCGTTCTCACGGTGGGTCCGGAGGACGCCAAGGACGCGCTGCGCAAGGCGCTGTCGATGGGTGCGGACAAGGCGATCCACGTCGAGGACGACGACCTGCACGGCACCGACGCCATCGGTACCTCGCTGGTGCTGGCGAAGGCGGTCGAGAAGGCCGGTTACGACCTGGTGATCTCCGGTATGGCCTCCACCGACGGCACCATGGGCGTGGTGCCCGCGCTGCTCGCCGAGCGGCTTGGCGTGCCGCAGGTGACCCTGCTCTCCGAGGTCGCGGTCGAGGACGGCACGGTCAAGGGCCGCCGGGACGGCGACGCCGCCTCCGAGCAGTTGGAGGCGTCCCTGCCGGCCGTGGTCTCGGTGACCGACCAGTCGGGCGAGGCCCGCTACCCGTCCTTCAAGGGCATCATGGCGGCCAAGAAGAAGCCGGTGGAGGCGTGGGACCTGTCCGACCTCGGCATCGACGCGGACGAGGTCGGCCTGGAGAACGCCTGGACCGCCGTCGACTCCGCGACCGAGCGTCCGGCGCGCACCGCGGGCACGATCGTCAAGGACGAGGGCGAGGGCGGCAAGCAGCTCGCCGCCTTCCTCGCGGAGCGAAAGTTCGTCTGACGCGGCCGCACGGGCCGGACGCTCGTCCGGGCCTGTTCCGCCGACCGCCCATCGTCTTGATCCAAGCAGGAGAGAAGAAGTCCCATGGCTGAAGTTCTCGTCTACGTCGACCACGCGGACGGTGCCGTCCGCAAGCCGACCCTGGAGCTGCTGACCCTGGCCCGCCGGGTCGGCGAGCCGGTCGCCGTCGCGCTGGGCAACGGCGCCGCCGACACCGCCGCCGTCCTCGCCGAGCACGGCGCGGTCAAGGTCCTCACCGACGACGCCGCCGAGTACGCCGACTACCTGGTCGTGCCGAAGGTCGACGCCCTCCAGGCCGCCGTCGAGCAGGTGTCCCCGGTCGCCGTGCTGGTGTCGTCCTCCGCCGAGGCCAAGGAGATCGCGGCCCGGCTGGCGCTGCGTATCGGCTCGGGCATCATCACCGACGCCGTCGACCTGGAGGCCGGCGACTCCGGTCCGGTCGCCACCCAGTCGGTGTTCGCCGCCGGATTCACCACCCGGACCCGGGTCTCCAAGGGCACCCCGGTGATCACGGTCAAGCCCAACAGCGCCGCCGTGGAGGCCGCCCCGGCCGCCGGTGCGGTCGAGGCCCTGTCGGTGACGTTCTCGGCGCAGGCGACCGGCACCAAGGTCACCTCGCGCACGCCGCGCGAGTCGACCGGCCGCCCGGACCTGACCGAGGCCGCGATCGTGGTCTCCGGCGGGCGCGGCGTCAACGGCGCGGAGAACTTCGCGCTCATCGAGTCCCTCGCCGACTCGCTCGGCGCGGCCGTCGGCGCCTCGCGCGCCGCGGTGGACGCCGGCTGGTACCCGCACACCAACCAGGTCGGCCAGACCGGCAAGTCCGTCTCGCCGCAGCTCTACATCGCCTCCGGCATCTCCGGCGCGATCCAGCACCGCGCCGGCATGCAGACCTCGAAGACGATCGTGGCGGTCAACAAGGACGCCGAGGCCCCGATCTTCGACCTGGTCGACTACGGCGTGGTCGGCGACCTCTTCGACGTCGTCCCGCAGCTCACCGAGGAGATCAGGACCCGCAAGGGCTGAGCCCCCCGGCGCCTCGCCCAGGCCCCCGCGACCGGCGACGGTCCCGGGGGCCTCGGTCGTGCCCCGGACCGGGCCGTCGTCCCCGCACCTGAGCCGCCGTGCCCCGGCTCAGCCGAGCGTCAGCGACGCCTGCACCGGCAGATGGTCGCTCGGGAACCGGCCGTCGCGCGAGAAGGTGTTGATCTCCGCCCGGTGCACGGTCACGCCCGGAGTGGTCAGGATCCAGTCGATCCGGTCGCCGTCCGGCACCAGCGGCCGGTAGCCGTGGAACGTGCCGTACAGGGGGCCGCGCCCGGCCGCCGCGTCCCAGGAGTCGACGAGACCGGCGCCCAGCAGTGTGTCGTACACCGGGTTGCCGTGCGCCGCGACGTTGAAGTCCCCGGTGACCAGCAGGGGCAGCGCCCGGTCCAGGCCCGCGATCCGTTCGGCGATGAGCGAGGCGGCATGCGCGCGTGCGTACTGACTCGCGTTGTCCAGGTGGGTGTTGAGCACGGAGAACTCCCGGCCGCCGTCGCGCAGGTCCCGGAAGCGGACCCAGGTGACCATGCGGATGGAGCCGCCGCCCCAGGTGTTCGAGCCGATCACGTCCGGTGTGCCGGAGAGCCAGTAGTGGTCGTACTCCAGCGGGGCGAGCCGGCGGGTGTCGTAGTACACGGCCATGAACTCGTCGCGGCTGCCGCCCGCGCGTCCGGTGCCGATCCAGTCGTAGTGGCCGCCGAGATCGGCCTCGATGTCGCGCACCTGCTGGTACAGGCCCTCCTGGGTGCCGATGACGTGCGGCCGCTCCCGGCGCAGCAGCGCGCGCGTCACCGGTCTGCGCACGGCCCAGCCGTGGGGTTCGGAGGTGCTCGCGAAGCGCAGGTTGAACGACATGACCTCCAGGCGCGGCACGGAGCCACGCCGGGGCGCGGCGGACACGGCGGACGGTGCTGTACTGGAGAGCGGCGCGGCGACCGCGGCGGCCAGGGCGGTCTTCAGGCTCAGGCGGCGGGTGACCCGGCGGGTGACCCGGCTCGGCTTCGGCACTTCGGCCTCCTTCGGGACAGCGACGGCGTCAACGACATCAAAGGGGCGGACGGACCGGCGCGCAAGACGGTGTTGACCGGCGGGAAGGTCGCCGGATAACTTCGCTCTGCGGATTATTGATTCCGTACAGCGGAAAAAAGTGCTAGTGGAAGGTGTGGGGATGGGGCAGCAGGAGAAGGTGGCGACGAGTCTCACGGGCGGCGTCGGCGAGGAGATCAGCGCCACTCTCGCACCGGTCGACGCGGAGCTGGAACGCCGCTACCCCGGAGACCCCGGCACCCGGCAGCCGGTCCACACCGTCTACGTACCCGGCGACGCCTTCGCCGCCGACACCGTCCGCTCCTGGGGCGACCGGGCGCTCGCCGCGCTCGACGAGCACGCCCCGGACGCCGCCGCCTTCGCCGCCGTCCTCGGCCTCGCCGACGACCTCGCCGAACCGGTTCACACGCGGGTGCGCGCCAAGCTGGAGCGCGAGCCGATCGAGGACCTCCGCGTCGACTTCGAGGACGGCTACGGCAACCGCCCCGACGCCGAGGAGGACGAGGCCGCCGCCCGCGCCGCCCGGCTGATCGCCCAGGCGTACGCGGAGGGCACGGCGGCCCCGTACATGGGCATCCGCATGAAGTGCATGGAGGCCGCCGTCCGCGACCGGGGCATCCGCACCCTCGACATCTTCCTGACCGGCCTGCTGGAGGCCGGCGGCCTGCCCGACGGGCTGGTCCTCACCCTGCCGAAGGTGACGTACGCCGAACAGGTCACCGCCATGGTGCGGCTGCTGGAGGCGTTCGAGGAGGCGCGCGGCCTGGAGCCCGGCCGGATCGGCTTCGAGATCCAGATCGAGACCAGCCAGTCCATCCTGGCCGCCGACGGCACCGCCACCGTCGCCCGCATGATCCAGGCCGCCGAGGGCCGCGCCACCGGCCTGCACTACGGCACCTTCGACTACAGCGCCTGCCTCGGTGTCTCCGCCGCCCACCAGGCCAGCGACCACCCGGCCGCCGACCACGCCAAGGCGGTCATGCAGGTCGCCGCCGCGGGCACCGGCGTACGCGTCAGCGACGGTTCCACCAACGTGCTGCCCGTCGGCCCCACCGCCAAGGTCCACGACGCCTGGCGCCTGCACTACGGCCTCACCCGCCGCGCCCTGGCCCGCGCCTACTACCAGGGCTGGGACATGCACCCCGGCCACATCCCGACCCGGTACGCGGCCGTCTTCGCCTTCTACCGCGAGGGCTTCGAACAGGCCGCCGCCCGCCTCGCCCGCTACGCGAACCGCGCCGGCGGCGACGTCATGGACGAGCCCGCCACCGCCAAGGCCCTCAGCGGCTACCTGCTGCGCGGCCTGGACTGCGGCGCCCTCGACGCCGGCGAGGTCGCCCGCCTCGCCGGGCTGACCCGCGCCGACCTGGAGGGCTTCTCGGCACCCCGGCGCGGCGACCTGACGGCGTCCGCCCGGTAGCCGCGTACCCGGGCGGGTCCCGGCGCGCCGGGACCCGCCCGTCCGCTCAGCCCGCCGGCGGCAGTTCTCCCGAGCCCCGGGTGATCAGCCGGGTCGGCAGTTCGACCCGCTCGGGGGTGAGCAGCGTTCCGTCCAGTTGCCGGAAGAGCCGCTCCGCCGCGGTCCGGCCCAGCGCCGCCGCGTCCTGGGCGACCACGGTGACGCCCGGGCTGAGCAGGTCGGCCAGCTCTATGTCGTCGAAGCCGACCAGCGCGACCCCGCGCGGGTGCCCGGCCAGGACCCGGACCACGGTCACCGTCACCCGGTTGTTGCCCGTGAAGATCGCGGTGACCGGCTCCGGGGCGGCCAGCATCTCCTCGGCCGCCCGCCGCACCCGCTCCGGATCGGTGACCCCCAGCGACATCCAGTCGTCCGCCACGCGTATGCCCGCGTCCTCCATGGCCGCCCGGTAACCGCGCAGCCGCTCCGCCGCGGTGTGGATGCGGGGCATGTCGCCGATGAAGCCGATCCGGCGGTGGCCGTGCGCCAGGAGGTGCACCACCCCGTCCCGGGCGCCGCCGAAGCTGTCGGAGAGCACCACGTCCGCGTCGATCCGGCCCGCCGGGCGGTCCACGAACACCGTGGCCACCCCCGCCTTCAGCTCCGGCTCCAGATACCGGTGGTCGTCCCCGGCCGGGATCACCACCAGCCCGTCCACCCGGCGCGCGCACAGGGCCAGCACCAGTTCCCGCTCCCGGTCCGGGTCCTCGGCGCTGGAGCCGTTGATGAGCAGGGCGCCATGGGCCCGCGCCACCTCCTCCACCGCGCGGCTCAGCGGCCCGTAGAACGGGTCCGCGAGGTCCTCCAGGACCAGGCCGATGCTCGCCGTGCGGCCCTTGCGCAGCACCCGCGCGCTGTCGTTGCGTCGGAATCCCAGCGCGTCGATGGCCTCCTGCACGCGGCGCTCGGTCTCCGGGGTGACGCCCGGCTCCTCGTTCACCACGCGTGAGACCGTCTTCAGTCCGACGCCGGCCCGGGCGGCCACGTCCTTCATGGTGGGCCGGTTGCCGTAGCGGTTCCCGGGGAGGTGGTCTGCGCGGCGGGGCATCTCGGGCACTAGCGGGTGTCCTGTCCTGTCGTCCACGGGGAAGCGTCGGCTCTCGTCGGCCACGGACGTGAGTCGGCCACTGTCGTCCACAGGGGGTGCGTCGTCCATGGGTCTGTATGAGGATGTGGCGTCGAGCATAGAGCCTGGACAACGTTGTCAGATGCGGTGGACACTGGCAACGCGCTTCCCGGTCCGCATGCCCGACGCGGGACCGGCCTGGCTCATCTGCTTGACTTTTCCGATGGTTGACGGGGAGATCCGACTCTGATGCACACCGACCTCGTGGCCGCGCTGGACATCGGCGGCACCAAGATCGCCGGCGCGCTGGTGGACGGCGACGGCCGGATCCTGGTGCGCGCCCAACGGGCGACGCCCGCGCGGGAGGACGGCGACACCGTGATGCGGGCCGTCGAGGAGGTGCTCGGCGAACTGAGCGCCTCACCCCTGTGGGCGCGGGCCGGTGCCGTCGGCATCGGCAGCGCCGGCCCGGTGGACGCCGCCGCGGGCACGGTGAGCCCGGTGAACGTGCCCGGCTGGCGGGGATACCCGCTCGTGGCCCGGGTGCGGGCCGCCGCGGGCGGTCTGCCGGTCGAACTGATCGGCGACGGCGTGGCGATCACGGCGGCCGAGCACTGGCAGGGCGCCGCGCGCGGGCACGACAACGCCCTGTGCATGGTGGTCTCCACCGGCGTCGGCGGCGGCCTGGTCCTGGGCGGCCGGCTGCACCCCGGCCCGACCGGCAACGCCGGGCACATCGGGCACATCAGCGTGGACCTCGACGGGGACCTCTGCCCGTGCGGCGCGCGCGGCTGCGTGGAACGCCTCGCCAGCGGCCCCAACATCGCCCGGCGCGCGCTGGAGGGCGGCTGGAGCCCCGGCCCGGACGGGGACGCCTCCGCCGCCGCGGTGGCCGCCGCCGCCCGCGCGGGCGACCCGGTCGCCGTCGCCTCCTTCGAACGGGCCGCCCAGGCGCTGGCCGCCGGCATCGCGGCCACCGCGACCCTGGTCGAGATCGACATCGCCGTGATCGGCGGCGGCGTGGGCAAGGCGGGCGAGGTGCTCTTCGCCCCGCTGCGCCGGGCCCTGACCGAGTACGCGACGCTCTCCTTCGTGGGGCGGCTCGCCGTGACGCCGGCCCAGATGGGCACGGACGCCGGGCTGGTGGGGGCGGCCGCGGCGGCGCTCACCAGGACGGCGGGGGTGACCGCGGCGGGTGTCTGAGGGCGTTGCGCCCGCGGTGGACGGCCGAGGCCGGTTCGCGGCGCCCGTCCGGAGACCGGGCGGCGGCGGGTGGCCGGGGTGATGACGTGGCCGGGATGGTGTCGTGGCGGGTGGCCGGCACCGGTCCGTGAGGGGCCCGGCAGGGTCGTTCTGGCGCCCGTCCGGGGCCGTTGCGGGGTTCGTCGGTGACCTCCGGCCGCTCACGCAGTTGAACCCGGCATGAAGAAGCGCAGCATGTTCGCCCTCGCCTCCCTCGCCACCGGCTTCGTGGTCGCGGCCGTCACCCCCTCCCACGCGGTGGGCGGACTCCCCGCCGGTCTCAACGTCACGGACGCCCTCAGCAACGTCGAAGTCCTCGACGACAGCCTGGCCCCTCACGACCCCACGCCGGACGACAGGACCAAGCACTGACGCGTTCCGCGGCGCATGGCCGGAACACCACGGCGCCGACGCCTCCCACCAGGGGCGTCGGCGCCGTCGTCACGCCCCCTCAACTGCGGCTGGTTTCCATGGCAGGGTGGAGCGGGCAAGCCTCAGGGGCCAACAGAAGAGGGGGACCTGTGACCGTCGTCTGGATCAACGGCGCGTTCGGTGCGGGGAAGTCCACCACCGCACGGGAACTGATCGAGGTGATCCCGAACAGCACGCTCTTCGACCCCGAGGTCCTCGGTGCGGCGCTGACGCACCTGCTGCCGCCCAAACGCCTCGCCGAGGCCGGAGACTTCCAGGACCTCCCGATCTGGCGCCGTCTGGTCATCGACACCGCCGCCGCCATGCTCGCCGAACTCGGCGGCACGCTCGTCGTTCCCATGACCCTGCTCCGCCAGGAGTACCGGGACGAGATCTTCGGCGGCCTCGCCGCCCGCCGCATACCTGTCCAGCACATCCTGCTCACGCCGGCCGAAACGATCCTGCGTGAGCGGGCGGCCCACCGCGAGGCCACCCCGGACCTCCCCGACGGCGCACTGCGCGTGCGGCAGTGGTCGTACGACCACATCGAGCCCTACCGGGCCGCGCTCGCCGCCTGGCTCATGGCCGACGCCCACCCCGTCGACAACGGTGTCCTCACCCCGCGCGAGACCGCCGCCCGGATAGCCGAGGCGGTCGGCACCGGCGCGGTGCCCGGCTGCGACATCGTGCAGACCCCGGAACCCACCGCCGAGACGCTCGCGGCCGGCGTCCTCCTCTTCGACGAACACGACCGCGTGCTGCTCGTGGACCCCACCTACAAGGCCGGGTGGGAGTTCCCGGGCGGTGTCGTCGAACCCGGCGAGGCGCCCGCCCGCGCGGGCATGCGCGAGGTCGCCGAGGAGACCGGCGTCCACCTGGACGACGTACCCGGCCTGCTGGTCGTCGACTGGGAACCGCCGGCGCCCCCCGGTTACGGCGGCCTGCGGCTGCTCTTCGACGGGGGGCACCTCGACTCCGCCGCCACCGACCGGCTCCTGCTGCCCGGCCCCGAGCTGCGCGCCTGGCGCTTCGCCACCGAGGAGGAGGCCGCCGACCTGCTCCCACCGGTCCGCTACGCCCGTCTGCGCTGGGCCCTGCGCGCCCGTGAGCGCGGCGTGGCGCTCTACCTGGAGGCCGGTGTGCCGGTCGGCGGCTGACCCCGGCCGGAGGCCCACGACCTGTCCGGACGACTCCGGTCCTGCCGCACCTGCCGCACCTGCCGTCCCTGCCGCACCTGCCGTCCCTGCGGCCCCTGCTGTCCCCGCGGCGCCTGCCGCCCGTGCCGGGCCGGACGCGCGCGTCACCGGGCGGTGCGGCCGGCCGGCCGGGATCCGGCGGCTCAGCCCGCCGCGTAGTTGCGCAGGAACAGGGCCTCGGCCACCGACAGGCGCTCCAGCTCCTGCGGAGACACGCTCTCGTCGACGGCGTGGATCCGGGCCTCCGGCTCGCTCAGACCGATCAGGAGGATCTCCGCGCGCGGGTAGAGCGCGGCGAGGGTGTTGCACAGCGGGATGGAACCGCCCTGGCCCGCGTAACTCATCTCCTCGCCCGGATACGCCCGCGCCATCGCGTCCGCCATGGCCTGGTACGCCGGGCTGGAGGTGTCGGCGCGGAACGCCTGGCCCTGGCCGACCTGCTCGACGCCGACCCGGGCACCCCACGGCGTGTGCGCCTCCAGGTGCGCCCGGAGCAGTGCGGTGGCCTCACCGGCGTCCGTGCCCGGCGGCACCCGCAGGCTCACCAGCGCGCGGGCGCCCGCCTGCACGGACGGCGTGGCCCCGACGACCGGCGGGCAGTCGATGCCGAGCACCGTGACGGCCGGCCGCGCCCAGATGCGGTCGGCGACCGTGCCGGAGCCGATCAGCTCCACGCCGTCCAGCACCTTGGCGTCCTCGCGGAACTGTGCCTCGTCGTACGCCAGGCCCTCCCAGCGCTCCTCGGCGCCGAGCCCGTCGACGGTCGTGGAACCGTCCTCGGCGCGCAGCGAGTCCAGGACGCGGATCAGCGCCGCCAGCGCGTCGGGGGCCGCACCGCCGAACTGGCCGGAGTGCAGGTTGCCTTCGAGGGTGTCGACCCGCACGCGCACCAGGGTCATGCCGCGCAGCGTGGCGGTGACCGTCGGCAGCCCGACCCGGAAGTTGCCCGCGTCACCGATGACGATGGCGTCCGCCGCGAGCAGCTCGGGGTGCTCCTCGGCGTACCGCTCCAGACCTCCGGTGCCCTGCTCCTCCGAGCCCTCGGCGATCACCTTGACGTGCACCGGCACGCCGCCGTTCGCCTTCAGCGCGCGCAGCGCCAGCAGGTGCATGATGACGCCGCCCTTGCAGTCGGCGGCCCCGCGCCCGTACCAGCGGCCCGCCCGCTCGGTCAGCTCGAACGGCGGAGTGGACCAGCCGGCCTCGTCCAGCGGCGGCTGCACGTCGTAGTGGGCGTAGAGCAGGACCGTCTTCGCGCCCTCGGGGCCGGGCAGGTACCCGTACACCGACTGCGTGCCGTCCGGGGTGTCGAGCAGGGCCACGTCCTCGAAGCCCTCGGCGCGCAGCGCGTCGGCCGTCCAGTTCGCGGCGCCCTCGCTCTCGCTCCTCGGGAACTGGTCGAAGTCCGCCACCGACTTGAACGCCACCAGCTCGGCCAGCTCCGTCTTCGCCCTGGGCATCAGCGAGGCGACGGTCTCGGCGACCGGATTCGACGACATGGGCACGCTCCTTGTGGGTGCGAAGTTGAACCGATGCACACCGGTGCGTACCGATTTCGGCACGCCGATGAGCGGTTGTGTGAAGGTTTCTGCGCACGAGTGATCGTGCGGTGCAGGCGGGTCCTGGTGTGTGCAGGGCGCATACATTGCCGATACTCCCACAGTGGCCTGCGCCGATGCCCGCCGTAGGATGCTCGGGACAGGAGCGGCATGCGGCTTGATCGGAGCAGTAGACCATCGTGAGCAGCGAGAACTCTTCGGCGGACGACACGCGTCAGGTGTGGGACGTGGTCGTGGTGGGCGCCGGACCCGCGGGCGCCTCGGCCGCCTACGCGGCAGCGGTCGCGGGACGGCGCGTGCTGGTGCTGGAGAAGGCGGAACTGCCCCGCTACAAGACCTGTGGCGGCGGCATCATCGGTCCCTCGCGCGACTCGCTGCCGCCCGGCTTCGAGCTGCCCTTCCGCGACCGGGTGCACGCGGTGACCTTCTCCCACAACGGCCGGTTCACCCGTACCCGCCGGTCCCGGCAGATGCTGTTCGGGCTGATCAACCGGCCCGAGTTCGACCAGCAGCTCGTCGAGCACGCGCAGAAGGCGGGCGCCGAACTGCGCACCGGCGTGACGGTGACGCGGGTGGAACAGCACGGTTCGGCGGTGCCGGACCGGCGTACGGCCGCCGTGGTGCTCCAGGGCGGCGAGACCGTACTGGCCCGGGCGGTCGTCGGCGCCGACGGCAGCGCCAGCCGGATAGGCGCGCACGTCGGCGTGAAACTCGACCAGGTCGACCTGGGCCTGGAGGCGGAGATTCCGGTGCCGGAGCCGGTCGCGGAGGACTGGAAGGGCCGGGTCCTGATCGACTGGGGCCCGATGCCCGGCAGCTACGGCTGGGTCTTCCCCAAGGGCGACACGCTCACGGTCGGCGTCATCTCGGCGCGCGGCGAGGGCGCGGCGACCAAGCGCTACCTGGAGGACTTCGTCGGCCGGCTGGGCCTGGCCGGCTTCGAACCGAGCGTCTCCTCGGGCCACTTGACCCGCTGCCGCGCCGACGACTCGCCGCTGTCGCGGGGCCGCGTCCTGGTCTGCGGGGACGCGGCGGGCCTGCTGGAGCCGTGGACGCGCGAGGGCATCTCCTTCGCCCTGCGTTCGGGGCGGCTCGCGGGGGAGTGGGCGGTGCGGATCGCCGAGGCGCACGACGCCGTGGACGCCCGCCGCCAGGCCCTGAACTACGCCTTCGCCGTCAAGGCCGGCCTGGGGGTGGAGATGAGCGTCGGCAAGCGGATGCTGGCGGCGTTCGAGCGCCGCCCGGGGGTCTTCCACGCGGCACTGACCGGATTCAGGCCCGCCTGGAAGGCGTTCAAGGAGATCACGCAGGGTTCGACGACGCTGGCGGAACTGGTCCGCGGCCATCCGCTGGCCCAGCGCGCCCTGAACGTGCTGGACCGGCGTGCGGCCGCCGCCGGGGCGCCCGGCGAAGAGGGGGACGGGCCCGAGAACGCGGGCAAGGAGGGGGCCGCGGTCAGGGACGGCGACGACGTCACTCCGTGACCACCGGCTGAACCGCGGACCCCGCCCCGGCCCGCCCGGCACAGCACGGCGGAAGTGACCGGGCGGGGTGGGCGGTTCACACGGAGGTGATCTCGATGACGGTGGTCTGGTAAATGCTGGTCTGGTAAATGCTGGTCTGGTAGATGCTGGAGACGGTGCCGAGGCCGAGCAGACACAGCGTCACGTCCGTCGCCGGGCCCGTCGCCACCTGGAGATAGTGGCGTTGGCCTGGACGGTGGCGGTCTGCCCGGTGTGCCACTGGATGGAGAAGGTCGGCGCGGGAACGCCGGAAGCCCTTCGGGACGCCTGAGTCCCCACCGTCCAGCGGGCGTGCAGCGGCGTACAGGGAGTGCGCCAGGACACGAAGAGCGCCCAATTCGCACCGGCGTACGCGTTCGCCCAGGGGTCCGCACTCCGGTGTGCGCGCCACGGTGGGGGTGTGCGCCGGCGGGTGGGATGTGCGGGCCCTCCTGAAGAACCATGGGAAAAGCCGCCCAGCACACGCAGCCTGACTGCACGGGAAGCGGATCGGAACACCACCGCTGACCGACCTCTCATGTGGTCACTCTCGAAGGAGTCGCTGTGACACCACGTACCGTTCCTCAGCAGGAGAGCACCAGGAAGCCGGCGAAACGACTGGCCGCCGGGATCGCGGCGGCCGCCTGCATGGTGGGCTTGGCCGTCGGGCCGGCCTCGGCCTCCACCTCGTCGACGGCCGGAGCCCAGGCCACCGGGACCTTCCACTACGTCGGCATCGGCACGCCCCTGCAGATCACCAACCCGTCGAACGGCACCTGCTACCAGATACCCCTGTCCAGCTCGCCGGTGAACCTCACGAACGCGCGGGCCGTCGTCTACACCCTTCCCAGTTGCACGGGATTCGGTGCCCCGGTCGAGCCGGGTGACACCGGGGACCAGCTCCTCTTCAACTCGGTCCGGTTCGAAGCCGTTCCGTAGGCCCGCACGCCGCGCGCACCGGCCGGGAGGCCGAAGGCGTACGCCGGGCCCGCCACCGCGCCGAAGATCACCGCCGCCGCGAACGCCGCGCTGCACAGCGCGTATCCGATCTCGACCGTGATCGCGTCCCGTCGGGCCTGGGTGCGCCGTCCGCCCTCGCCGCTCATGCCCCGAGTGCCACAAGGACCGCGCGGTGGGGCAAGCCCGGCGCGCGCGGCCTCAGTTCACCCCCGACCTCTCCTGCCACAGGACGGCCAGGGAGGTGTCGCCGGTCACGTTCGGGATCGGCTGCCGGTTCCACAGCCCGAGGTACAGGGCCTCGGCCGTTCCGGTCAGTTCACAGTCGGCGTCCCCGGTGTCCCCGGCGTCCCCGCGCTCGGTGACGGGCGGCTCCTGCGACAGCCGTACCGTCCACACCGCGTTCCCGGCGTTACCGGCGTCCGTGGCGCGCACGCGCAGCGTACGGGGCTTCTCGCTGCGTACCCGGCTCCGGTCCCGGGCGTGGAAGCCGCGCAGCAGTTCGTCGATGCCGTCCACCGCGAAGTCGGCGGCGATCCCGGAGCGCGCGCCGCCCCGGGCGGCCTCGGCGTCGACCCGGTGCACGGCCGTCTCGTGGGCCTGCCGCCTCGCCCAGAAGGCCAGCGACGAGGGGGCGGGCATGAAGTGCCAGCAGGCCAGGTCGGCCGGGGCCGCGCGGAGGGTGCCGGCCAGCCGGCGGTGGCCGTCGCGGAACCAGTCGAGCAGCGCGGCACCGTCCAGGTCCGGTCCGTCCTCCATCGGCCGGAAGGAGGAGTCCCGTTCGGCGACGAACCGCTCCGCCCAGCGGTGCACCACTCCGGTGTGCGTCACCAGGTCCCGCACCCGCCAGCCCGGACAGGTCGGCACCGGGGCGTCGCACCCGGCCGACTCGGCGGCCGCGGCCAGCAACTCGCCCTCACGCGTCAGGACATCCAGGAACATCGCAGTCTCCATGGCGGGGAGTCTGCCCGACGGAGCGCGGTCGAGGGCGGGCATTTTCCGCTCCCGCTCCCGCCCCCGCCCCCACCCCTGGTCCGGGAGCCGGGAGCCGGGGGCCGAGCGGGGTGGCCCCGGCGGTCAGTCCGCCGTGGCGTGCCGGGTCGTCACCGCGACGGCCACCGCCACCGCGGCCAGCACCGCGACGCTCGTCAGCGCCACCGACAGGGAGAACCACTCGGCCATGAAACCGATCGCGGGAGGCCCGAGGAGCATGCCGCCGTAGCCCAGCGTGGACGCGGTCGCCACCCCGCCCGGGCCGCCGAGCGCCCCGGCCCGCTCCACCGCGACGGGGAAGAGGTTGGCCAGCCCGAGGCCGGTGATCGCGAAGCCGAAGAGTGCCACCCACACCGAGGGCGCGAGCGCGCCGAGGACCATGCCGACCACGGCGGTCGTGCCGCCGGCCACCACCGTCGGAGTCCGGCCCAGCCGTTCCAGCAGGGTGGTGCCGGTCAGCCGGCCGGCCGTCATGGCGAGCGCGAAGAGGGAGTACCCGGCCGCCGCGAGCCCCGGCGAGGCGTCGAGGTCCTGCTGGAGGTGGAGGGCGCCCCAGTCGGCCATCGCCCCCTCGCCGTACGCGGTGCACAGGGCGATCAGGCCGAAGGTGAGCACGAGACGCCGGGCCCGGCGGTCCGGGCGGCGCGGGGCCAGGTCCTGACGGGGCGTCCCAAGAGGCACAGAAGGCACAGAAGGCACGGACGGTACGGACGGTACGGGCGGCCCGGGCGGCCCGGGCGGCCCGGGCGGCGCGATGCGCAGCAGTACGCGGCCCGCGACCAGCGTGACCAGCAGGCCGGCCACGGTCAGGCCCAGCAGGTGCCACACGGGCGCCAGCCACCCGGCGACCAGTCCGCCGAGCCCCGCGCCGATCATGCCGCCGAGGCTGAACGCCGCGTGGAAGCTCGGCATGATGGGCCGGCGCACCGCGGCCACCAGGTCGACGGCGGCACTGTTGAAGGCCACGTTGATTCCGCCGTAGGCGCTGCCGAAGACCAGCAGGACGGCGCCCAGGGCGAGCACGGAGTGGGTGAGCGGTGGCAGGGCGACGCTCAGGCAGAGCAGGACGGCGCAGACGACGGTGACGGGATGGTTGCCCCAGCGGCGGCAGAGCCGCCCGGTGAGGGTCATCGTGACGACGGCGCCGGCCGAGACGCCGAGCAGCGCCAGCCCCAGGGTGCTCGCGGAGGCGCCGGTCTGCTCCTTGATGGCGGGGATCCGGACGATCCACCCGGCGAAGATGAAACCGTCGAGGGCGAAGAAGGCCGTCAAGGCGGCACGGAGCCGGACCAGGTCGCTGCGGGGGCCCGGCACGGCGCTGTGCGAACAGGCTTTGTTTATCTGCGGCACAAAGTGAGCGTAGGAGCGTCCGTAGGACGCCGGCAAGAACGCCCCGCAGGGCCCGGGGTGTCGTGTCGGAGTGCCCGGCGAGGGAGCCCGGGCGGGCGCGCGGTGCGTCGGGCCGGGCGTCGCATACGCTCGACACCACGATGAAGAACCACCTGACCCCCCTGGAGCCGAAGGCCGACAAGGCCACGGTACGACGGCACAACCTCAGCCTCGTCCTGAGAGCCGTGCACGACGTGGGGGAGGCGACCCGGGCCGGTATCGCCGCGCACGTCGGGCTGACCCGGGCCGCGGTGTCGTCCCTGGTCGAGCAGTTGCTGGAGCACGGCTTCGTCTCGGAGGGCGGCAAGACCAGCAGCGGCCAGGCGGGGCGGCCCGGCACCGTCCTGAAGGTGGCCCGCTCCGGCCCCGCCGGCCTCGGCGTCGAGATCAACATCGACTACATCGCCGTGTGCGTCGTCGACCTGGCCGGCACCGACCGGGTCCGCGTGGTCGAACACGTCGACAACCGGGGCGTCGCGCCCTCGGAGGTGCTCGCCCACGCGGCCGGGCTGGCCGCCCGCGCCGCCGGATCGGCGGCCGAGCAGGACCTGCTGCCGGCCGGTGTCCATGTGGCGCTGCCCGGCCTGGTCACCGGGGGCAGCGTCCGCCAGGCCCCGAACCTCGGCTGGCAGCGGGTCGCCGTCGAGGGTCTCTTCGCGCAGGCGCTCCTCGCGCTGCGCCCCGCCCACCGCGCGCTGCCGGTCAGCTCCGACAACGAGGCCAACGCCGCCGCTCTCGCGGAGCTGTGGTTCGGCGCCGGCACCGAGGGCGTACGCAGCTTCCTCTACCTGACCGGCGAGATCGGCGTCGGCGGCGCCCTGGTGCTCAAGGGCGACCTGCTGCGCGGCGCGCACGGCTTCGCCGGGGAGATCGGGCACATGGTGGTCGACCCCGAGGGACCGCTGTGCCGCTGCGGCGCCCGGGGCTGCCTGGAGCAGTACGCCGGTCAGGCCGCCCTGCTGCGGGCGGCCGGCATCGACGCCGACGCGGGCGTGCCGGGTGTCTTCGAACTCGGCCGCCGGGCCCGCCGGGGCGAACCGGCCGCGCTGGCCGCGATCGAGCGGGCCGGACGGCAACTGGGCGTCGTGGTCTCCGGCGCGGTGAACCTCTTCGACCCCGACGCGGTCATGCTCGGCGGCGCCTACCGGGAGCTGATGGACTGGCTGGCGCCCGCCGTCGAACGCGAACTCGCGCTGCGGGTGGTGTCGGGCCTGTGGACCGAGGGCGGCAAACGGCTGCGGGCCGCCTCCCCGCTGGGGGACGCGGCCCGGGGCGCGGCCGGCGTGATCGTACGCGAGGTGCTGGAGGACCCGGCGGCGTACGCGGAACGGGCGGCGAGGTGACGGCCTGAAGGGGCTGGACGGCGGCCTGGAGGGGGCCTGGAGGGTGCCTGGGGGGCCTGGAGGGTGCCTGGGGGACCGAACCGCCCCCCCAGGCACCTCAAGCCGGTCTCACCGATGTGCGGCGATCAGCTCCTGGTACCAGCGGTAGCTGTCCTTCGGCGTGCGCTGCTGCGTGTCGTAGTCCACCCGCACGATGCCGAACCGCTTGTCGTAGCCGTACGCCCACTCGAAGTTGTCCAGCAGCGACCACACGTAGTAGCCGCGTACGTCCACGCCCGCGTCGATGGCGGCCTTCAGCGCGGTGAGGTGGCCGCGCAGGTACTCCACCCGGTCGGTGTCGCGCACCGCGCCGTCGGCGGAGACGGTGTCGTCCTCCGCCGAGCCGTTCTCCGTGATGTGGACCGGCGGCAGCGCGTCGCCGTACTCGCTCCGCAACTGCACCAGCAGGTCGGTGAAGGACTCCGGCACCACCGGCCAGTCCATCGCGGTGTGCCGCACCCCGGGGAGCCTGACCTCCTCGTAGCGGTTGTCGGTGGCCACCCGCAGCGCCGGGTCGGGCTCGCGGTGCGGGGCGTCGGCGATCACGATCGGCCGGTAGTAGTTGATGCCGAGGAAGTCCAGCGGCCGGGAGATCAGCTCCAGGTCGCCTTCCCGGCGGAAGTCGGCCTCGGTGATCAGCTCGCCCCAGGTCTCCTCCTCGGTGGCCGGGTAGCGGCCCGCGAGGATCGGCTCGGTCCACACCAGGTTGTGCTGGGTGTCCGCGCGGACCACCGCCGCCAGGTCGGCGGGGGAGTCGGTGGCGGGCAGGTTGCGGTCCAGGTTGAGTGTGATGCCGACCTCGCGCACCCCGGCCGCCCGCAGCGCCTCGACCGCGAGGCCGTGTCCGACCAGCAGGTGATGGGTGGCGGCCAGCGCCCCCCGGCCCTCCTTGGCACCGGGGGCGTGACGGCCGATGGAGTAACCGAGGAAGGAACTGCACCACGGCTCGTTCAGGGTGATCCAGCGCGGCACCCGGTCGCCCAGGTGCCCGGCGACGACCGCCGTGTACTCGGCGAACCGCTCCGCCGTCTCCCGCACCCGCCAGCCGCCCCGGTCCTCCAGGGCCTGCGGCAGGTCCCAGTGGTACAGGGTGGCGGCCGGCTCGATGCCCGCCTCCAGCAGCTCGTCGACGAGGCGGGAGTAGAACTCCAGCCCCTTGGCGTTCACCGGACCCGACCCGTCCGGCACGATCCGCGGCCAGGCGATCGAGAAGCGGTAGGAGTCCACGCCCAGGTCGCGCAGGAGCGCCACGTCCTCGCGGTAGCGGTGGTAGTGGTCGCAGGCCACGTCACCGGTGTCGCCGTTGGCCGTCAGACCCGGGGTGTGGCTGTAGGTGTCCCAGATCGACGGACCGCGGCCGTCCTCCCGGGCCGCGCCCTCGATCTGGTACGAGGCGGTGGCGGCGCCGAAGACGAAGCCGGGCGGGAAGCCGGGGAAGTCAGTCATGCGGTGGGGCCCATTTCCGTTCTCGGGGTGGTCACTTGTGTCGGGGTGGTCACTTGACGGACCCGCCGGTGATGCCGGCGGCGATGTACTTCTGGGCGAGGACGAGGAGGATCGCCGCCGGGATCGCGGAGAGCACGGCGGCGGCCATCACCGAACCCCAGTCGCCGACGTGCGCGCCGATGTACTGGTAGATGCCCAGCGTGACCGGCTTGACCTCGTCGGTGGTGTTCAGGGTGAGCGCGAACATGAAGTCGCTCCACGAGAACAGGAAGGCGAACAGCCCCGAGGTGATCAGCGAGTTGCGGCTCATCGGCAGGACGACCTTGACGAAGGTCCGCACCGGCCCGGCGCCGTCCATCTGCGCGGCCTCGATCACCTCACCGGGGATCGACACCATGAAGGAGCGCATCAGCACGATGGAGAACGGGATGCCGAGCGAGGCGTCCGCCAGCATCAGGCCGAAGTAGGAGTTGACCAGGCCCAGATCGACGTACGAGTTGTAGAGCGCGTTGGCGATGACGATGCCCGGCACCATCTGGGTGATCAGTGTGCCGAAGACGATGGTCCTGGAGCCGCGCAGCCCGAACCGGGCGAGTCCGTAGGCCGCCGGCGCCGCGATCGCCAGGCAGATCACGACCGCGCCGAGCGAGACGGCCAGCGAGGTCAGCAGGTGACCGCCCTGGTCGCTGATGGCCTTGGAGAAGCCGGAGAGGTCGATGCCGCTGGGCACCGGGTCGACGGCGAGCAGGCCCGCCTCCGGCTGGAGCGCGGTGTTGAGCATCCAGTACAGCGGGAAGAGCATCACGCACAGGATGACCACACCGGCGACGGTGGAGCCCAGGCGGCGCTTGGAACGGGCGGACGCCGCGCCGGTGGACGCCTGGCCGGTGGACGTCTGCGTGGACGTGGGAGAGGCCATGACGTCACTTCCCCTCGGTGCGGTTGGCCCGCAGGTAGAACACCGCGAACACGGCGGAGATCAGGATGAGTACGTTGCCGACGACCGCGCCCGCGCCGAAGTCCAGTTGCACGAAGGAGTTCTGGTAGGTGAGCGTGCCCAGCGTCTGCGTGGAGTCGGCGGGGCCGCCGTCGGTGAGGGCGAGGATCAGGTCGAGGATCTTCACCGTCGACATGAAGCCCAGCACCAGCACCACCGTGACCACCGGCTTGAGCATCGGCAGGGTGACGGAACGGAAGGTCCGCCAGGCGGAGGCGCCGTCCAGCGCGGACGCCTCGTGCAGTTCCCGCGGGATCTCCTGGAGACCGCCGTACAGGATGACCATGTTGAACGGGATGCCGATCCAGATGTTGACCAGGATCACCGAGAGCAGCGCCATGTGCGGGCTGGTCAGCCACGGGGTGTGACCGCCGAGGCCGAGGGTGTCCAGGAACGAGTTGAGCACCCCCGTGTCCTGGTCCAGGATGCGGCGCCACACGATGCCGGAGACCACCATGGGCACCAGCCACGGCAGCAGGATCAGCGAGCGCAGCACCCCGTTGAGCGGGAACCGGCGGCTGAAGAAGACCGCGAGCGCCAGGCCGATGCAGAACTGGCCGAGCAGCGATCCGGCCGTGAAGACCAGGGTGTGCCAGAGCGCCTTGCCGAACAGGGCGTCCTGGAAGACGTTCGACCAGTTGTCGCCCCCGTTGAACGGGGACTCACCGGTGAAGAACGTCTTCGGGGTGTAGTGCTGGAAGCTCATCACGACGTTGCGGACGAGCGGGTAGCCGAAGAACAGCAGCATGAAGGCGACGGCGGGGGCGACGAACCCCCACTGCGTGAGTCGGCGCCGGCGGCGCAGACGGGCCGGGTCCGGCGCGGTGGCCCGGCCGGCCTTGCCCGCCTCGGCGTCCTTGCCGGACGCCGAGGCGGTGACGGTCGATGTGGTCATGGCGCTCAACCTCAGTTCCCGCTCGTGGCCCGCTGCTGGGCGAGCTTCAGGGCGGCCTCGCTGGACTGGCCGGTCAGGGCGGACTGGAAAGCGCTCTGCAGGGCGAGCGAGACGCCCGACCAGCCGGCGCCGAGCTTGGCGGTACGCGAGCGGGCGGCGGCCACCTGGTCGGCGAGCGCGTCCAGTTCGGGCACCCGCTTGCGCCACACCTCGGCGGCCTTCGCGTTGGCCGGGACCATCCAACTGTTCAGTGCGTAGGTGAGCTGCTCCTTCTGGCTGGAGAGGCAGGTCACGATGTCGGCGGCCGTCTTCTCCCGCCGCTCGTCGCCGGTGTTGGGCACGGTGAGCACGGCGCCGCCGAGCGGGCCGACCGAGTCCTCGCCCGCCTTCGGCACCGGGATCTGCGCGATCTCCCAGTGCAGCGACTTGTCCGTGTTCAACGTCTCCACCTGCCACGGACCGTTGATCATCATCGCCGCGTTGCCGGCCATGAACTGGTCGTTGACGTCCGCCTGGGTCCAGTTGACCGTCGACTTCGACAGCGAACCGTCCTTCAGCAGGTCCTTCCAGTAGTCCAGGGCCCCGGCGACCTGCGGGGTGTCGAGCTTCGTCTCGTCACCGCCGTTGGACCACATGAACGGCGTGAACTGGAAGACGCCGTCCTCCGCGCCGCCCGCGCTCAGCGCGAGCCCGTACCGCTTGCCCTGGGTGAGCTTCTTCGCGGCCGCGCGCATCTCGTCCCAGGTGGTGGGGACCGCGATACCGGCCTCGTCGAGGAGGTCCTTGTCGTAGAAGAGCGCGAGCGTGTTCACGGACCGTGCGGCGCCGTAGTACGTGCCCTTGTACGAGCCGAAGTCGACGATGCCGTCGGGGATGTCCCGGGTGCTCATGCCCAGCGACTTGAGGTCGACCAGACCGCCGGCGTCGGCGAAGGTCGGCATCTCGGAGGCGTCGAACTGGACGATGTCCGGCAGGGACTTGGAGGACGCCATGCGCAGCGCCTTCGTCATCACCTGCGCCGCCGGGACGCTCTGCTGCTCGACGGTGACGCCCAACTGCGCGGAGCAGCGGGCCATCGCCTCGGCGTCCCAGCGGTGGTACGACTCGTCGGTGGAGGAGTTCATCACGGTGTACACGTCGGGGTCGCGCTGCTGACCGCAGCCGGTCAGTGCCGCCCCTGCGATCAGGACGCCGACGGCGGCGAGCGGGACGACGGCTCTGCGCGAGCGTCCGCGGCGCGCGGCGGCCGGAGGGTGTGCTGTCACGGTGGATGCCCTTGGGTGCGAGGGGGTGCCGGCCCGCCCGCGCGACCACTGCGTCACGCGGGGGAGGGGATGAGGTTCGCGGGCACCGGCCGACCCGCGGGGAAGTGATGTCAGGCCCGGACGCCGAGGAGGTGGTCCATGGCGAGC